>DVNS01000093.1 GCA_018714145.1 Candidatus Avilachnospira avistercoris
GCGGTTTTTCAGCCACCACTTTCTCATTCATTGACGGCCTTCATCCCTTTTGCCGGCGTACACTGACCTTGACCTCATATATACATAAAAACAGGCCCTGCATCATGCAGGGCCCGAAAAGGTTCAAAACGTTGTTATGCTTCATACACCTTCCTTCAGCATATCTGCTATAAGGGAGCATATGCGCTCCACATCAGAAAGCTCAAGCTCAGGATATATGGGAAGGGTCAGCACGCTCTCGGATATACGCCCGGCGATGGGAGTAGACTTAGGGTCAAGTATGCCCTTATAGCACTCAAAGGCATTGACCGCAGGATAAAAATACTTTCTCGGGAAAATGCCCTCTGCACACAGCCCGTCATATATACGGTCCCTCATATCCCTGCCTGCCTCAAATATGACCGGCATATAGGCGTAGTTATACTTTACATTATCCTGATAAGAGAGAAGTCTCAGTCCTTTTAGTCCTGAAAGCCTCTCTTTATATATATCAAAACGAAGCTTCCTCTCGGCTATCCACGCATCCACATGCCGAAGATTACATATGCCCATGGCTGCACAGAATTCATTGAGCTTGGCATTACCTCCTACGAATTCCACGCTTTCCTTTCCGGTTATACCGAAGTTCTTAAGCTTATAGAGCCTGTCAGAAAGGAACTCAAGCTCAGGCCTCTTTGCATCCCAAGTCACCGCTCCTCCCTCTATGGTATTGAATACCTTAGTGGCATGGAAGCTGAACATGGAGGCATCCCCAAGGGAAGCTACGCTCCTTCCATCCACAAATTCTCCGAAGGTATGGGCCGCATCATATATGACCTTAAGCCCATGCTTCCTTGCTATGGAGGCTATCCGTTCATAGTCGCATATCATACCGTAGACATGGACCGGAACTATGGCCACCGTCCTGTCCGTGATAAGCTCCTCTATCCTGTCAGGGTCGAGGGTACAGTCCGAGCCTCTGATATCGCACATGACAGGCTTAAGGCCTGCCCTGACAAGGGCGTGGGTGGTGGAGGCAAAGGTAAAAGGCGTAGTGATGACCTCTCCCTTAAGCTCAAAGGCCTGAAATACCATCTCAAGGGCAAGGTGTCCGTTGGTAAAAAGCTCTATGCCTGAGGTGGAAAGATACTCACGGAGACGCTCCTTGAGCTCCTCATGGTATCTGCCCATATTGGTAAGGAAATGGCTATGCCAGATATCCTTTATAAGCTCCTCATATTCCTCATAGGGCGGAAGCGAAGCCCTCGTGACAAATATATTATTTTCCTTGGCTTCCATAGCCTCTCCTCCTTTTGCCCTTTGCTCACATCATATCGATATCAGCCTCAAGGTGCTTCTTTATGTCCTCAAGCTCGCTGTCAGAAAGCTCTCCCTGAGTGGAGGCCTCATCCCCCTCCTTAGGACTGCTGACAGACTCCGCAGTATCCGGCTCCTCATTCACCGCTGTCTGTGCCGGCTCCTCAGGAGCCGGCTCCTTTGCTTCTTTAGTTTCCTGCTGCAGCTCATTTACCTTATCCGAAACAGGTCCTGCCTCTGAAGTCTCCTTGTAAGGAGCCTTGCTGTCCTCCTGCTTGGCACTACCCGAATCTTCTTTAACTTCTGGAGCAGCGGGCTCTGCCTTTTCAGCCTTGGTCCTTCGTCTCGAGCCCCGGCCCTCCTTCTTAAGCTCCTCCTCCGAGGCCTCTGTGCCATATCTTTGTCTCAGCCTTATGCCCTCCCGCTTCGGACAGAGCAGAAGAAGCTTATGGACTCCCGTGAAAAATCCCTTCCTAAGCATAAAGCTTATAGCCTTATTTTCTGCTCCCGTAGGAAAGGTATCCTTTAGGAGCTCCATAAATTCCTTCTTCCTTACGACCCCGGTAAGGGCACAGAGCTTTTCAGTCTCATTAAGCTCCGAGGAAGCGTAGGCAAGCCTGAGCTCATCGATAAACTGCCTCAGCATGCTGTTATTCATCGCATTGACGGTATCATCATTTATCTCATGACTGTCAAAGAGCTCATTATAGGCTTTAAGCACGGGAATAAGGGCCTCAAGGTCTGATATCTCCTCTCGCCTTCCCATGACTGATATGAGCAGTCTCTCAGTTCCGCAGGCGGCAGCCTGTCCTATAAATCTCAGGGCAAATTCTGCCTCCGCCTTCTCATAAAGCCCCTGCCTGTATCCCAGTCCGCCCTTCTCCAATACCCCGGTCCTATATAGCTTATTGCCAAGGGCCCCTATGAGTCCCTTATCAAAGCAGTCTGAAAATACCGTATCGAGGAAGGCCTCCGTATCTGAAAACAGCCTGTCCTCCGGTATGCGCCTTCTAAGGGCCTCTCCGGCCTCCTCATATTCCACTCCGCCCATCAGAAGATCGAGCTCCTGATTTAAGGCCGTATCATATAGCTCCTTCAGGGAGCCTAAAGAGATGCGGTCCCTTATGGTAAGGCTCATGAAGAACCTTCCCCTGACCGACATAAGTCCCCTGCTAAAATATGCCGCAGTATCCTCAGCCCCTGCGCTGGGAGCCTCCCTTCCCTGCTCTGCCGCATCCTCACCTATATATAAGATGCGGATCTCTGCATCAAGGCCCGAGGCCTCCGGCAGCTCTCCTCTGGCAAGCTCCCTTATCCTTTCCGCCTCCTTAAGAAGCTTAGCCTTGGCATCGGTCTTGGTCTTTCCCTTTTCAGGCTTACCGGGGCCTTCATTAGTTAAGGAAGCACCGTCAGCCACGAGTATGATCTCAAGGCCGCCAAGGTCCTGCTTAAAAAGCGGAAGCAAAAAGCCCTCAAGCTCCCCGCTGCCTCCGGTAAGCGCTGTCACTATGCTTATGCTGTATTTATTTGGAAAGGAATTTTTCATATACAAATGTCTCCAGCATGACTATCATTTGAAATACATACGAAAAGGCCATGAACAGCAGGCCTGCCTTAAGATAATGCCTGTAATAATAGCGCTCCGAGCTCTGCCTTATGGCCTGTCTTCTGCAGGCCGAAAGCCCTGCGTGCTTTATCGAGGAGGCACCCTTATGGCTGTAGCTCCCCTTAAGGCACAGCCTTATCCTATAGCCCCTGTCCCTTATCTTATGGGCGAGGATATTTTCCTCACAATATAAAAATACCCTTTCATCAAAGCCTCCAAGGGCCAAGAAGCTCTTACAGTCAAGGAGGAGCAGGGAACCATGGACACAGCCCACTTCTGCCTCTTCCCCTCCGGAAAACCAGTCTCTGTCATAATTAAGCTGCTTCCTAAAAAGACGCCGCATGATAGGGCCCGAATTAAGGAGCTCTGAAAATGCCGTCCTTAAGGGCCATGCCGAGCTTATCATATCCTCATAGTCAGCCTTCTCCTTAGAGCTCATGACCGCCCCGCAGAGCACCGTATCCTCATCTTCGAGAGCCTTCAGCATGGAGCCAAGGAGCTCATCCTCAAATATCGAATCCGGATTAGCTATGAGGCAGAGGCCCTCTCCCAGTACTTCATAGGCATATCTTACACCTATATTGTTGCCATAGCCATAGCCTCCGTTCCTGTCCGAAAGCACCAGCATATAGCGAAGCTCAAACTCCTCGGGCCTGTCCTTTGACCCAAGCTTGGGAGAAGCGTCAGAATTCTTAAAATGGCGGCCCGCCTTAGCCTTGGCTGAGCAAGCCTCCTCCTTTTGCCTGTCCGCCTCATTAAGCCCGTCCAGATACCGGCCTATGAGCTCTGCGCTTCCGTCCGTGGAAGCATTGTCCACCACTATGACATGGGATATATGGCTCATGTCCCTGAGCCGTTTCACCGCCTCAATGGAGGCCTCGGCATCATTATAATTAAGTATGACTGCTGCTGCTCGCCTCATCTCAGCTCTTCCTTACTTTCATCTGATAATATGCTTTGGATATTAGCTCCCT
Source organism: Candidatus Avilachnospira avistercoris (assembly GCA_018714145.1). Lineage (GTDB taxonomy): Bacteria > Bacillota > Clostridia > Lachnospirales > Lachnospiraceae > Avilachnospira > Avilachnospira avistercoris. Next base: position 3,877 of record DVNS01000093.1, read on the forward strand.
AAGGCCCGGGGCCATGGCCGTGGCAAGATTGACCATATGATAAAAAAGCATATAGGCCCTCCTGCCCTTTATATCCGGCTCATCCCTCCATGGTGTGAGGGCTTTATAGCTTCTGTACTTCCTCCTGTAGGGGCAGAAATTACCTTCTATCCAAGGCCTCTCATCCCCTGCAAAATGTACTATGACAGGCCTTTTCTTCGCAGCCTTAAAGTCCTCCTTGGCTCCGCCCTCGGAAAAGCCGGGATAAAGCCTTATAAGACTTTCGTAGCTTCTATAATAATAGCCTGAAAAGAAATTGAAGCGCTGGGGCATCACCTTGACCCTGCCCCTAAGCACATGATTAAGTATATCCTGATCCGCGAAGCTGAAGCTTCCCGAGGAGCTCCTGATATAGGAAACGGCCTTTTCAGCCATATGCTCCCTCCTAAGCCCCTCAGCGTCCATGAGTATGACCCCCGAATTAAAATAGGGCTCCTCCTCCGAAAGCCCTGCCGCTATTTTGACCTCGGAATATATGGTAGGCTCTATGGCCATGGCTGCAAGGCACCCACTAAGGGAAAGTCCGTAAAGCTCAGAAAGTCCTCCAAGCACCAGTGTATCACTGTCTATATAAAGGAGCCTTGAGACTTCCTTTATGAGCTCCGATGCAAATATGCGCCCGAGTGCAGTATAGCTGAAGCGTCCCACCGACACCTCGGTACCGGTCCTCTGCCTCAGCATCTCCTCCATATCTCCTATGTCTAAAAAGCTAAGGCTTCGGCGCCTGTCCTCCGCTTCATAGGAAGCTGCCATAGCAGAAAGCCTTTCCATGGATGCGCTGCTGATGCCGTTTGAAAGGATATGGATATGTATATCCGGCTCCTCCCTGTTATTTTCGAGAAGAGAGACTATGCTGACTGCCGCATATCCTATAAATTTTTCATCGCAGTTATATACTATATCCATCCCAATAGCTTTTATCTCAGCCTCAGCCGTATCCCTTACAGCTGCTGCCATAGATCCTTTAGCCCTTATGCTGCTTATTTTGCTTTTGTACCTGAGCACTGGCAGGGGCTATATTCCTTCCAAGCTTCGTCAGTATTTATCCTATCCTTCCGAATTCAGTATCACAGAAGCTAAGGGCAGAGGCTATGACCTTATCCATGTCATAATACTTATATTCGCCCAATCTTCCGCCAAATATTATTTCTGGTTCTGAATCTTTTCTGTTTTTGTTCATTTCTTCGGCTTTAGCCTTATATTTTTCAAATAATTTCTGGTTAGGCTCATCATTGACCGGATAATACCTCTCCATGCCCCGCTTATAATCCGCCGGATACTCCCTTGTGATGACGGTCTTAGGCTGGGTGCCGAATTCAAAATGCTTATGCTCTATTATCCTTGTATAGGGGGTCTCCCTGTCGGTATAATTCACAACGGCATTGCCCTGATAGTTCTCCATATCAAGGAGCTCAGTCTCAAAACGGAGGGACCTGTAGCTCAGCTCTCCCTCGCTGTAATCAAAGAACTCATCGATGGCTCCGGTATACACTACCTTGTCTGCCACGTGCATGAGCTCCCTGTTTTTAAGGAAATCACAGCCGCACATGGTATCGCAGCCCTCAAAGAGCCTGTCGATGATGACATTGTAGCCGCCTATGGGTATGCCCTGAAACCTGTCATTGAAGTAGTTATTGTCATAGGTATAGCGCACGGGCAGTCTCTTTATGATGAAGGCAGGAAGCTCACTGCAGTCCCTGCCCCACTGCTTTTCGGTATAGCCCTTTATCAGCTTTTTATAGATATCCTCTCCCACGAGCTTTATGGCCTGTTCCTCAAGATTGCTCGGCTCAGAAACGGCCTTGGCCCTCTGGGAATCTATCTTTTCCTTCGCCTCGGCGGGAGTTACCACGCCCCACATCTTATTGAAGGTATTCATATTGAAGGGCATGTTGTATATCTCGCCCTTATAATTTGCCACGGGAGAATTGGTGTAGCGGTTGAATTCACAGAAGGAATTGACAAAGTTCCACACCCTCTCATCACTGGTATGGAATATATGGGCACCGTACTTATGCACATGTATGCCCTCCACGTCCTCACAGTACACATTGCCGCCCAGATGGTCCCTCTTTTCCACCACGAGGCAGGTCTTTCCGGCCTTTATGGCATGATAGGCCACCACTGCATTGTAAAGTCCTGCTCCGCAAAGCAGATAGTCATAGCGGTCTCGTATCATCTCTTTATCTCCTTAGCATAAAATAATCTGTTCACTGCTGAAAACAGTCCTCTGATGGAGGCCTTCATCGTATTGCTGGAGCGTCCCACGCCGAAGGCTATCCTGCCTGTATCCTGGTCTAACAACTGTATATAGGCCACTGCGTCTGCCGCAGAGCCTGCTGACAGCGCATGCTCGGTATAGTCGAGTATCCTCATTCTGACATGCAGCGCCTCCTCCAGGGCCTGCTGGGCCGCATCAAGGGGGCCGTTTCCAAGGCCTGCAAATTCCTCCTCCTCTCCCCTGAGCAGAAATCTGAGCTTTATAAGGGTCTGGCGCTCTCCATGGTCAAAGGCCGTGTCAGTGATGCTGATGCCCTCAAACTCCACTTCGCCATGGCGTATTATATAATTATCCTCAAAGGCCGAAAATACCTCTGCAGGCTGTATCTCTCCCCGCCGCTCGCTGATGTCCTGTATGATCTTGGCAAACTCCCTGTGCATGGCCTTGGGAAGCTTATAGCCATAGTAGCTCTCCAGCACAAAGGCCACGCCGCCCTTTCCTGACTGGGAATTTATCCTGACGATGGGCTCATAGGTCCTTCCGATATCCGAAGGGTCGATGGGAAGGTAGGGCACCCTCCATATATCCGAGCCCTCCTTCTGCATGGCATGAATGCCCTTATTGATGGCGTCCTGATGGGAGCCGGAAAAGGCCGTAAACACCAGCTTTCCTGCATAGGGATGACGCTCATACACTCCCATGCCGGTGCAGCGCTCATAGACCTCCTGTATCTCGGGCTCATTTTCCAGTGCAAGCCCCGGATCTATGCCCTGCGAAAACATATTGTAGGCCAGGGTCATGATATCCGCATTGCCGGACCTCTCTCCGTTTCCGAACAGGGTACCCTCTATCCTGTCTGCCCCTGCTATAAGCCCAAGCTCTGAGGCGGCTATGCCTGTGCCCCTGTCATTGTGGGGATGAATGCTCAGGGTCAGCTTGTCCCTGTCTGAGATGTTGTCATTCATCCACTCTATCATGTCCGCATACACATGGGGCATATGGTCCTCCACGGTGGCAGGCAGATTTATGATGAGGGGATTGAATTCGCTGGGCATCCAGATATCCTTTACCGCCTCGCATACGTCAAGGGCAAATTTCATATCGGCCCCGCTGAAGGATTCTGCAGTATACTCCAGTACGAACTCTCCCTTGAATTCATGCTCCCAGCGAAGCTCCTTCACCAGCTTTGCAGCACTGGTGGCGATATACTTCACCTCTCCCGAATCCTTATGATAAACCACATCCCTCTGGAGCGAGGAAACGGGATTATATATATTAAAAATGACCCTCGGCATGTCCTCAATGGCTTCGAAGGTCTTGATTATCTGTTCCCTGCGGCATTGGGTGATGACTTGGATATACACATCATCGGGTATGAGCTTCCTGTCAGAAAGCTGCCTGACAAAATCAAACTCCACACGGGAAGCAGAGGGAAAGCCCACCTCGATCTCCTTAAAGCCAAGCCGAAGGAGCATCTGGAAGAACTCTATCTTTTCCTCCACATTCATCGGCTTGATAAGGGCCTGATTACCATCCCTCAGATCCACGGAACACCACCGCGGCGCCTTTGTCAGCACCTTGTCCGGCCAGCTCCTGTCCTTATATGAAAAGCCCTGCTGGGGCTCATATCTCCTGAAATTAAGCATCGGTCTCCTTAAGACCCTCTTTCTCGATAACTGCTATGACCTCATCCACAAGGTCCTCACATTCCTTTTCCGTCGCAGCCTCTACCATGACCCGGATGACCGGCTCGGTGCCTGATTCCCTGACGAGTATCCTTCCCGTATCCGAAAGCTTCTTAGCCACGGCATCCACCGCCGCCTGAACCTTGGCATTTGAAAGGGCAGCCTCCTTGCTGCTTACCCTGACATTTTTAAGGCACTGGGGATACATGGGACAGTCCTCCACCAGCTTGGATGCGCTGCACTTGCGCTCCAGAAGGACCTCCATCATCCTCAGGGATGTCAGTATGCCGTCTCCAGTAGTGGCATACTTTGAAAATATGATATGGCCGGACTGCTCACCGCCAAGGCTGTAGTCATGCTTCGCCATGCACTCATATACGAAGCGGTCTCCGACCTTGGTCTTTTCATATCTGATGCCTTCCCTGTCAAAGGCCTTGAAAAGCCCGAAGTTTGACATGACAGTGACGACTATCATGTCCTCTGAAAGCTCACCCTTTTCCTTCATGAGCTTTCCGCAGGCATACATTATCTGGTCTCCGTTTATCAGCTCACCGTTTTCATCCACACAGAGGCACCTGTCCGCATCTCCGTCATAGGCAAAGCCTATATCGCAGTGCTCCTTAAGGACGAACTCACGAAGCTTCTCCACATGGGTCGAGCCCACGCCGTCATTGATATTGGTACCGTTGGGCTCGCAGGCCATGACATGGGTCCTTGCTCCCAAGGCATCAAATACCGGCTTTGCTATGGATGAGGCAGAGCCGTTTGAGCAGTCAAGGGCCACATCCTTGTCCTTGAAGCTCCGGTCAGCAAGGGATATGAGATATCCGATATAGCGGTTCCTGCCCGAGGCAAAGTCCACAGTGCGGCCTATCTCATCCCTCCTTGCAAGGGGCAGCTCGGGTATCCTTCCGTCCAGATATTCCTCTATCTTATCTATGGTATCGTCGTCTATCTTCTCTCCGCTTCCGCTGATGACCTTTATGCCATTGTCATAGTATGGATTGTGGGAGGCGGATATCATGATGCCGCAGTCAAAGCCGTCCACCCTGACTATATATGCCACAGAGGGTGTGGTGGTGACATGCATCAGATAGGCATCAGCCCCTGAGGAGGTTATGCCGGAACAAAGGGCATCCTCAAACATATATGAGGAGCGTCTGGTGTCCTTTCCTATGACGATGCGGCATCTTTCCCCGGGATGCTTCTCCTTATAATACCAGCCAAGAAAACGGCCTATCTTAAAGGCATCCTCGGCCTTAAGGTCCACATTGGCCTCTCCTCTGAATCCATCCGTACCAAAATATTTTCCCATGCTATCTCCTGTCTAAGCCTTCCTCAGGCACCAAGCTCGATAAGGAAGCGCCTTAAGGCGTCCTCATAAGGCGGAAGTCCCTTAAATCCCATCGCCTCTACCTTGCTGATATCCATACGGGAATTATAGGGACGCCTAGCCTTGGCCCCGTACTCCTCGCTGGATACGGGTCTTACAGTCACGTCCCTGCCCGTAAGTCTGAATATCTCCACGACAAAATCATACCAGGAGCAGTAGCCCTTGTTGGCTACATGGTAGGTGCCGTACTTATCCGTCTGTATCATGTCCACGCAGAGCCTTGCTATGTCCGGCGTATAGGTCGGGCTTCCAATCTGGTCGTCTACCACCGTAAGCTCCTTATGGGTCTCTGAAAGCTTAAGCATGGTCTTTATGAAATTCTTACCGTTTATGCCGTAGACCCACTGTATGCGCAGGATAAAGTGCTTGTCCGGCACATACTTCCTTACCGCCAGCTCTCCCTCATACTTGGTCTCTCCGTATACTCCAAGGGGCTCAGCTTCATCCTCAGGCTCCCAAGGCCTTTCGCCCTGTCCGTTGAATACATAATCAGTGGAGAAATACATCATCGGTATGCCCAAGCTTCCGCACACCTTGGCTATGTTTTCCGTGCCCAGAGCATTGACTCTCCTGCAGGCCTCCGGCTTTTCCTCTGCGGCATCCACGGCAGTCCAAGCAGCGCAGTGTATGACATGGGTAGGCGCCGCCTCAGTTATGACCCTCTCACAGGCCTCGGCATCGGTGATGTCCATCTCCTCTATGTCGACGCCCACTGCCTCTATATCTCTTTTTTTGAGCTCCAGCATGATATCATGCCCAAGCTGTCCCCTTGCTCCGGTAACAAATATCCTCATACCCTGTCCTTATACATTTCCTTAAAATAATTCTGGTACTCGCCGGAGATTATGCGCTCCCACCAGTCCTTGTTGTCAAGATACCAGTCTATGGTCTGTCTGATGCCCGTATCAAAATTATATACGGGCTCCCAGCCAAGCTCTCCCTCAAGCTTCTTGGGGTCGATGGCATATCTGCGGTCATGTCCGGGTCTGTCCTTGACATACTTTATAAGGCTCTCCGGCTTGCCAAGGGCCTCAAGTATGGTCTTTACCACCTGAAGGTTGGTCCTCTCATTATGTCCGCCTATATTATAGACCTCGCCTTCCCTGCCCTTCCTTACTATCAGATCAATGGCACGGCAGTGGTCCTCCACATGGAGCCAGTCCCTTACGTTGGCGCCGTCGCCGTATACGGGAAGTTCCTCGTCGGCAAGGGCTCTGCTTATCATAAGGGGTATCAACTTCTCGGGGAACTGATACTGGCCATAGTTGTTTGAGCATCTGGATATGGTCACGGGAAGCTTATAGGTCCTGTGGTAAGCCATAACGAACATATCCGCCGATGCCTTGGAAGCCGAATAGGGGCTGGAGGCATGGAGAGGCGTGGTCTCAGTGAAGAAGAGATCCGGCCTGTCAAGGGGCAGGTCTCCATAGACCTCGTCTGTGGATACCTGATGATACCTTCCTATGCCGAACTCCCTTGACGCATCAAGCAGGGTGGTGGTACCCATGACATTGGTCCTTACGAACTCCTCGGGATGCTCCACTGACCTGTCCACATGGGACTCAGCCGCAAAGTTGATGACCACATCAGGCTTTTCAGCATCAAAAAGCTCAAATATAAACTTTCTGTCGGCTATGTCTCCCTTTACGAATTTATAATTCTTCTCATTTTCAACTGACCTCAGGTTTTCCAGATTTCCTGCATAGGTGAGCTTATCCAGATTGATTATCTCATCTGCGGGGTAATTCTTCACAAGGTACTGGACCATCACGCTTCCAATGAAGCCGGCTCCTCCCGTAACTATTATCTTCATAGGTTTTTTCTGCGCCTTGGCGCTTCCTTTCTGTTATCTGTTTATATCCATAGAGACCCTCAGGCAAAGCAGTTACGCTCCGGGTCATAGCTGTACCCGGCCTGAGAAAGCAGTCTCAAAAGTTCTTCCTTATCTATATCCTCTTCCTCACAAAGCTCATCGAGACTTTCATAGCAGTCCCTGAGCTTCATGTTTATCATGGAGAGCAGCATGGCAGCATCCTTGGGCAGATACATCATCTTCCCTCCGAAAGCTTATCCACATATTTGCCGTCCAGCACGTCCTTTAAGTACTTGCCGTACTGGTTCTTCTTATATATCTCGTAGGCAGAAAGCACCTGCTCCCTTGTTATCCAGCCATTGAGATAGGCTATCTCCTCAAGACAGGCTATCTTCCTGTGCTGGTGGGTCTCCACCGTCCTTACGAAATTGCCTGCATCCATAAGGGACTCATGGGTACCCGTATCGAGCCAAGTGAAGCCCTGTCCCAAAAGCTCCACCTCCAGCTCTCCGTCCTCAAGATATATACGGTTGAGGTCCGTTATCTCAAGCTCACCCCTCGCCGAAGGCTTAAGCTCCTTTGCATACTCAACTACCCTATTGTCATAAAAATACAGTCCGGTCACGCAGTAATTGGACTTCGGATGCTGTGGCTTCTCCTCTATGGAGATGGCCTTGCCCCTCTCATCGAATTCCACGATGCCGAAGCGCTCCGGGTCGTCCACATAATATCCGAATACAGTGGCTCCGGTCTTTTTCTCCGCTGCCCTTCTGAGCCTCTTTGTGAAGCCGTGTCCATGGAAGATGTTGTCTCCAAGTATCATGGCCACATTGTCATCTCCGATAAACTCCTCTCCGATGATGAAGGCCTGAGCAAGTCCGTCCGGCGAGGGCTGTACCTTATAGCTCAGGTCAATGCCGAACTGGCTGCCATCCTCCAGAAGCTCCTCAAACCTCGGAGTATCAAGGGGAGTGGAGATGATGAGTATGTCCTTGATGCCGGCATTCATAAGCACTGACAGGGGATAATATATCATCGGCTTATCATATATGGGAAGCAGCTGCTTCGATGTTACCTTGGTAAGGGGATAGAGCCTCGTGCCCGATCCGCCGGCGAGTATGATACCTTTCATATCGTCCTCCAAATATCCTTTTTCAGCAGACGGAAGCCGCTTGGCGGCTTCCATCATAAATATTCAGAAATTATAACACACAAAAGCTTAAACGTCTACATGGAGGCCCTGCTCCTGTGCACATAGAGGGGCAGTCCGTCCTGATACTTTATGTCACATTCTCCTTCGATGAGGGGCTTCACATAGTCTATGAAGTCATCGGTAACGTCCGTGCCGTCCTTGGTTATCCACCAGCTCGGTATAAGTTTCTCCTTATTGCCTATCTCGACCACATCCTTGAGCACATAGTCTATCTTGTATTCCTCGCCCTCTGCACGCTCCATGCACACCATCTGATGGCTCTCGCCTGCTATGGCTGCCCTGACGGCTACACGGCCTACCTGCTCGGCCTCCTCCTTGTCCCGGCCTGAGGCAAGCACGGCAGAGCTTCGCTGGGTCAGGCTGAATTCCATGGAGCGGCACTTTACGGCAGGTATCTCGCTCATGATGGCTGCCTCCAGAAGCTTGGCTGCTCCCGTGAGCTTCTTATGTCCGAAGCTGTCCACCTCGGCCTTGCCCTTGTATTCGCATATCAGTCTGCCTTCCTCGTCCCTGATGCCCTCGCTGACGCAGACCACCACATTTTTTTCCTTTTCAAGGGCATCCTTTACGTTCTGTACGAACTGCTCCATATGGAACGGAGTCTCCGGAAGATATATGAGCATCGGGTTATGCTCATGCTCATTCCTTGCAAGGGCTGAGGCAGCGCATAGCCAGCCTGCATGTCTGCCCATGATCTCAAGGATGGTGACGGACTTCAGGTCATAGGCCCCCGCATCTATGGAGATGTCCCTGACCGTGGCAGCTATGTACTTTGCCGCAGAGCCATAGCCCGGAGTATGGTCCGTGCCCACAAGGTCATTGTCTATGGTCTTGGGTACTCCAAGGAAGCGTATGTCCGAGCCATGGCGTCTGCCGTAGGCTGCCAGCTTTCCCGCCGTATCCATGGAATCATTGCCGCCGATATAGAGGAAGGCCCCGATGTTAAGGTCATTGAATTTATCGAACATCTCCTCATACACCTCAGTCTCGTCTATGGGCGGCAGCTTATATCTGCATGAGCCAAGGAAGGCTGCCGGAGTCTGCTTAAGGAGCTCCAGCTTCTCCGGATCTCTGAACTCCTCCTTAAGGTCTATGACATTGCCCTTAAGGAAACCCTCGATGCCATTGACCATGCCGTATACCGTCCCTATCTCCTCAGACTCAAGACACTGCTTTATGACCCCGTAAAGTGAGCAGTTTATAACTGCCGTAGGTCCCCCAGATTGTCCCACAATAAGATTATACTTCTCCATACCTTCCTCCATTTCTTGTTTTTTTATCTGCTTCTTGCCCAAGCAAGATCACATTTATCAAAACGGGCTTTTTTCCTTTCCCGCAGTTCCCCTAAGTCAAATTACCGAAAGTATATCCAGTATCTCCGGAGCCCTCTTTCCCTGAGAGCTAAAGAGATCTTCTATATCTGCCCTTATCTCCCTTATATAGCCCGGAGCCGTTATGAGCACCGCATCCGCAGGATTTTCCAAAAACTCCGAGGGTCCTATGATGGGGAGCCTGCTTGCAGGAGCATAGCGGCCCTGCTTAAATGGAGCCTGATCCACGAAGCAGCTGGCATAATCCTTGAGCCTTGTCGTCGAAGCTATGGTAAAGCCCTGATGTCCGGCTCCCCAGAGACTCAGGCTCCTGCCCTCCAAGCTCAGCCTTTCACAAAGCTGCTCTATGCTTTTTTCTATGCGGCTCTTATTGATCCTTATCTTTTCAAAGCGGCCCATGTCCTCGGATGCTTTTTCCTTTATGGGCCTTTGCTCATAGAGCTTTTCAGGTCCGCCCAAGGGCTTTCTTACCACAGCCCTCAGGGTATCCCCTATGCCTATGCGTCCGGAATCGATAAGCTCAAAGCCGCAGCTTTCGATGAGCCGCCTTAAGGAGCCCAGCTCATAGTTTGCTATATGGTCCCTTATAAATTCATAATAATAGCCCTGCTCAAGTATGTATTCGAAGGAGGGCACGGTGATAAGGCCATAGCCTCCCTGTCTCAGATTATTATACATGGCAAGGAGCATGGAAGCAGGATCCGGCTGATGCTCCAGGAAATTAAAGCTTAAAAAGCAGTCGAAGGGCGCTCCGGGTATGCTTATATCACAGCTGTCCGGAAATATGTTTTCTATGTGGCAGGGCTCCCTGCTGCCTTGGTCTTTGCCGCCTTGGTCTTCATTAAGGAGCCTTGCTGCGGCCTCTGCATTGGCCTTATCCGCCTCGGTTCCGTATATGCTTACCGGAAACTCCTTAAGGACCTCAAGGAATTCCCCCCTTCCGCAGCCGCATTCGATAAAGCGCCCTCCCGAAAGAGAAAGCTCCTCGGTCAGATACCTGTAGTCCCTGCGCCTCAGCTCCCTCATGGTCTCGGAAAGACCCACGGCCCTTATCACATCCCTGTAATAATCCACGGGCTCGCAGTCGAACTGCAGGAGCCCGCAGTCAGGACAGGCATAGAGGGAAAGGTCCCACGGCCTGTCTGAACCAAGCTCCTCCCTTTTTGGTATGTGCTGGGCCGAGGCCGGCATCCCTGAGAAGCTCATCACCGGCTCCTTCGGAAGCCTTCCTCCGCAGGCAAGACAGGTATTGCGTTTATGTTCCGGCTTCAAGGTCTATTCTCCTTATCATCAACATCTTCATCAAAATTGATACGCTCTTCCTCCACCACAAGGGGCCTGTGCATAACGCGCTGATTTATGCTGAGCACATATTCTCCGATGATCCCAAGGAAGAATATCTGGACGCTGCCTATGAACATCATGCCGATAAGCAGGGGCGCCATGCCTGCTGAAAAACGGTCCCACCATATCAGCTTCATGATGAGATATACTATGGCCACTACCATACATATAAAGGAGCATACCGCACCGGCAAAGGTCGCTATCCTTAGTCCCATCTTCGTATAGGAGGTAAAGCCCAGCATGGCGGCATCATAAAGGGTGTAGAAATTGTTGTGGGTCTTTCCCGCCCTTCTCTTGGGCTGCTCGTAGGGTATTTCCTTACGCTCAAAGCCGAATTCGGCCACCATGCCCCGAAGGAAGGGGGTGGGGTCATCCACATTTCTCAGCACCTCGATAAAGGCCCTGTCATAAAGACCGGAACCGGTAAAATTCTCTATCTGGTCCACATTTGAGAACTTCTTTATCAGCTTATAGTAAAGACGCCTTATGCCATACATCAGCGGATTTTCGCTGCTGCCGGTTTTTACGCCTATGACTATCTTATAGCCCTTTTCCCACTCCCTCACATAGGTCGGAATGAGCTCCACCGGATCCTGAAAATCCGCCACCATCTCTATGACGCAGTCTCCGGTGACCTGAAGCATCCCATAATAGGGTGAATTGAACTGGCCGAAGTTCTTGGCATTGAAGATGGCCTTGATGCGCTTATTGGCTGCACAAAGCCCCCTTAAGATATCCCTTGTGCCGTCCCTTGAATCATTGTCTATAAAGACGAGCTCATAGTCATATTCGGGAAGCTCCCGTTCTATTATGCCTATGACTGCCTCGCTTATGGGTCCCACATTGTCCCGTTCGTTATAACAGGGTATCAGGACACTTATCTTCTTCATATCTTTCTCCTTTGAGCAGCTCTCCTATGCCCTCTGAAAAGCTCATACGCTCATAAAAGCTGCCGTCAGTAAGCTCTCTTAATCTTTCCACACTGGGTATGATGGACAGGGCTCCCTCCTTGGCCTGCTTAAAGGTGCCGAAGGAAAGACTGCCCTTTCTGCCGGAAAGCTCATATATCTCCTCCACAAAGTCCTTAAGGAGCCTTTCGTCCCCGGAGGCGATATTGACTATGGCGCTTCCGGACCTGAGCCTTCCGGAAAAGCTCGACCTATAAAGCTCAGCTACTGCATAGGCCGCATCCCTCACCTCCATGAAATTCCAGCTGTGCCGGCAGGCACTGAGGCTCACCGTCTCCCCCTTTGGAAGCTCCCGAGTCAGGGTAGAGATGATGGACCAAGGATGGTCTCCTCTCCCGTAAACACTGAAAAACCTAAGATGATAATACTCTATTGAAAGCTCTCTGCAAAGTCCTGAGGCCTGCTCATAAAATAAAAGCTTGTTCCTGCCGTAGGCATTGATGGGAGCACAGTCCATGCTCTCCTCCATGATACCGTCAGCCTTGATGCCATACTCCACCCTTGAGCCTGCATCCATGAACACGGAGGTTCCGAGCCTCTTAGAGAGCCTGACCAATGAAAGGGAGGCCTCCATGCTGCGATGATGTATGGCCTCATCATCTATCTCCTCCCGGTTTACGCCTCCCCATGCAAAGTGAAGCACGAGATCCGCCCTATCAGGAAGGCCTCCTATCCCCTCGATATCATGGATATCCCCATATACTGGGTGAAAATGCTCCCTTATAAGCGGCTTTACCTCCTCCCAAGAAAAGCTGCAGAGTCCATAGTCTGATGGCTTCCTGCTCCAAACGGCTGCTGCCGTATCAAGGGCTTTTTCTGCCTTTTCTTCAGAGCCCGGACGTATCAGCCCATATACCTCTGCTCCAAGAAGCAGGAAAAGAAGGGCTGTATAGCTTCCTATAAATCCGGAGGCTCCGGTAATAAATATGTTTTTTCCCTTTATGTCTGTCATCGATAAGTAATCTCGGAAAGCATCTCCCTTATACCCTCTGAAAAACTGTACCTTTCCGTAAAGCCAAGGCTCCTGAGCCTTGAGATATCCGGGTCGAGGTCACAGGCCCCCTCCGCATTCTGACTGCGCGTCCCAAAGCAAAGCTCTGAGCTGCTGCCTGTGATGGCCTTAAGCTCCTCTATGTAGCTCCTTAGGCTTCTGGTATCCCCTGAGGCTACATTGACCGCCTCATATTCGGGAAGAGCCCCAAAGGGCAGCATGGAAAGGTGACTTATGGCCTCCGCCGCATCCCTTATATACATATAGTTCCATAGCTGACTGCAGTCTGAAAGCTCCATATCCCTGCCCTCAGAAAAGCTCCTAAGGGCTGAGGATACAAGGGAATCCTCCCTATCCCCTCCGCCATAGACAGAAAAGATACGAAGATGCAGAAACGACAGCTCGCCGCCATCCTCATTGAAGGAGCGCACCCACTCCCTTGCCAGCCCCGCAAAGGCTGACTTGGCCCTGCCATATTCGCTCACGGGCCTTAAGGGACTGTCCTCTCTCCGGCTCGTCCCCTTCCTCCCCGGGCCGTACTCAGCCTGAGAGCCTGCAAATACGAAGCGCCTTACGGAAAGCTCAGAGGCCTTCCTGAGGGCTGCCATGGACATCTCCATATTGTAACTTTGGATATCCTTATCCACCCTTCCCTTCGGGCCCTGTCCGGCCCATGCAAAGTGAATCCAGATATCCGCAGAGGCAGGAAGCAGCGATGGCTCCTCCTCGAAGCTATGGCGAAGAGGCACCACCTCCACTCCCCTGTCACAAAGGGCAGTTATGACCGCAGAGCCTATAAAGCTTTTTGAACCGGTGACTATCGCTATCATTTTATCCTTTTTACTATCATGTTGGAGTCCATCTCCTCCTCAGAAAGGAAGGGGGCCATATCCTCCAAGGGAGGGCTTGAGATGCTTCCGTCAGGATTTTTCTTTGCCGCAGATCTGGGCTCAAAGGGCTGATCCCATGAGACAAATACCTCACAGAGCACCGGGCCCTTTATGCTGAGGGTACTTTGTATGGCCTCCGAAAGCTCAGTATTGTGGGAGGCCCTCACATAGGCTATGCCAAAGGCCTCTGCTATGCGTCTGAAGTCAGGAAAGCTAAGGTCAAAGCTGTCATCGCCCACTCCCACCAGCACCTCGTCCTTAAACAGGTTATGCTGGGTCTGCCTGATGCTGTGATAGCCTCCGTTGTTGATAAGGAATATCTTTATGGGCATGCGATGGCTCGCTATGGTCTCCAGCTCCTGAAGATTCATCATGATGGAGCCGTCTCCGGTATGGCAGATAATGTCATGCTCATGATAGGCAGGATAATGCTCCGTCCTGCCCCTCCAGTAGGGGTCCTTCTTGGCTGACTCAAGCTGCCCGAGGGCATAGGCCTTGTCTGAAAGCCTCCGCTCCTCCCTTTCCTCAAGGGTCTCAGTCTCCGGCTCTCCATAGTGATGGGGATATACCCTTACCGGCACCTCATGGCAGGCCACCGCAGCGCCTATGGCAGCAGGCAGGTCATAACCCATGCTGGCTATGGCATCCTGTGAGATGAACCTTGTGCCGTCCTTTACGATATAGGCCTGAGCTCCGGCCACGCAGGGGCTTCCATTGCCCACTACGGTGACCTGATCCTCGGAAAGGGCCCTGCTCAGCACATTGTAAAACTCGTATATATTGGCCGGCTCATCCGAGCCATGGGCCGCAAATTCGTCCTTATAGACTCCGTACTCCCGTTTCCAGAAGGCGCAGGTCTCCCACCAGTTCATGTCCCTGAGACCGCTTCCGCCCTTAAATACTATGGGGTCCTCTGAATGATAGCCAAGCTTCCTCAGCTTATCGCTGTCCGCATAGTCACTGCCATGACCGGTATAGCCGAGCTCCTCCAGTCTCTCATTGATGGCAAAAAGAAGCTCATAGGCGTCGGCGTGTATGGGCACGTCTATATGCACCGAGGGCTTCTTAAGCTCCTCCTCATCTATGTCGCAGACCATGGTATAGGCTTCCCTTGCCCAAGTATGGAAGTTATAGCCTACCTGCCTTATATTCAGCCTTGAGCCCACCGAAAGGATGAAGTCGGAATTCTGCACCGCAAAATTGCCGGGTCTGTCTCCCCGGCCTCCCGGCTGTCCCGCCTGAAGGGGATGGGCAGAGGGCATGATATCTATGCCGTTCCAGCCCACGACCACAGGTATACCGAGCCTGTCCGCCACCTTAAGGAAGAGGTCACAGGCTCCCGCTATGCGAAGGCCGTTTCCTGTATAAAATACAGGCCTTTCCGAGGCCTCTATGCGATTTATTATCTCTGATACCACAGGACTGTCCTTGGTGATATGCTCATAGGGATTCTGCCATTTCTGCTTTTTGAAGGATACATTGAGCAGTCCGTCCGTAAGCTCCGAAAAGGCATACTTATCCCTTCCTTCAGAGCTCTCCTCCCCGGCTTCCTTATCCGAAAGCTCCGCTATGCGATGCCTGCTGAGCTCCAGCTCCTCGGTATCTTCTATCTCATGGAGCTTAAAGTTCCGCTCCATCTCGTAGGCATTGATGTCAAAGGGACGAAGCTCCTTCTCATCCACCATCATGCCCTGAACATCCACCGGTATATCCAGCCAGCAGGGACCGGGACGTCCGGTCTGGGAGATATAGATGCACTTTTCTATCTCCTCCCTGATGCTCAGGGGATCAAGGACCATCTTGCTGTACTTGGTCATACAGTCTATGCTCCTTGTGATATCAAATTCCTGATCTCCCATGGAGCGGATGCCCACGCCTGACCAGCGAGCCGTATTGTCATATCTCACCTGTCCGGAGATGATTATCATAGGTATGGAATCCAGCCATGCTCCCACCACTCCGGTGATGGCATTGGTTCCGCCGGGGCCGGTGGTGACGCATAAAAGGGCGGGCTTATTGTATATGCGGGCATAGCTCTCCGCCGCTATGGCGCAGGCCTGCTCGTGGTGCATATAGAGGACATTCATGGAGGGCTCATGACCAAAGCCGTCATTCAGATGCATGGCCCCGCCTCCGGTGACAGAAAAGCACTGGGTTATGCCGTTTGCCGCCAGCAGCTTCGCTGCATATTTTGCTAACTTTATCTTCATCAAAGGACTCCTGTTCAATACTTTGTCTTTAAAAGCTTAATCATTAAAAGCTTGGTTTTTATCATTATACAATTTAAGAGGGCTGCGCTCAACTCTTTTTGATTTCTTAAGTCCGGCTTAAGGCAGACCATCAGCTTCGGCAGTTTTTAGTCCTATGGCTGCGATAAGACATGAGTATATCCGCACTTTCTGATACCTGTCCCTATGCCCTAAGCTGAAGCTTCAGGCTTAATCGCTGAGCTTTATGACGACGATATCCCCTATCCTGCGCATACAGCCCGAATCCGGATAGGAGGGAAGCTCCCTAAGTTCCCTGCTTCCGCTATGTATGGTCTGAAAATCATCATGGACCCCGTTTATGCAGAAAAGCTGAAGCTTACTTATATCCTCCGCCCCTAAGCCTTCAAACCCCTCCATGGAAAACTTGGTTATGCGCTCATCATTAGGCGTTATGACATTGTAATCATGGAGGGCATAGCGCTTAAATATGGAGCTGTGGTCCCTGTTGAATACCTTCCTCAGGAACTCCTCATACTCTATATTGAAAAAGCTCTCGTTGATGGTGGAGGTATCAAGGCTCCCTAAAAATACTATCTCATCCTCCTCTGGACTGAAGCCCTCCACACAGGATAGTCTCTGTTCAAGGTCAAAGACCACATTTTCCGCTATCTCATGGGTCTTTATATAGCTCGAATAGATATTGACATTTCTATAGGCCCCATAGGCTGCT
>DVNS01000094.1 GCA_018714145.1 Candidatus Avilachnospira avistercoris
TGCTGAAGCCTTTGTATTGACATTTAAGATAGGGTTTTGTAGCATTATAACTGAAGATAAAACCTAAGGATGACATGAGTGTAATGGATACTATGTATGGTAAGGATATATATGCACCGATAAGTGCTGAACGCATAAGGGCTGACCTTGAGGCCTTGGCTAAGTTCAACTCTACTCCCGGGGAGGGAGTTACGAGGCTTCCCTTTACAAAGGAGGCGAGGGAGGCCTGCGAGTTTCTGAAGGAGCGCTTTAAGGCGGCCGGCCTTGAGACCTATGAGGATGCCATCGGCAATATCATCGGCATACTTCCCGGAAGGGACAGGAACCTTCCGGCCATTGCCATGGGCTCTCATTATGATACCGTATATAACGGCGGTATGTTTGACGGGCAGGCCGGAGTGGTCTCAGCCCTTGAGATAGTAAGATGTCTAAGGGAGCAGGGCATCGAGCTCGAACGGGACCTGAGGATCATTGCCTTCAATGATGAGGAGGGAGTAAGGTTCCATCGCTCCTACCTTGGCTCCTATGGAATACTGGGCAGGGACCAGCAGAAAGATATCGATACCTACAGGGACAGGGACGGCATATCCATCAGAGAGGCCATGGAGAGCTGGGGCATGGATGCCGACAGGATAGGCGAGGCTGCTTGGGACTGGGACAGGATATGTGCCTTTATCGAGCTTCATATAGAGCAGGGCCCTGTGCTCTGCAGTGAGGGACTTAAGGTCGGCATAGTCCAGTCGGTCGTGGGCTTCAGACGCTATATGATAACGGTCCACGGCAGGGAGGACCATTCGGGAACTACTCCGATGGAGCTCAGGAAGGATGCAGTTGATACGGCGGCGAGGGTCATAGCTTGGATGGGAGACTTTGCGAGGTCAAGGTCGGACGGTACGGTAGCCACGGCAGGATATCTCAAGGTAAGTCCCTCGGTCGAAAATATCGTGCCCGGAAGCTGTGAGTTCAGTGCTGAGGTCCGTTCTGAAAATACTGAAAGCCTTGAGCTCTTTACCAAAGGTTTGAAGGAGGCCATAAATGCAGCAGCAGAGCTTTGCGGCACCAGCTTTGACATGGTTGAAAAGATGGATATCTCGCCGGTGAAGCTTAGTCCCAGACTCTGTGATATGCTGGAGGAGAGCTGCCTAAAGAGGGGCCTTAGCCATAAGCGTATGCACAGCGGAGCGGGACATGATGCTCAGGAGATAGCGGTCGCCTGCGAGACTGTCATGGTATTTTGTCCAAGCAGGGACGGGAGGAGCCACTGCAGGGAGGAATGGACTGATTTTGAGGACATAGCCTGTGCAGCCTCTGCGGCCTATGATGTCATACTGAAGCTATAGGAAGGTGTACTTCAGGGAGGCTGCATTTTAAAGAATGGCTTTGCTAGGAGCATAGGAGGGCGCAGCGCTTTTGGCGTCTGTGTCAGCAGGACCGACATAATAAAAACAGAAAAAACTTCAGGCCATATATAGTTGATTGGAGATAGGATATGGAAAGAAAGATACTTTTGCTTGGGGCCCCAGTGCTTTATGAGGTCTCCGAGGAGGTTAAGGAGGATGAGCTTGAGCTCCTTAAGCCGGTCTTTACGGATATGTTTGACTGCATAAGGGGCATCAGACGTGACTACGGTTTCGGAAGGGCCATAGCTGCACCCCAGATAGGAGTGAAAAAGCGCATCATCTGCATACTGACCGACAGGCCCTATGTCATCATCAACCCCTCACTGGAATTTGTCGGTGATGAGATGATGGAGCTTTGGGATGACTGTATGTCGTTTCCAAATCTGCTGGTCCGTGTCAGACGGCATAAACACTGTATACTCAGATATCGGGACGAAAACTGGACAGAGCAGGAGATGAGGATGGATGACGATATGTCGGAGCTCATACAGCATGAGTATGACCATCTTGACGGGATACTGGCTACGATGAGGGCCATCGACAATAAGTCATATGCCATAAAGGGAACAGTATAAGGACTGTGACGGAGGGGAAAATATTGATTTAGGCAGGCCTTCCTTAGCTAGTGCTTAATACTGTATGCTCCCTGAGCCTGCCTAAAGCTTGGTTCACATATGGACTTAAAGAAAGCGGCAAGCGCAATATATATGATAGGAGGAACTATGTCAAAATATCCATTTCCAAAGATAGACCTTCACCTTCATCTTGACGGCTCCATGCTGCCTGAGACCGCATGGGAGCTGGCCCATGAGCAGGGAGTGGAGCTTCCGGCCGAGGACCTTGAGGGTTTCCGCCGTTTCATCGTGGTGAGCGCCGACTGCCGGAGCGTCAATGAATACCTTAAGCGCTTCGATATGCCCCTTGCACTTATGCAGGATAAGGACAGTATAAAAAGGGTGACGAGGGAGCTTGTCTGCCTTTTGGCAGAGCAGGGTCTTTCTTACGCGGAGATACGCTTTGCGCCCCAGCTTCACTTAAGGAAGGGACTTAGCCAGAGGGATGCGGTGGAGGCGGTGCTTGAGGGCCGAAGGGAAGGTCTTTCAGAGCACCCCGAGATAGGCATCGGCATCATACTCTGCACCATGTGCGTGGGTACCGAGGAGGTCAATAAAAAGGAAAATCTTGAGACCGTGGAGATAGCTCCGGAATATCTTGGAAAGGGCGTGGTGGCCATAGACCTTGCAGGAGCAGAGGGCATCGTACCGCTCAGGAATTTCAGCTATGTATTTGACAGGGCAAGGGAGCTTCATGTGCCCTTTACCTGCCACGCAGGGGACAGTCAGGATGCGGAGACCGTAAGGGATGCCATGGACTTCGGTGCAAAGCGCATAGGCCACGGACATCATGTCTTTGAGGATAAGGAGCTCTGCCGAAGGGCCATCAGGGAAAATGTGACTTTCGAGATATGTCCCACCAGCAATATACAGTGCCAGTCAAGGGAAAGCTATGAGACCCATCCCGCCAAGGCCATGCTGGACATGGGCATGAGGGTGACCATCAATACCGACAATATGATACTTTCTGACATTGACCTTGATAAGGAGTATGCCCACTGCCTTAATGAGATGGGCTTTACCATGGAGGACCTTATAAAGTGCGCCCGCAATTCGGTGGAGGCGGCGTTCATCCCGGAGGAAGAGCGCCAGAGACTATTAGCCCTATTTAAATAAGACGATAGGTAATATGACGATAGGAGAATACATAAGTATGAAGGAAAATTTTGATGTCATCATCCTCGGCATGGGTGAGGCAGGTATATTTGCAGCTTATGAGATGGCGGAGAAATGCCCCAAGGCAAGGGTACTGGTCATGGATCAGGGGCCCGACATCTATCACAGGTCCTGTCCCATAGTGGCAGGCAAGGTCAAGGCCTGCGTCCACTGCAAGGTGTGTGATACCATGTGCGGCTTCGGGGGAGCGGGAGCATTTTCCGATGGAAAATACAACTTCACCACGGCCTTCGGAGGGTGGCTGACGGATTTTATGCCGGAAAAGGAGGTCATGGAGCTCATAGAATATGTGGACAGCCTCAATGTGCGCCACGGAGCCACGACGGAGACATTTTCTACATTTACGCCTGAGGCGCTGGCGCTTAAAAAGAAGGCCCTCGAATATGACCTGCATCTGCTTTCCGCAAAGGTAAAGCACCTCGGCACGGAAAAGAACCTTCAGATACTTACGAGCATCTATGAGCATATATCCAAAAAGCATACATTTTTGTTCAATACGGCGGTCACAAGGATAAATGCCCTCGATGACGGAAGCTACAGCCTTGAGACCGAGGCGGGAGATACCTTCTCTTCAAGATACCTGATAGCAGGCCCCGGACGTTCGGGCGCTGAGTGGTTTTCAGAGCAGTGCAAGGAGCTGGGCCTTTCCCTCATCAATAATCAGGTGGACATCGGAGTGAGGGTGGAGCTTCCTGCCATAGTCTTTGAGCATATCACCGATGTGGTCTATGAGTCGAAGCTTGTATACCGCACGAAGCAGTACGGGGACACGGTACGTACCTTCTGTATGAACCCCTAAGGTCATGTGGTCACTGAAAATGTAGAGGGCATCAATACGGTCAATGGACATTCGTATTCAGATAAGAGCCTGAGGAGCGACAATACCAACTTTGCCCTGCTCGTATCCAACAAATTTACCGAGCCCTTCGACCAGCCCTATAGATATGGAAAGCATATAGCCTCCCTCTCCAATATGCTGGCAGGAGGAGTGCTGGTACAGCGCTTCGGGGACCTTGTGAAGGGTGTCCGTACCAATGAGCACAGGCTTCAGCAGTCCACCGTCCACCCGACGCTTACGGCGGCTACACCGGGAGACCTGTCGCTGGCCCTTCCCAAGAGACAGCTGGATGATATCATCGAGATGATATATGCCCTTGATAAGCTGGCTCCGGGCACAGCCAATTATGACACTTTGCTTTACGGAGCCGAGGTCAAGTTTTATTCTGCAAGGCTTAAGCTCAGTTCTGAGCTTGAGACCGAGAGGCCTAACTTCTTTGCAGTGGGAGACGGCGCAGGAGTGACGAGGGGACTTGCTCAGGCAGGAGCCTCGGGAGTGAAGGCGGCAAGGACCGTCATCGATAGATTAGAGATGGAGAAGGATGAATAAAAGCTATCTGTCTGTCGGACGCATACAGAAGGCAGGAAAGAGTCCCGGGCATTACCCGTTTTTAGGGTCAAAACGGGTAATAGGCAGGGAACCTTAATTAATTTATAATTAAATCATACATCTATGGGGAGGTACAAAGACTATGAAGCAAAGGAAAAGAAGCATAAGC
>DVNS01000095.1 GCA_018714145.1 Candidatus Avilachnospira avistercoris
TGGTTATATTATTCGCAATCAAAGATTGCTTATATATCATAGCCGGACGAAGTAAATACTCGCTTAGCTCGTGTTTCCTTCGTTTGTGGCGATGATATGATTTACTTTATCAGATTAGGTATAGAAGTAAAAATGGAGGAAGATCATGGAATTAGCGGTATTGCAGAAGGATATGATAGCGGCCATGAAGGCCAAGGATAAGCCGAGGAAGGATGCCATTTCTTCCCTTGTGTCAGCAGTAAAGAAGGCGGCCATAGACGGGGGCTGCAGGGATGACATCCCCGCCTCGCTGGTGGATCAGGTCATACTTAAGGAGTTAAAGAGCGCAAAGGAGCAGATAGATACCTGCCCTGACGAGAGGACGGACCTTAGGGCTGAGTATCAGCTCCGTTATGACGTGATAAGTGAGTATGCGCCTAAGCAGATGGATGAGGACGAGGTAAGGGCCTACATCTCTGAGAAGTTCAGCGCTGAGCTTGCCACCGGCAATAAGGGCGTCATCATGAAGGCTGTCATGGCTGAGATGAAGGGCAAGGCCGACGGAAAGCTTATCAATAAGGTGGTCGCTGAGCTCTGTAAGTAAAGGATTAAGCAGGTTTTGATAATTTCTATTAACTTTTAAATATCGTCTGCAAAGCTTCTTCTGGCTTTCTGCTTCGCAAGGGCCTTGGTAAGAAGCTTTGCAGATAGTTTAGTCAGGTATCGGGTCCCAAGGACGTAACTGTCCTTCGGGGCTCGTTTTAGTAAGGTAAAATTAAGGAAACTAAGGCTTTACGATTTCATAAAGAGAGGCTTTGTTTTCTTAATAATTCCGTAGGAGTAAATTTATTGTCTGTGAGGCCTTTGTGTCCTATAATTTAATCAGAAGTTAAAGGGGAATGGGCTACGGCCCACACATTTAAAAAGGAGTGAGCAGACTATGAAGAAGATCCATAAGATATTGGGCATCGCGTTCTGCATCGCATCAGTTATGGCTATCACCTCCTTCGCAGCGCCGATCACGCAGGTGAACATATTCAGCGGACCGGACGAGGAGCAGCCCTTTGAGTATAATGAACGCACGACGATGCCGAGGTTTTGGTCCAACAGCGACCAGTATTCCCTCTCATATTATTATGATGTGAATGGGGACAGCACCACCTATAGATCCGAAAGGACCTATGAGCTTATCTTTTACGCAAACAACGGCAATCATTTTCCAGATGAAGACCAGATAAACATAAGCTACAGCGGTATAACCAGCGTGACGAGGAAGAAGACCGAGGCTCCGGATACCCTTATAGTCAGGGTCAAGGCCTATCCCTATTACAGATGGCAGACCCCCGGCTTTACCACGAAGCGGGAAGAGATGGATGATGTGACCTCCATCAAGTGGACAGGCAATGCGCCGAGGTATGAGGTCCTCATGACTTGGGTAGACGGCAATGGCGAGGAGCGTCAGCGCAAGACCTCCGTATCCTCTGAGTCCATTTCCGTTTCCTCCTATAACAGGGGAGAGGGTCATGACCGCAGCTATGTTACCGGCATAGCCGTAAGAGCCATGGGCAATGCAGGCAGTAACAGCCGTACGGCACCCTCAGAGTGGGCCACACTTGGCGAGATCGATATCTATAATTTTGATATCAAGGAGTACGAGAGCTGGTCAGATGTTGACTACAGCGCTAACCAGAGCACAGGCTCCACCGGCAGTACCACTGGCGGCTCCACCGGTTCCACGGCTGGTCCGGGTGCAGGAGGAAGCACCGGCACAGGTACGGCAGCAGGCTGGGTACAGATAGGAGCGGACTGGTATTACCGCAGTGCCTATGGCGGATATCTCACAGGCTGGATACAGGACGGTCAGTACTGGTACTTCTGTGACAGCTCAGGCAAGATGCTTTCAGGCTGGATATTTGACGGAGCTTACTGGTATTATCTCAATACAAACCATGACGGCACCTTCGGACGCATGCTTTCCGGCTGGCAGAATATTGACGGGCAGACCTATTATCTCAATGAGTCCCATGACGGCACCTTTGGACGCATGCTCACCGGATGGCAGAATATAGGCGGCCAGACCTACTACTTCAACGAGGTCCATGACGGCACCTACGGAAGGCTGGTTCAGTGATAAAGTTTATAAAATTTTTATAAATTGATGTAAATAAGATACAAAAGCACATATTTTAGGCCTTGAGAGACATTTTCATAAGAAAAGGCGGCCTTTCTAAAACTTTTATTAAGCTTCTGACATAAGGGCTTAAAGCTATTTCTTAAAAGGACAAAATATGCTACAATCTTGGGTGGAGTGAGAGCTCCACCCATTTTTTCTGCAAAGCTTTTCTTTGCGGCGCTGTGTATGGAGAGGCGCTATGGGTTCAAAGCTTTGCGGAAGGATATATGGAGTATTAAAGAAAGGATTTCGGAATATCCGATAAGCATTATGATATCTATCAAGGATCTTACATATGGAGTAGATGACGAGCAGGGAAAGAAGGATATCCTCAGGAACATAAGTCTTGAGATACCCGATGACTGCTTTGCTGTCATAACAGGACCTAACGGAGGCGGAAAGTCCACCCTTGCAAAGGTGCTGGCAGGAGTGCTGAAGCCCGCCTCGGGCACCATTACCTTTGACGGTGTGGACATAACTGATATGAGCATCACCGACAGGGCGAGGGCCGGCATAAGCTATGCCTTCCAGCAGCCGGTAAAGTTCAAGGGCATAGAGGTCATTGACCTGCTGCGTCTTGCTGCCGGAGATAAGACACTTTCAGTGGGGGATGCATGCACCTATCTCAGTGAGGTAGGCCTCTGCGCAAGGGATTATATCAACAGAGAGGTAGACTCCTCCCTTTCAGGAGGTGAGCTGAAGCGTATAGAGATAGCCACGGTGCTTGCAAGGGCATCAAAGCTTGCCATATTTGATGAGCCCGAGGCCGGCATAGACCTCTGGAGCTTCAACAATCTCATTAACGTATTCCGCCGCATCAAGGAAAAGACCCATGGCAGTATCATCATCATCAGCCATCAGGAGCGTATACTTGAGATAGCGGATACGGTCATAGTCATAGAAAACGGACAGATAAAAAAGCAGGGCGCAAGGGAGGATGTGCTTCCCTCACTGCTTGGCACGGATTCTGCCGTGGGTGAGTGCAGCGTGAAGACTCAGGTCAGGGAGACCGCCGCAGTCTGAGCTGCGGGTATATGGATAAGCTGCGGACATATAGATAGGAACGGAGATATATATTAATGGACAACATAGAAAAGAGGATACTCGACGAAGTATTGGATATACATAAGATGCCTGAGGGAGCCATGAATATCAGGCTCAACGGCGAGGCTGCCGAGAGGCGCTCCACCGCCAATATAGATATCACCTCAAGGCCTGACGGCTCCGGCATCAACATAGACATAAAGCCCCACACTAAAAATCAGACCTGCTGCATTCCGGTAGTCATCTCAAAGACCGGATATAAGGAGATGGTCATCAATGCCTTTACCATAGGTGAGGACTGCGATGTGACCATAGTTGCAGGCTGCGGCATACATAACTGCGGAGATCAGGACAGTCAGCACGACGGACTTCATACCTTCCATGTGGGGAAGGGAAGCCATGTGAAGTATATCGAGAGGCATTATGGGGAGGCTGCCGACGGAAGGACCGGAGGCCGCATCATGAATCCCAAGACTGAGATATACCTTGAGGAGGGTGCTGTCCTTGAGATGGAGTCCACCCAGATAAAGGGCATAGACTCCACCAACAGGGAGACCAAGGCCGTGGTCGGCAAGGATGCCAAGCTCATACTTAAGGAGAGGCTCCTTACAAACGGTACTCAGGTGGCTGAGTCCCACATGGATGCAGAGCTCATTGGAGAGGGCGCCTCTGCCAATCTCATAAGCCGTTCAGTGGCTACGGATGAGTCAAGGATAGTATTTTATTCAAATATAGAGGGCAAGGCTCCCTGCCATGGACATACGGAGTGCGACTCCATCATAGCAGGCAATGCCAAGGTTCTGGCGGTGCCGGCCCTTGATGCGGACCACCCCGATGCGGAGCTGGTACATGAGGCTGCTATCGGAAAGATAGCCGGGGAGCAGCTCATAAAGCTTGAGACCCTCGGACTTACGAGGGAGGAGGCCGAGCAGGCCATCATCGACGGCTTCCTTAAATAACTAAGGCTTAGGACAAGCCGAGGATGGAACGGTTTTATAAAATAACTGATGCTTAGGGCAGTTCAGAAATAAAATGGCGGCGCGGTCATCTGCAGTTTATGCTGATATAAGTTCATGGCTTTTTGTGTATCCTTTTGGGAGTCAGATATGGACACGATAAAATTTAATGGAAAGGCCTATGGCTGCATAAGGGAGATGCTGGAGGCAAGGGAGGAGCTCATACTCAGTCCCTATGCCTCCCGTTCCAGTTCCTCTAAGGGGAGGGACAGAGAGGAACGCAAATGCGACGTCAGGACGGATTATCAGCGGGACAGGGACAGGATACTTCATTCCAAGTCCTTTAGGCGCATGAAGCGAAAGACTCAGGTATTTTTAGCTCCTGAGGGGGACCACTACAGGACGAGGCTGACCCATACCCTTGAGGTGAGCCAGATAGCAAGGACCATCTCCAAGGCCCTGCTCCTTAATGAGGACCTGACCGAGGCTATAGCTCTGGGCCATGATCTGGGACATACGCCCTTTGGGCACAGCGGCGAGGCAGTGCTCAACAGACTGTGCTCGGAGGGCTTTGAGCACAGCGAGCAGTCTGTCCGCATAGTTGAGGTCCTTGAAAAGGGAGGAAGGGGCCTTAATCTCACCAAGGAGACAAGGGACGGCATACTTAATCACCAGACCAGCGGGCATCCTGCGACCTTGGAGGGGCAGGTGGTCAGGCTCTCTGATAAGATAGCCTATCTCAATCATGACGTGGACGATGCCATCAGGGCAGGCCTCATCACCGAGGGAGACATACCGAAGGAATATACTGATATATTGGGAAACAATGTTCATGACAGGCTCAATAGCCTGATACATGATGTCATATATAATTCGGTAGGAAGGGACAGGATAGAGATGAGTCCGGACCACCAGAAGGCCATGCAGGGCCTGAGGCACTGGATGTTCGGCAATATCTACACCGGAGGCAGCCGCGCCAAGGCCGAGGAGCATAAGGCCCAGAAGATGATAGAGCTGCTCTTTGACTACTATATGCGTCATCCCGACCGCATGACCTCAGAGTATCTTATGCTCATGGAACGGGGAGACAGTAAGGAAAGGGCCGTATGCGACTATATCTCAGGCATGACGGATAACTATGCCATCGAGAAATTTGAGGAGCACTTCGTTCCCTTGGG
>DVNS01000096.1 GCA_018714145.1 Candidatus Avilachnospira avistercoris
ACAGAATATGTATAATAGGCTTGTTTGATTTTTTTAACTAAAAGTTTAGCAACAGTATACGCCGTGGATATCCTCAGGGCAGCTTCTTTTATACATCATAAATGTACGAGATGTATAGTGGGAAAAACTGAGAAGAAGAACGTTTTCTCTGTTTAAACTTGCAGGAAGCTTTAAGCAGGCAGGGGTCCAAATGGCGGAGCATTTATCAAAAAGGGGCGATATTTTGGATATAGGAAAAAATCTGAAGGAGCTCAGGCTCAGGCAGGACCTTACCCTTGAGGAGCTTGCCAGCCGAAGCGAGCTTACGAAGGGCTTTTTATCACAGGTGGAGCGTAATCTGACAAGCCCCAGCATATCCACGCTGGAGGACATACTCGAGGCACTGGGCACCACCCTCTCTGACTTTTTTAAGCCGGAAAAGGAGGAGCAGATAGTATTCGGGGCCGCTGATTACTTTGTGGATGAGCGTGAGGACAGCACCATAGAGTGGATAGTCCCCAATGCCCAGAAAAACAAGATGGAGCCCATCATCCTGAAGCTAAAGCCGGGCAGTAAGAGCAGCCTCATGGAGGCCCATGACGGCGAGGAGTTTGGCTATGTGCTTAAAGGCAATATCAGCCTCATGATGGGAGAAAAGCGCTATAAGCTTAAGCCCAGAGAGACCTTTTACATAAACGGCAGGAAGAGCCATTATCTCGTGAACACAGGCGCCTCCGATGCAAAGGTGCTCTGGATAACCACACCGCCCATGTTTTGATTGGAGATATCGATGGAAGAAAAGACCCTCATTCAGTTTCGCAATGTAGTCATGAATTTTGACGGACAGATCGTGCTCAAGAGCATCGACCTTGACATACTTGAAAATGAGTTCGTCACCCTGCTGGGACCCTCCGGCTGCGGAAAGACGACCCTCCTTCGCATACTCGGCGGCTTCCTTAAGCCCACCGACGGCAAGGTATACTTTGACGGAGAGGACATCACCGAGGTACCGCCCCATAAGCGGGAGCTCAACACCGTGTTCCAGAAGTACGCCCTCTTCCCCCATATGAATGTTTATGAAAACATCGCCTTTGGCCTCAAGATAAAGAAGATGAGCCGGGACGTGATAGAGCAGAAGGTCATGAAGATGCTGAAGCTCATAGGCCTTGAGGGCTTTGAAAAGAAAAATGTCACCCTGCTCTCAGGAGGACAGCAGCAGCGAGTTGCCATCGCCCGGGCCCTTGTCAATGAGCCTAAGGTGCTGCTCCTTGATGAGCCGCTGGGAGCGCTGGACCTTAAGCTTCGTAAGGAGATGCAGTACGAACTTAAGCGCATACAGCAGGAGGTAGGCATCACCTTCATCTATGTCACCCACGATCAGGAGGAGGCCCTCACCATGTCCGACAAGATAGTAGTCATGAAGGACGGTGAGATACAGCAGATAGGCAGTCCTCAGGACATCTACAACGAGCCCGTCAACCGCTATGTGGCTGATTTCGTAGGAGAGAGCAACATCATACCGGGCATCATGCTTAAGGACAGGCTGGTGCGCTTTGACGACACGGACTTTGAGTGCGTGGACGAAGGCTTTGCCCCCAATGAGCCTGTAGACGTAGTGCTCCGCCCAGAGGACATAGATATAGTGGATAAGGACAAGGGTCTTCTTTCCGGAGAGGTGCTCAGCGTCCTATTCAAGGGCATGCACTACGAGGTGGTAGTGGAGACGGTGCCCGGCACCATGGTGACGGTGGATATGCGTGTCATCAAAAACAATGAGGTCACCTCAGGAGACGGCAGGGAAAAGATATCTGCCAATGATTTCTATGTGGACATCGAGGACGTCAAGCTCCTTGATGATAAGGAGATAATCGCAAGGGCCGACGCTCAGGCTTGGCTTCCCGAGACAGACGAATTCATCTCCATCAATAAGATAGAATACGACCTTAAAGAGGAGGAGGGACAGTATCCGGTCACCTTCTTCACTTCGGCAGGCACCATGATACAGCGCAGCATATTTGTGGTCAATCAGCCCTTTGTAAAGAATGTCAGGGCGGGTGAGGCGGTCAGCGCCTTCAATTTCTTCAAGACCGTGGACGAGATAACCGAGTCACAGGCCCTTGATACGGACCTCAAGACTTGGGCCAATGCTCAGGGCTGGAAGCTTGCCGATGAGGACCAGTCGGTGGACATCAGCGTGGACTATGACTTCGACCCCGAAAAGATAAGGGAAGGAGTATATAAGGTCACCTTCTCCACCACCGGTCGTGAGTTCAAGATAAGGACCACGGATTATGTGGAGGAGGAGACGGAGGTAGGCTTTAGCTTCTCCCCCGAGGACATCCATGTGATGCATAAGATGCAGAAGTAGTTCCTAAGGAGCAGGCTTTTCAAGAGCCTACCTTTGATATGAATGCAGATATGACAGGACGGAGAAATAATGAAGAGATTTTCACAGCTTTCTGTGCCTTATATAGTTTGGAGCGTGATCATGCTGCTGCTTCCGATGCTGCTGATAGTATTCTATGCATTTACGGATGCCGGCAACGAGATCATGACCTTTCGCTTCACCCTTGACAATTTTATCAAGTTCTTTACGGACCCGGATTTCCTTCTTGTGCTCTGGCGCTCCATAAAGATAGCACTTAAGACCACGGTCATTTGCGTGCTGCTGGGCTATCCAATAGCTTATTTCATAGCCTTCAGCTCTGACAAGATGCGAAACATACTGATACTTGCCATCACCCTTCCCACATGGATAAATATGCTGGTCCGTACCTATGCGTGGATAGGCATACTGTCCGAAGGCGGTATAGTATCTGAGCTTCTGTCCCTGATAGGACTTAAGGACGTGGAGCTTTTATACACCGAGGGCGCAGTGCTCCTTGGCATGGTATATAATTTCATACCCTTCATGATACTTCAGATAAACACCTCCCTCTCGAAGATGGACCGCTCCCTTACGGATGCGAGCAATGACCTCGGAGCGGACGGCATACAGACCTTCCTTAGGGTGACGCTGCCCCTGTCCCTGCCGGGTGTGGTAAGCGGCATATCCCTTGTGTTCCTGCCGGCAGTGAGCTCCTTCTTTATCCCGAAGCTCTTGGGAGGCGGACAGTATTTCCTCATTGGAAATGTCATAGAGAACCAGTTCATCACCGTAGGAGAATGGAACTTCGGCTCGGCCATTTCCCTTATCATGGCCCTCATCATGATGGCCTCCATGTATGTGGTAAGGAAGCTTGAGGATTATTCCAGCGGCGGAAAGGAGGAGAGACAGGAGATATGAAAAAAGAAAAACGTCCGATAGGAAAGTTCATCATGATACTTGCGCTGGTATTTTTCTATCTGCCCATAGTATTCATGGTCATATTCTCCTTCAATGAGAGCCGGTCCCTTACGAGCTTTACCGGATTTTCACTGCGCTGGTATGACAAGATGTGGAATGACCACGACATGATGGAGTCCCTGTATACGACCATACTCGTGGCTGTCATCGCCACGGTGGTCTCCACCATAGTCGGCACCATCAGTGCCATAGGCCTTTCAAAATCGAAGAAGATACTAAGAGATGCAGTCCTTCAGATAAATGACTTCCCCATCATGAATCCGGAGATAGTCACGGCCATAGGGCTCATGCTCTTCTTTATAACCGCAGGAGTGGAGAGGGGACTTGTCACCATGATACTGGCCCATATCGCCTTCTGTACGCCCTATGTCATACTCAGCGTCATGCCCAAGATACGCTCCCTTGATCCGAACCTTGCAGATGCGGCCATGGACCTTGGAGCTACTCCTTGGCAGGCCCTGACCAAGGTCATAGTGCCCCAGATAAGGGTGGGCATATTTTCAGGAGCGCTGATAGCCTTTACCATGTCCTTTGACGATTTCATCATATCCTATTTCGTGACGGGACGCGGCGTAAAGAACCTGAGCATCATGGTCTATACCATGAGTAAGCGTATCAATCCCAGCATCAATGCCATTTCGAGCCTCGTAGTGCTCTTTATCACGCTGATACTGATAATAGTAAATGTGCTGCCGATAATAAAGGCCAAAAGGCTTGGCATAAAGCCCCAGCATATAGGGCCCGGA
>DVNS01000097.1 GCA_018714145.1 Candidatus Avilachnospira avistercoris
CCTGAATATCAGCTTATTAAGGCGATAATTGAGGCAAGAGAAGAGAGGCACTGTCTCAGCAGGCCCTTTCCGACCTGACAGGGATAGATAGGGCTGATATAAGCAAGATAGAAAACGGTAATGCAAATCACTTCCTCCGCACTATGAAAAGACTTGCTGATGGCCTTGGAAAGAAGCTTAAAATAGAACTTGTTTAACTATACTTTCAAGGGAAAGCCTTTACTTTGTCAAATAGAACTTGACATAGTCCCTCCTTGGTGTTAAATTTTTAATGTTTAATCTTATATCAAAGGCTGTGAAGATGCACAGTAGCCCTTATATAAGGCTTGAGAGAGGAAGGCCGCCGGCTGAGAGCCTTCTGCCCGCTGTATGAGGTGTGAAATTCACATCGGAGCCGCAGAGCTGAGATCCAAAACTTAGTTTGATCTCCGAGATGCTTCTTTAATGCTTTTATGAAGCTGCAGTAAAAAGGAGCACATAATGGAGATAAGAGCTTACTGAATTTCTGGAGCGTAGGTCCTGACGTTTATGCACGTTACGCATTCAAAGAGTGCCCGAATAAGGGACCTGAGCCTTGCAGATAAGCAGGCTTAAAGGTGACCTAAGGCTAAGTATAGATGCTTAGTTTACTGCCGATAGGCCATGGCAGGGACAGCATAAAAGCTTAAGCTTTGTTTCGGGAATAAGGGTGGTACCGCGAGCTTTCGTCCCTTTGGACGAGGCTCTTATTTTTTTGAGGAGAGAAAGATTTATGAACGAACAGCTTAAGAAGATCACTGAGGAGGCCCTTGCAAGGATAGCCTCCTGTGAAGACCAAGCAGGACTCAATGAGGTCAGAGTGGCTTACCTTGGCAAAAAGGGAGAGGTGACCCAGCTCATGAAGTCCATGAAGGACATACCGGCAGAGGAGAGGCCGGCCTTCGGACAGCTTGTGAACGACGCAAGGTCGAAGCTGGAGGCAGCCATAGATGAGGCGGCAGCTTCCATCAAGCGAAAGGACAGGGAAAAGAAGTTCAAGGAAGAGGAGATAGACGTCACCCTTCCTGCAAAGAAGCTCAGGATAGGCCACGGACATCCCTGCCAGAGAGCCCTTGATGAGCTGGAGAGGATATTTACAGGCATGGGCTACGAGGTAGTCGAGGGCCCTGAGATAGAGTATCAGGAGTACAACTTCACAAAGCTCAATATACCTGAGGGACATCCTGCAAGGGACGAGCAGGATACTTTCTATATAACCGACCAGATACTGCTCCGCAGCCAGACCTCGCCGGTTCAGGCCCGTACCATGGAGAAGGGAAAGCTGCCCATCAGGATGATATCCCCGGGACGGGTTTTCCGTTCAGACAGTATAGATGCGACTCACAGCCCTTCCTTCCATCAGGTAGAGGGACTGGCAGTGGATAAGCATATCACCATGACTGACCTTAAGGGCACTCTTACTGAGTTTGCAAAGGAGCTCTTCGGAGAGGATACCAAGACCCGTTTCAGGCCCCATCACTTCAACTTCACGGAGCCTTCGGCGGAGATGGACGTAAGCTGCTTCAAGTGCCACGGCAAGGGCTGCCGCTTCTGCAAGGGAGAGGGCTGGATAGAGATACTTGGCTGCGGCATGGTGCATCCCAATGTCCTTGAGATGTGCGGCATCGATTCAAGGGAATACACGGGCTTTGCCTTCGGTGTAGGCCTTGAGAGGATAGCGCTCCTTAAGTATGAGATAGATGATATGAGACTGCTCTATGAAAACGACCAGCGTTTTCTTGACCAGTTCTGATGGAGGTATAAACGAGTATGAATACACCCCTTTCATGGATAAAGGATTATGTGCCTGAGCTTTCCTGCACTCCCAAGGAGTACAGTGACAGGATGACCCTTTCAGGCACCAAGGTGGAGAGCTATGAGGAGCTTTCCGAAAATCTTGAAAATATAGTCGTAGGAAAGGTACTTTCCGTTGAAAAGCATCCCGATGCCGATAAGCTCACCGTATGTCAGGTGGATGTGGGAGGAAGGACGGTACAGATAGTTACCGGAGCCCCCAACATAAAGGTCGGCGAGAGCGGCATGCTGGTGCCTGTGGTACTTTCAGGAGGAAAGGTGGCAGGAGGCCATGACGGAGGCCCTAAGCCTGAAAACGGCATAAAGATAAAGGCCGGAAAGCTCCGGGGAGTGGAGTCCGACGGCATGATGTGCTCCATAGAGGAGATGGGCTCTGACAGAAATGCCTACAGGGATGCCCCTGAGAGCGGCATATACATCTTCGGCGAGGAGATGATACAGGAATACGGACTTAAGCCCGGAGACGATGCCATAAAAGCCCTTGGCATGGACGATGTGGTCTTTGATTATGAGATAACTTCCAACCGTGTGGACTGTTATTCGGTCATCGGCATAGCAAGGGAGGCGGCAGCCACCTTCGATAAGAAGTTTGTCATGCCCAATATAAAGTCCAGCGGAAATAACGAGGATGCCCATGACTATATCAAGGTCAGGGTCGAGGACCCCGACCTCTGCCCCCGTTACATAGCAAGGGTGGTAAAGAACATCAAATTTGCCCCCTCACCCGAATGGCTCCAGAAGAGGCTCCGCAACAGCGGCATAAGACCCATCAACAATCTGGTGGATATAACCAACTTCGTCATGGAGGAGTTCGGACAGCCCATGCACGCCTATGACTATGATGACCTTGCAGGCCATGAGATAGTGGTAAAGTGCGCAAAGGACGGCGACAGCTTCGTGACCCTTGACGGACAGGAGAGGAAGCTGGACGGACGCACCCTTATGATAAATGATGCAGAGAAGCCCGTAGGCATAGCCGGCATCATGGGCGGACAGAACAGTATGATAACCGATCAGGTGCATACCGTGCTTTTTGAGGCTGCCAACTTCAATGGAGTCAATATCCGCCGCTCAGCCCAGAAGATAGGCATGAGGACCGATGCTTCCAGCATATTTGAGAAGGGACTGGACCCTGAAAATGCCCTCCTTGCCATAAACCGTGCCTGCGAGCTCGTGGAGGAGCTTCAGTGCGGAGAGGTAGTCGGAGGCGTGGTGGATGTCTATGTGGGTGCAGAGCCTCAGAAACGCATCAAGTTCGAGCCTGAGCGCATCAATGCCCTTCTCGGACTCGATGTAAGTGAGGATGAGATGAAGGCGACCTTCAGGAAGCTGGAGCTTTCCTTCGATGAGGAGACCAATGAGGTGATCATCCCCTCCTTCAGAAGGGACCTTGAGTGCACTGCAGACCTTGCCGAGGAGGTGCTTCGTTTCTACGGCTATGACAAGATAGAGGATACCCTGCCCATAGGAGAGTCCACCAACGGAAGATATCCCTTCAAGCTCCTTGTGGATCAGGCTGTCAGGGATGTGGCAGAGTTCAGCGGCTTCTCCCATGCCTTCACCTATGCCTTTGAGAGCCCGAAGGTATTTGATAAACTCCTTATCCCTAAGGATTCAGAGCTCAGGAAGGCCATAGTCATATCCAATCCTCTGGGAGAGGATTTCTCCATCATGAGGACCCAGACCCTAAACGCCATGCTTCAGGCCCTGTCCCTTAACTACAACAGGCGCAATAAGGATGTCATGCTCTACGACATGGCAAATATCTATATAGCTGAGGAGCTTCCCCTTAAGGAGCTGCCTGACGAGAGAGAGCAGCTCACTCTGGGCGGATACGGACAGTATGTGGACTTCTATGTGATGAAGGGTGTCATAGAGGAGATATTTGACAGGCTCGGACTTAAGAAGAAGATACATTATGAGAAGGACTGCGAGAGGCCTTACCTTCATCCCGGACGCAAGGCCGATGTGGTATATGACGGAAGGGTATACGGCTTCCTTGGAGAGGTACATCCTGAGGTATCCGAGAGCTATGGCTTTAAGCCCGGAACGAGGGTATACATAGCTGTCCTCGACATGCCCATGCTGACCGAGCTGGCCTCCTTCGACCGTATCTATGAGAGCATCATCAAGTATCCTGCCAATATAAGGGATATCTCCATGCTGGTACCTAAGGAGCTTCCCGTTGGAAAGCTGGAGGATGTGATAGAGGAGAAGGGCGGACATATCCTTGACGAGTATCATCTCTTCGATATCTATGAGGGAGAGCAGGTAGCTGAAGGACATAAGTCCGTGGCCTATAACCTTAGCTTCAGGGCCAAGGACCGCACCCTTACCAATGAAGAGGTGGATGCAGTCATGGAGAAGATACTTGCAGGCCTTAAGGAGCTGGGAGCAGAGCTTCGTTCCTGATAAATGGAGCTGTACTTACCGACGGCTTACACTAAGCAAGGGGAAATAAGTCCGGGCAGAGGCCTTATGGCCTTGGGACCCGGACACGAAAATCAACTCTGCTTATGCTAAGCTCATCGTAAGGAATTTGACATAAATTTTTATATCGCTTTTAAAAACAAGGTGCATGGGCACCTTGTTTTTTTGCTTCGCATTATGTTATGATATTGAGGCATCAGAATGTTTAAATCGATAGAAGGAAGATATCATGGCGGATATTGAAAAGAT
>DVNS01000098.1 GCA_018714145.1 Candidatus Avilachnospira avistercoris
ATAAGCTTCACTATTATATACCTAAAATCCATATATTTGATAAGGATTATAGCACAAATTGCAAAAATATTGCTCAAAATAAGCTTTTTGTAAGAAATGGAGGCAAATATGCCCCTTATCCTATCCCGAAGATAGTACATCTGGAATATAAATACCGCTATCTCAGCAAATAATGTGCCAAGGGCTGCCCCTGCTGCACCGTACATAGGGATGAATATGGCATTTAGTATGATATCCGTCACGGCCCCTGCTATCTCGGAGTAGAGCACCAGCTTTTCCTTGCCCATGGGGACGAGGATCTGTATGCCTAAGATATTTGTCATGCCGATGAAGAAAAGGGTGGGCATGATTATCTGCATGGCAGGAGTACCACCTAGGTAAAGCTCTCCTGAGATGAGCAGGATACATTCTCCTGAGTATATCATGAAATATAGGGCCATGGGGATGGCTATGATGAAGATATACTCCATGGCAGTGGAGGCGTATTTGAGGAAGGCCGCATCATCCCTGTCATATATGAGCCTTGACATACGAGGCAGCATGACTGTGCCGAGAGCGGTTACTACGCCGGTGAGCAGGGCCTTGATACGGACCGCTGCATTGTATATGCCCACCTCTGCGTCCGTAGTCATGAAGCCAAGCATGAGCGTATCGAGGTTCAGATACACCGTGGTCGCCACCGACATCAGGAAAAATATCCAGATAGGCTTTATGTGCTGCCTTAGCCCATAGCGGTATCGCTCCCTGAGGTCTATGAAGCTTCGGGCATGGATGAAGTTGACTATGCCCGTGGCTACATAGGTGGCTGCTATGATAGCCACATACATATATGTGTCGGAGCTTTTCCTTATGAAAATGAATACCGCTGCCACGGAGATGGCCTTTATGATTATGGAGCGCTTGGCAATGTATTCGTACTGTTCTAGGGCACCGAAGAGCCATGACATCTCAAAGATGGACGACACTATCATCAGGCTGTATATGAGTATCAGTGTCCTTATCTCTGCGAGTCTTCCGATAAGGTTGACCGATAAAAGGAGCACTGCAAGGGATATGACCGAGGTGATAACATTGATGATGATGAGCTCCTTGGCCGTCTTTGTAAGCTCTCTCCTGTCTCCCTTTTTCTGGGCGCAGACCCGGATTCCATAGGTAGGTATGCCGAGCTGGGCGAACATGAGAAAATAATTCACTACCGAAGAGGCAAAGGAGACCTGTCCCATGCCCTCCGGCATCAGTATCCTCGATGAGTAGGTATAGGTGATGAACGGAAACAGCAGGTTCGCTATGGTAAGGCAGAGGTTATATATGTAGTTTTTACGAAGGGATATCTTTTCAGTCAAGGCTTATCCTCTATCCTTCCGATATGGCATCGAAATATGTTATCCATCCACATTTGTGGTTTCACATTTAAATCTGCACTACTTTAGGCTTTACTGCTTCAGTTCCGCTATATTTGTAAAGTAACCGAAGTCATCATTGAGGTCCTTATATACGAACTGTCCGTTTTTGACCAGATTTACCTTCTGGGCTCCCTTTTCCACATAGTACATGATATCAGGGATGCTGCGCTCCGGCTGATGCTGCTTAATTATCTCACCGGTTTTTAAGTTCAGTATAAATGTGTCCTCATCCGCATAGAAAGCTATATTCCTGTCCGGATAGGAGGCTCGAAGGGACTTGATATGGTCTATAACAGGCTGTGTTGTATTTGTAAGTTCCTCCTGCATCTCTGTGGCTTTATTCCATGTAAATGCGGTGACAAGGATAAAACCTGCTATGACCGCAGCGGCAGAAAGCTTCTTCATATCGATATTGGCAAAGAAGGCCCCAAGGAAGGGTATGCCAAAGCAGAGGGCCATGGTCACGACAAAACTAAGCTTATGCATGGGATCCTCATCCAGCCTGAAGAGCTCCACTGCTCCCTCTGCTGCAGCAAAGCCATGATTGACATAAAGGGAAAGGGCTGCAAATACCACGGCAGAAATAAGTGCCGCTCTGCCAAGGCTTCCCTTTATAAACAGCATATAGGCTATGATAAGGATCAGAGCCGTGATACCGAATACATAGGTATAGCGTCCCGAAGGGCCGTCAAATACTGCTGCATAGCCCAAGGCCGCAGCCGTCACTGTGATGGCCGTGACTGAGGCTATATGATAGCCCAGTCCCTTTAGCCTTACTGTGGCATCAAGTGGGAGTTCATAGTCCTTATTCATATCTGAGAGCAGCAGCATGGGCACAAACATATAGCTCGGCTCCATAAGGTGATGCTCCATGAAGCTGTGTACCGTGGCCGCAGCTATGACGATGGATATGATGAACTGGCCCTTCCTGTTGGCCCTAAAGGCCATGAACATGAAGATGGCGATGGCTGCTATCAGAAATATATAGCCGTAGCGAAGGAGGATATACATGAAGGAATTGTCTACGAAATTGTAGACCCCGTTGGAGCCTTCATTGCCGCCTCCGCCTATGAGCTCGAAGTACTTGCCGAAGGTATTGAGCCCATATGTGCTTGCTGCCTGCTGAGCAAGGTCAAATCTGACCCTCATGGAGGATAGCTTTGATGCAAGCAGGGCCATGAATTCATTTTCCTTATAATTAAAGGTAGCCCATATACTGAAAAACGCCATGGCCGGTATGGAAAGTATGCCCACGACATAGCCCCAGATATCAAGTTCTTTATTGATGACCTCGTCTCCATGGTCCCTGATAAGCTTATAGATGGTCATGACGAGCGTAAGTCCAGGGATGCAGATGACGCTGGTCTCGGTGTGACAGTATTTATAAAGGATATAGTCTATGACTAAAAAAGCTCCCAGATGATAGTATCTGAGCTTATCCCCCTTTATATAGCAGAAGGCAGCCATGAGGTAGAAGATATGGGCTGCAAAATCCGTAGGATATACTGAGCCAAAGGAGTGACGGATGCCGTCATTTTTATAATGTATAAGGTCCGGCACCATACCTACCGCTGCTGCAAGCATGGTGATGAGCAGGAGGAAGGTATTGACATAAAAATATATCCTTACGATGGTCTTTGCAGATATGCCCTTGCAGCCTATGACGAGTATGGCCACATCAAGGACATCATTGTAGCCGGTCTCCTTATAGACTAAGGCACAGATCAAAAGCACCCCTGCTGCTATAGCTCCGTCCCTGAGGTCCCATTTGTCATAAAATATGGCCTTCAGCGCCACACAAAAGGCTGCCATCATGGCAAATATGAAGTAATTCCTATGGGAAAAGCCCAGATGCCAGTCAGTGGTATTGAGAAAGAGCCTCGTAAGATAGACTATCAGGAGGGCTATATAGCCCCCCTCGAAGATAAGCTTTTTTAAATCATCGAATTTTAATTTTATGGTCATGGCTGATACCTACCTCAGATACTCCTCCCAGAACTCTTGTGAGCTGAGCCTTTTGAATCCCTTTTTATATTCGGCCTTGAGCTTTTTGCCCTTGCTTTGGAAGATAAAGGTATATCTAAGTACCATCAAAAGGGCTTTAAACAGCTCGCCAAGCTTTAGTCGACCCACAAAGATATGGCCTGAGTGAGGCTCCACATATACTTCCTTTTTATAGCCGAAGTAGTTGTAGGGCGAGTCGGAGGTGCTGAGTATCTTAAAGCGCTTTGAAGGTAAAAGGTTCTTAAAATATACCCTTTTACTTCTTCCCTTATATATGGAATCAAGTACCTGCTCCTTGGAAATGCCCTCTATATACTGCTGAACCTGTGCCCTTTCAGCTTTTGTAAGGCCCTTTGCCTCATTAAGCGGAAGGAACTTTGTCTTTGTCTTTCCGACCGTATCAAGGATGAGCTTCGGGTCGGTCTCGGCAATGAATCTTGGTCCCTTTAGGAGGTCATCAAAGGCCAGTTTTACGAGCTCTATGTCCTCATATCTATAGCGTGCCAGATATAAGAATACCGGTACTGAGGCCTCCTTAAAGCAGTTTATCAGGCCCTTAAAGGCATTTTTATCATGCAGGGCCTTGGATATGAGCCTGTTCCTGGTGTCATAGTAGGCATTGGTCGAAGCCAGAGTAAGTCCAAAGGGATTGTGCCATACGCAGATGCCGTTGAGAAGTATCAGGCCATGGCCGCTGTTTCTG
Source organism: Candidatus Avilachnospira avistercoris (assembly GCA_018714145.1). Taxonomy (GTDB): domain Bacteria; phylum Bacillota; class Clostridia; order Lachnospirales; family Lachnospiraceae; genus Avilachnospira; species Avilachnospira avistercoris. Next base: position 4,111 of record DVNS01000098.1, read on the forward strand.
ATTCCATACTCTATGTCATCATAGTGAAGGAACAGCGGGATGGGCAGGTTGTCCTTCCTTACCGTGCTGAACGGAAAGCAGCAGAAGCACCAAGCACTGTAGCGGCTCCTGTTTATGGTCTCGTCCGGCTTAGTGATGTAATCCGAGGCGGCATTTTTATATCTGCTCAGGTCATTGCCCACAGTGGGGAATACCACTCTCCAGTCTGAGAGGATGGGGCCATTTTCCTGAAGGATATGCTTACTGTCCTCCCGGAGTATGGCTCCGCCTATGGCTGCGTCCTTCCATTCATCCCTGACGGTGCGAAGGAGGGCGTAGGTGCGGACTATGGCATCGGGCTCATTGACGGCATCATCGTCCATGAGGAGGATATGGGAAAGCTCCTCTCCCCTGTCCTTAGCCTTTATGGCCTCTATCATGCCCCTTGTGAAACCTCCGGTGCCGCCGGCATTTTTATTGGGAAAGACGGTGACCTTGCCTTTGCAGGAGGCTATGAGTTCTGAAAGCTTTGCATCTGCTCCTATGCTCTGGCCATTGTCCACGATATATACCTGAAAGTGCTCCCGTACCTCAAGCTCTTCGTCATCAAAGATGCTGTCCTTTAGCTGCTTTATGTTTCGATAGACGTACTGCTCCCGCCTGAAGGTGCAGATATCGGCAGCTATGTCGACGGGGCGGAGCTTTACGTTGGTCGTGTCAGTATAAAAATAGGCTTTTATATCAGGGATGTTTGATGCTGCCTTGTCTCCGACCTCTGCCAAAGCCTGACTGCGGGCGCAGGCAAAGCCGTCAGCCTGAGCTATCTGAGAGGCAGGCTGCTGTGAGGATATCTGTGCAGGGGCTTCTGGGGTTGCCTGCTGTGAAGCCTCGCCGTGAGAGAAGCTGCTGCCAGCATCTTCAGCATTTCCTTTAATCAGCCTGAACCAAAGCACCCGCTTCAGGTCCTCGTTGTTATAGGGAAATTCGATGTCGTATTCCTTATATGTATCGGCTTCGAGGCTGACTGAGCTTACCACATTTCGCTCATTCATGATGCGAAGCTCGGAAAAGCCCTGACAAACTATGGAGAGATGGAGGTTGTCGATAGCAGTATACTTTCTCCACTTGTCCACAGAAAATAGGTTGAAGAAGCCGTCGAGGTCGAGGACTGAGTCATCTGCATTCCTATGAAAATAAAGCTCCTCAACTTCACATATCTCCGCTCTGGGAAGGAGTATGGATTGTAATCTCAACCTGCCATTTTGCATCACTATTCTCCGATTATATCTTTAGTACTTCTCTATCTCAAGTGCTCTTTCGTTCTTATAAATATCCTTCTCCCTAAGAGGGACTTGCCTTGCTTTTGTTAAATTTACTTGCTTTATATGTACCTATCAAAAATATCAGTTTGTCATATAGCTTCCACTTTCCTCGCTTTGCGCCCTATACTTGTTCAATTTTAGGGTCAAAGCTGATACCGCTGAGGGTGCCGCCGATGATGGTTTTTATCTTGCTGAGCTTGCCGCTTTTTGCAAAGAGAAGCACCTTAAATACATGGTAAATGTCCCTGACCACGACGTAGGCTATGCCCTTAAGACCTTCCTTCCGGAATACATAGACATCATTTCTGTAAATATATCTGTACCGGTCCACTCGCTCCGGAAGCTCGACTGCTATGTTGATGCCGTAGTTACCCTTGCATTTGTGGATGACCACGCTCTTATTGCAGAGCCAGCAGGGGTATTTCATGGAAATGCGCCTTGTGTATTCAAGGTCGTCGGACCAGATGAAGAACTCCTTTATCGGAAGTCCAAGATCCCTTACGATGTCGCTTTTAAAGAACATGGACACGAAGGAGGAGTAATTGACCCGCACAAGCTCGGAGTCGAAGTCCGTGACCCGCTTCGCCATGGGATAGCGCTGGATGTTGGTCTTGCAGAGGGTGCCGTCGGTCCAGAGGACCTTGCTGGCAAGGAAGCCGAAAGCAGGCTTTGTGGTTGTTTCTCGACAACTGCCTTCAGATTTTTGTCCAATAGCTTCAGCGCTCTCCGGGGAGCTGCCATAGTTCGTTTCATCTTTATAAGCCACGTTTTTTTGCTGCTCGGCCTGTTTTAAACTGTCAGGACTTCCCTGACTATCCTTTTCTAATTTGGCTGCTGCAGAAAACAGCTCTTCTAGTGCATCCGGCTCAGGCACGCAGTCATCATCCATTATCCAGATGTATTCGTAGCCCCTCTGCGCAGCTTCCTTGATACCGTAAGAAAAGCCACCTGCGCCGCCGAGATTTGCGCCGGTGTCGATGTAGGTGATGCAGCATTCATTGCTGCTTCTATCTTTTATGATATCTCCTACTGTCGCTGCAGTGCCGTCGGTACTGTGATTGTCTATGACAAGTATATCGCAGGCTGTCGTCTGCGAAAGCAAGGCTAACAGGCACTCTTTAAGGAGTGCCTTGCGATTGTATGTAACTATGACGGCAGCGGTAGAGTTCATTTAATCTTCGTC
>DVNS01000099.1 GCA_018714145.1 Candidatus Avilachnospira avistercoris
GCAAGCATATTTTTGTAAAATATTAAACAAAAAGTTTAATGGCATAAAATATCCCCTTTCCTCCGGAAAGGCTCCGGAGGGGAGGGGAATGATATCCTTAGACTATACAGGCCTATCTGCAATACAGTGCCCGTTGTTCTTTGAACGGTAGGGATAGGGCTATGCCGCTCTTTCTTTTCTCAGCTTCAATAAGATATGATGATGGAATACGCGCAAAGTGCGGATAGAGCCGTTTCTCGGCTCTCAGCGTTCTTTGGACGGCAGGGATAAGGCTTTATGCCGTTCTTTCTTTTCTTAGCTTCAATGAGATATGATGATGGAAATCCGCACAAAGTGCGGATCAGGCTGCCCTGCTGCCTTCAGCCAAACAGCCCTTTTTTGACATAGGGATGACTTTCTATGCTGCCTATCTCGTAGCCTGTGTCCTTGAGGGCTTCCTTTATGGCCTCTGGGGACAGCTCGTGTTCAGAGACTATCTTCATAAGGCCCTTTTTATGGGATGAGCTCACTTTCTTTACATCAAAGGCCTTCCTTATGGCATCATTGACATGGGCCTCGCACATTCCGCACATCATACCGTTTATACTTACTTCAGTTTCTATCATAAAATGCTCCATTCCGCCGCCTTTTGACCATTATTTTTATCAGCAGCATAAATAATGAATATTTTTCGGCTTTCTTTGCCTTTTTTGTGTTGTTAATTTTAGTTAGTTTTGTCTAACCGTCGCTATTTTATGACTTTTTTCCTCTTATGTCAATACTCTGCTTCCCTGATACAAAAAGAGAAAGCCGCTTTCAAAGCGGCCTTCTCGATAAATCTATATTATATGATCTTTGAGATACTGGGCTTATACCAGCTCCTTGACTATCTCCATGAGCTTCTTTACATCCTCTATCTTGGTGCAGTGATTTTCATCCTGTATGGAGCTGTAAACGTGGGGGATGACCTTCTTAACGCCTGCGTTGAGTATGGTCTCCATGATCTCACGGAAGTTCTCAAGGGTGATGCCGCCTGTGGGCTCCATAACGAAGTCATTGCGTGCACATGCCTCTGCAACTGCCTTCATCTCATCCTTGCACTTAAGTCCGCCCATGGGGAAGAACTTAACGGAGTTTCCGCCCATCTCCTTTATCATGGCGATGGCTGTATCAACGGGAACGATGGCAGGCTCCTTTGCGTCCTTGGAAAGGGGACCGGTGGATATCTTTACCATGCCGGGAGTTCCTGTGGGAGAAACGAGGGCATTGATGTGAGCCCAGTCATTGTCCACATTGGCTCTGGTATATCCAACTGCGGAGAATACCTGATTGAAGTGATGAGCCTTTATCTCCTTAGCGATATCGCCTACGGCCTTCCACTGGTTGGGGTTGCCGCCGCCAAGTCCTACTGATACATTGCCCTCAAGCACCTCCATGTACTTTTTCATATCCTCAACTGCTGAAGCTACGTCGGGATAGTTGGAAGAAAGCACGCCTACCTCTACATACTTCTCAGCTGCCTCATAGATATCCTTTGCATTCTGGAGATTTCCAGCAAGCACATTGAGGCAGACCTTGTCATGATAATAATTTATCCTGCTCATTGCATTTACCTCCTCATATTCTGCTCTTTAACATCTTTTTAACTTAAGTCCCGGGCCCGCTGTATGCCGCTTATATCCATTCAGCAAATCAGGAAGGCGGAAACCTTCGCATGGGCGCGGGGACATTTTCCGTATCAAGTGTATCAAGCCTTACTTAACGATGTCCTTAAGCTTAGTATAAATATACTCCAATTCCTCGTGACTGTTAAGAGGTCTCGGGTCAATGGCTATGGAGCCGAGGTTCATCTGATAGTCTCTGGTGTATACAGCGACCTCGCCCTCTGCAAGACGCTTTACGGCCTCGACTGCGTCTATGCCGTATTCGTCCTTATCGAAGTCTATCTTGCAGCGATATATCTCCCTGCCGGCCTCATCCTTGATGATAGAGGTCTTAAGGCCCTTTATCTCTCCGACCTTCTTTGCAAACTCCTCGAGCTCTGCCTTGGTGATGCAGCATACTCTCTCTCCTGCAAGGTATTCCCTGACTGCCTCAAGGAGTCCCATGACGGTCTCCTTGCCGACCTTCATGACACGGCCGATGCCCTTGAACTGAAGGCGCATATTGTCCGCATATTCGGAACTTGAGCAGGCGCAGAAGCCGCTGGTAGGGCCCTCGATGGCCTTTGCTCCGCTGTAGCATACGAAGTCAGCACCCATCTTGATATACTTCTTAAGGTCCTCCTCTGCTGAAGCATCGATGATGCAGGGGATATGGAGGCGATTGGCAAGGGCTACTGTCTCCTCGACGCTTACCATCTCCTTCTGTACGCAGTGATGGGACTTTACGAAGAATATGGCAAGGGTATTTTCAGTAACTGCTGCCTCGATATCCGCTACGGTGCTGCCGTTTGAATAACCGGCATCAACTATCTTTCCGCCGCCGACCTGTATCATCTCGGCCACGGGAGCTCCGAAGTCGATGTTCTGTCCGCGGAGCAGGATGACCTCCCTTTTCTTCACATTGGGAAGCATATCATAAAGATTGTGTACGTTCTGAACGCTGTTTCCGCATATCAGGGAGGCTACAGCCATGGCTATGGCAGCTGAAGCGCTGGAGGTGACACAGGCATCGGGAGCCTCTATCATCTTTGCAAGGGCGTGTCCCGCCTCTCTGTAGAGGTCCTCTATAACTACATAGTTGGAGCCGCCCTCCATGATGGCCTTGCCGACCTTTTCTGAAATGGTTGAGACTCCAAGCTTCGTCATGCGGCCTGAAGCATTGATGACGGTCTGAAGTCCGTATTGATTGTAAAGATTTTTCATAATTTTACCTTTCAATTCACATTAATGTAAAAAGTAAGGACGCTATGGCACAGCCTTTGCCGGACCATGGCGACATTCAAAGCCGGAAGTCCTGCCTCCGGCTTTGAGTTCAAGGTAAGCCATATCCCCAAAACGTGCTTTCATCTGCGGCCTTCTGCATTTCAGTATAGAAATATCCTTAAGCCGCAGCAGCCATGTCAATATACAGCCTTTTCTTCCTTAAGCAGCTGCTCCGGGGAAGATAAATGCAACTATCATGGCTCCAAGGATAGCTCCGCCCACCATGCTCTTTCCAAGCTTCTGGCAGATAACTGCTCCTATGATGGATCCGATGCCTGCAGGGATGGAATACTTTGCAGCATAGATTATGATCAGGGGACCAAGGTAACGTCCTGCAGCATTTCCTGCACCCATCATGATGCCGGTTCCGCCTGCAGCCATACCCTGAGGCATGGTCTTCTTAACTACGATGATGACGATACCAAGGATAAGTCCTACTATGAAGCCTACCACGATGCTGAGTATGAAGTTCTCAACGATGACGCCAAGGCCCATAACGAGGAACAGGCTGGCAAATCCGGTACCTACGCCGGTCATAAGGGATCCGCCGATATCAAGGATACCTACGAGGGGTCCCTCAAGGATACGGGCAAGCAGGAAGCCTGTGCAGTAGCCTATGGGTGTTGCGAAGTCTCCGGTCTCAAGGCCGTTCCTTATCATCTCGGCCTGAGCTATTTCGTTGAAGAGTCCGAAGCCCTCAGTTACGAACATGTGTGAGCCTCCCAGTATAGCCGCGCAGAGCATAGCTGTGAGCAACGGGAAGGATTCATTTTTCATAAGTAAAGCATTAAGTTTTTTCATTATCCGTTACCCCCTGGATCAGAACATGATATAGGAGAGAGCGTTAGCCCAGAAGCCACGGCCCTGACCGATAGCAATAAACAGTACCACGATGATAGCAAGCATTACCTTAGCTGACTTGTTCCAGCCGCTCTCTGCAATAGTCTGTCCTATAAGGATACCAAGGACTGCACCGGGAGTAGCATTGCCCATGATGAGCTGTGAAAGTCCGCCAAGCGCAAGTCCCCACATACCGGGAAGCTTGCCTGCATCAAGTGCTGCAAGGATGAAGAGTACCGGAATGATCATGTCGATCATGGTGCTGGAGGCCGGTCCAAGGATGCCTGCAGCGATGGCTGACAGAGACTCAGGGATGATGGATGCGATAGAGTTCAGGAACGCAACGGTTATCGCACCGATAACAGCACCTGCGATGGCCATCTTTGCCGGATCGTAAAGGGTCTCCTCAACCTTCTTATTCTTAATAAGAAGTGAAGCCGCTGCCCAGTTGGGAACTATACGATGCCATACGTCCTGAGTAAGGGCTCCCGCACCGATAACTGAGCCTGCCGCATTGAACAGGAAACCAAGTCCGAATGAGAAGTGTGCCATAGGGTCTCCCTTACAAGCATTCAACTCACCCAGTCCTCTGAATGAACCCATGGCCTGTACCTCAGGTGCATGGAACATCCTGGATGCGCCGGCTGCAGCCGCGAAGCCGCCGAGGGCGCCAAGGATCATTGATTTGATGATGATTTCTAACATTTCCCCCTCCTTAAAACTTAGATATTAGGAATATATTTTAGACGTACTATGATGCTGAGCTGCACGGTATAGGGCTTGAACTCCTTGGGCTTGAAATAGTCTGCAAGCTGCTGGGTCTTGGACCTCTCCTCCTCCTTCAGTATAAATACGTCAAGGGGCTGCATCTCAACTATGAGTCCGTCTACCTCCTTATATGCACGGGCCTTGAGTGCAACAAAGGCCTGAGACATCGCCTCTGTCCTGTCCTTGCCTCCGGCGTCTATGATGAACTCACGCTCGCACACAGTAAGTGCGGATCTTCTTTCTTCCTGCATTTTGTTACCTCAAAAAGCTTTTATTCGGGTCTTCCGTTCACTTCGTAATAGGTCTCAGTGATGCTCTTTCCAAGCTCTACGGTATCCATGAAGCCAAAGCCAAGGACCTTGCAGCCCTCTCTTACGGCGGTCTGTCCCTCACCTACGGAACGCATACCGTGCTTGGACTTCCAGCCGTACTTATTGGATGCCATAAGGGCTCCTGCTCCGCCTGAGCCGCAGAAGCTGATGCCAAGGTCAGCACCCTTCTCATTCATCACATCGCCAAGCTTCATGTCCGCAGCCATACCGGGGATGACATAAGCCTCTCCGCCAGCCTCCTCGATGCCCTTAGCCACGTTCTGGCCCTTGCCCATCCTGTCGCCGATAACTATCAAAACCTTCTTAGCCATTTTATGCCTCCTTCTTTTCTTTCTTTAAATTATCCTCAAACTGTTCCTGTGCGGTCTGGATATGGATGGCAAGGAGCACGAGCTCGGTCTGGTCAGCCTCGCCGTACTTTGCGGCGCATCTTGCGACCAGCTCCTTGGCTACCTCCAGGGCCTTGTAGTTTATCTCCTCGATGATGCTCTCATCAAGGGCGTCAACCTTCTCGCCTGTCTCAAGACGGCGGAACAGTGTCAGTACATGGTTAGTGAACGCAAGCAGGTTGCCCTCTTCAAAATAAACGTTCCTGTCCCTCATCAGTATGAGGGCATCCTTAAGGTCCTCGCCATACTTTTCAAAGTCTGCCTCGCTCCAGTCACCCCTTGCCTTGAGCATATCGATGACCTTTATCTCAAGGGGCTTGAGCTCCCTTCTCATCACTACCTCGCCGCCTATAAGGGCCAGCTCTATGGTCAGGGACTTGGTGCCTTCGATGACATTTTTATTGGCATCCATAAATACATAGTGTCCGTCCCTGACGGTGAATATGGTGAAGTCGGCCTTTGCTCCGGTCCTGAGCCTTCCAAGGCCCTCAAGGTGATAATACTCTGCGGGCTTTGCAGTGACCTTGTCTATGCAATCTGAAAGCTCATAGCCAAGGGCAAGGAACTTATCCACGGTCACGGGCAGTGAATATACGGGTCCGAGCCAGCTTATGGTGTGAAGGTCGGTGCTTATGATATCGGGATAGAAGCCTAAGCTCTTTGCAAGGGCTCCGGTCTTGAAGTTGAAGCTGTCCTTGCCGTGTCCGATATCAAAGATGACTCCCCTGTCCCTTGCAGCCTGAGTCTCAGGCTTTATCTGTCCGTCTATGAACAGGTTGTTGTCCTTGCCATGGAAGGCGTGGGTGATGACATCGCCCTTCTCCATGGTGTTGAGCACATCCTCGATGGTGGGAGGCATGTGTCCGATGTGTACCATGACGGGAAGGCCCAGCTCCTTTGCAAGCTTCTTGCCTGCCCTGATGGAAACTATGCCGAGGTCTCCTACACAGCTCTGGCTTGCCCTCTCCTTGATGGCAACGATATAGTCCTTATTTTCCTCATAGGCCTTCTTGCCCAGCTCAAGGTCATACTTGGACTCATCATCCGCCTCCGGCGGATCTATAAGTCCGTCCGTGGCATAGTGCATGGCTGAAAATACCCTCGTCCTGCTGTTTTTGATATCCGTATCGATGAAATCCCGGATATTGCCGGGGCCTGCAGAGCCGGCATCTATCATGGCCGTAACTCCCTTATCCACGCCTATAAGGTCTGCCGGAACTCCCAGCGGCGCCCTGTGATATACATGGACATGGGTATCGATGAATCCTGCGGATACATATTTGCCGCTCACGTCGATGACCTCGGCATCTCCTGCCTCGATATCATCCTCTATGGCTGCTATGACGCCATCCTCGATGAGGATGTCCTTTTTATCGGCATCAAAGCCGTCGGCCTTGCCTATGAGCATTCCGCCCTTTAACAATACCTTTTTCAAATCAACCCCTCCTATTCTATCTTAGTATGCAGCTGATATTTATATTCAGATATCTCAGATAAGATATCTTAATATCGCAAATGCCTCGTCCCTGGATATCTCGGCTCCGAATATGCTGCCGAGGCTTCCAATAAATTCATTTACAAGTCTGAACACCGCCGCCTCATAATCATTTTCCGGGCGGAAATACTCGTGGGGAAAGAAGCGTCCCATCTCCCAGCGAGCCGTACTCAGGGCGACGTGGATGACAAGACCCATCATCGTATCCTCGGAAAGCGGTTCGTTCCTCAGCTCATTGACCTGCCTGAACAGAGTGCCAAGATTGACCATGACCCTTGCTATGAGATAGGCCTGCTCGTCCTTTATGGCATTGATATTTTCCCGGCTCACATAGCCCCTTGCCTTCTGAAGCAGGCTGTTGAGCATATCGGTAAGTTCACTGCGGTCCTTTTCGTCAAGCTTCGTAAAAAAGCGCCTGTCCAGCGTGACATTCCTGAGGATGTAGTCCTTGATATGATCCTTATCGTCCTCCTCGGCATAGCCTCCGGCATACAGGAATTTGTTTATCCTCCGGATATCCGCATTGGATATGATGGGACTTACCTTAAATACAGGTATGGAGCCAGTCTCTATCTCCGTAGTGGAGATGATAAGGTCTATGCCTGAAAGCTTTTCCGGATGCTCGTCTATGTCATATACCGAGGTGGTCTCCACGATATCTATGTCAGTGATATTGTTCTTGACCCGGTTCCTGAGGAGGGCCGTCTCCGTCTTTCCCTTATCGCAGATGATGAGGGCATTTTTTCTGGGCCGCTCCGCAGGGGTCTCAGTATAAGCCGCTAAGGTAAGGGCTATCCTTGAGATATCCTCCCTCGAAAGCTCCAAGGAAAGCCTCTTTGAGAGCCTGTCCGAAAGTTCCTTCGATATCTCCACCAGTTTAGGATACTCCACCTCCGCCTCGGCTATCAGAGACTGCCCCGAGGCTATGCCGAAGCGCTTCCGTTCCTTCGCAAGGAGCAATATCTCATAGATGCTGCGCTTAAGCTCTGATAACAGCTCTTCCTCGCCGATCGAAAGCTCAGCCATAAGGAAGGCCATCTCTTCATCCACGGCAGCCTTAAGCCCCCTGTCCTCCTCCTCGATACCCACGCCTCTGTAGCTTACATTCTGCATGATAACGAGGACCCTGAGATAGTCTATCTCATTTTCATCAGGAGCTATGCCAAAGTCCTCCTCCAGCTGCTCCCTTATGCCCTTGGCCAGCAGATAGCGGTTAGTCTCCCGTTCATGCCTGACATCAGGGCTCAGGTCCTCCTTTTTTATATAGCATCCGCGGAGGTTCCTGTTGACCATGATGACCGTATAGATGAACAGTCCGAAGGCATCGGTGTCCGAGATGATGATGCCGTTTTCCCGTCTCAGCACATTGAAGGTCTCATAGACCCTCTTCACCATGTCAGGCTCAAGGTAGTCCATGACAGGTCTTTCCATTTCTGTGGCCTTAGCTCTAAGCTCCGGAAGCCTGCGGTAAAGTGTATGATAATTACTTATCCTTTTCGCCTGAAAAAAATCCTTAAGATAATTATTTATCGACTCCCTGAGGATTATCTCATTGCCCTCTACCCAGTAGCCGCTCCCCTTCTTGCTCTTAAGGGAAATGCCCCGTTCCGAGAGCCTTTCCTTCACGGCCTTAAGGTCAGCTATGACCGTCGGCTTGCTTATCCAGAGGGCCCCTGCTATATCATCGCTCCTGACCCTTCCGCTTTCTGAAAGCAGCAGACAGCCGGTGATATATATACAGCGCTCATCCTTGGAAAAGATGTCCCTTCCGGGATCATCCCTCATGATCTCGGAGATGAGTTCTGCAGCGGCGATGCGTCCGGTACGGAGACTGACTCCGTTCTGTCTGCTCCTGATGAGCACCGCATCCCTGTCGGAAAGATAATGCCCTATCTGCGAAAGGTCATAATGTATGCTCCGCTCGCTGACACCGTATTTGCCTGCAAGTTTCTTCACCGTGATAAAATCCTTACCCTCGGCGATGAAGCAGGTCATCTCCTTTTGACGTTTTGATAATGAATACAAGCCTTT
>DVNS01000100.1 GCA_018714145.1 Candidatus Avilachnospira avistercoris
GATCATAGGACAGATCAAGGAGATAGCAAAGCCCAATGTAAGCGATGTGCTTGCACAGGTCTATGCTGCACTTGTGGAAAAGGGATACAATCCCATCAATCAGATCGTGGGATACATCATGTCAGGAGATCCTACTTATATCACCAGCCATAAAAATGCAAGGAGCCTCATAATGAAGGTGGAACGTGACGAGATCCTTGAGGAGCTGATGGCAGCGTACGTAGAGAGCAGGCTTTCATAAGCCGCCGAAGTTACCGTATTATTGCTTATAGTAAGCGGGATGATATAGACTTTTCAACATGCCGATATATGTCGGCATGTCATTTTTGTGTTTGAGTTTGTGTATGGGAAGGATAATGGGACTCGATTACGGGTCGAAGACAGTGGGAGTGGCGCTGAGCGATGCTCTCAAAGTCATCGTGTCTCCGTATGAAACTATTTTCAGAGAAAAAGAGGGAAAGCTGCGTCCTACCCTGAGACGCCTCCTTGAGATATGTCAGGATGAGGACGTGGAGAGGATAGTTCTGGGACTTCCCCTCAATATGGACGGAACTGAGGGAGAACGGGCTGAAAGGACCCGTTCATTCATGGAACTCTTAAGACACAGGCTGGATGAAAATGGCATGGATATAGATATAATGCTGTGGGATGAGAGGCTCTCTACCGAGGAGGCCTTGGAGGTGCTGAGACGCTCTGATATAGCTCCCTGTGAGCAGAAGAGCTTTGTCGATAAGGTAGCAGCAGCGATAATATTGGAAGATTTTATGAGAAATGGAGAGAAATGATGGAAGATAAGCTTATTATGATCATGGATGACGGCAGTGAGGCCGAGTTTTCTATCCTTGAGAGCACGAAGCTCGGGGGAGTTGATTATATACTCGTGACCGATGCCCCTGAGGATGAGGACGGAGAATGCTTCCTTTTGAAGGATATGTCCGAGCCTGAGGATGAGGAGGCCCTCTATGTGGATGTGGAGGATGAGGACGAGAGAGAAGCAGTCATGAACATATTTGAAGAAATGTTAAAGGATGAGATAAGTATTGAGAGACAGTAAGCAGAAAATGGAAGAGCATAAGACAGAAAATAAGGAAAAGGATACGGAAAAGAAGAAAAGGCTCCCTAAAAGAAGGTATGTAAGGGGAGCTAAGGCCTCGGAGACGGCTTCTATTAAGAAGGCCTCGGAGGCTAAGACGGATATGTCCATGGATACGTCAAAGGAGAGCCCCAAGGAGAAGCTGAACGGGAAAAGGGGCAGGAAGACAGAAAAGACAGTGCTTCAGAAGGATGACTTAGGCACTTCGGTAAAAAAGGCCCCTAAGTTCCCCTCTCAGCGTACCAAGAGGAAGTACACAAGGAGGGAGCATAAGCCTGAGCATATCAGGATCATACCCCTCGGAGGACTCGAGGAGATAGGCATGAACATCACCGCCTTTGAATACGGTGATGATATCGTGGTGGTAGACTGCGGCATGTCCTTCCCTGAAGATGATATGCTGGGCATAGACCTTGTGATACCGGACATCACCTATCTTAAGGAAAATGAATCCAAGGTAAGGGGATTTTTCATAACCCACGGACACGAGGACCATATCGGTGCCCTGCCCTATGTGCTGAGGACACTTAATCTCCCTGTATACAGCACCAAGCTGACCATAGCCCTCATCTCCAATAAGCTCAGGGAGGCAGGCCTCCTTGAGAGCGCAAAGCTCAATGTGGTAAAGCATGGGGACGTGGTGAAGGCAGGAGCCTTTGAGATAGAATTCATCAAGACCAATCACTCCATACAGGATGCCTCGGCTCTTGCCATAAAGAGCCCGGCAGGGGTAGTGCTCCATACGGGAGACTTCAAGGTGGACTATACCCCGGTCTACGGGGATCCGATAGACCTTCAGCGCTTTGCGGAGCTTGGAAGGGAGGGCGTGCTGGCCCTGATGGCCGATTCTACCAATGCCTTAAGACAGGGCTTTACCATGTCTGAGCGTACGGTAGGAAAGACCTTTGATGCCATATTTGCAGCCCATCCTGATAAAAGGATAATAGTTGCCACCTTTGCCTCGAATGTGGACAGGGTGCAGCAGATAATAAATGATGCGGAAAAATACGGCCGCAAGGTAGTCATAGACGGACGCTCCATGGTCAATGTCATAGGCACGGCTGCGGAACTCGGATATATAAGGATACAGCAGGGCACCCTTGTGGACATAGACCATATAAAGGATTATCCGGACGAAAAGATGGTGCTGGTCACCACAGGAAGCCAAGGCGAGTCCATGGCTGCCCTTTCCCGCATGGCAAGCGGCCAGCATAGAAAAGTGACCATAGGCCCCAAAGACGTGGTGGTGCTGAGCTCCAATCCGATCCCCGGCAATGAAAAGGCCGTAGCCAAGATAATAAATGAGCTGGCCCAGAAGCATGCTGAGGTCATCAATCAGGATACCCATGTTTCGGGTCACGCCTGTCAGGAGGAGCTTAAGCTGATATATGCCTTGGTGAGACCTAAGTTTGCCATACCCATCCATGGAGAGTACCGCCACAGACTGGCCCAGAAGACTTTGGCTGAGGATGTCTGCGTCTCTCCTGACAATGTAGTGATAGCAGGCTCAGGAGATGTGATAGACCTTTCCGAGGACGGCTGCAGGATAGTGGACCATGTTCAGGCCGGTCCCGTGATGGTGGACGGTCTCGGCATAGGTGATGTGGGCAATATAGTCATGAGAGATAGACAAAATCTTGCCCAGAATGGTATTATAATAGTCGTTATGACCTTGGAAAAATATTCGGGCAGGCTGATATCCGGGCCGGATATCGTGAGCCGGGGCTTTGTCTATGTACGTGAGCACGAAAATCTCATGGAGGAGGCAAGGCTTCAGGTGGCTGATGCGGTAGACGATTGCCTGATACATCATGTCAGCGACTGGTCCAAGATCAAAAATGTGATAAGAGATACGCTCAGTGATTTCATCTGGAAGAAGATGAAGCGTAATCCCATGATACTGCCCATAATCTCGGAGGTTTGATGGACGAAAAGAATGGTTCAGTGATAGGTAGGATAGCGGACCTTTTAGGAGGAGTTGCAGGAAGAGTGATAGTTGCAGCCCTTCTTATATTGATAGCGGTGGAGCTCTCAAGGTTCTGCTATAGCTTCGGACGCTCTGTTTTTTATCAGGACCCGATGGAGACGGCTCCGGGCACGGACGTGAGCGTGGTATTTGAGGAGGGCCAGAGCATAGGCGAAGCCTCTGAGATACTGAGCGAGGCCGGCCTCATACGGGACCCTGAGGCATTTTCGATACAGGCAGCCCTTTATGAGGTCAATATATATCCCGGCGAATATACCCTCAATACCTCCATGACTACGAAGGAGATAATAGAGGAGATAAATATATCCGAGGATGAGTATCAGGCAAGGCTTGCGGAATCTGAAAAGGCTGAGAGCGAGACCGAGGAGGACGTCATCGGAGGAGGAGACGAGGCCGATATACTTACTCCTGAGGAAAGGGCTTCCCTTGAGGCAGAAAGTGCAGCCTCTGAGGAAGCGGCTTCGGACGGAGCCTCATCGGAGGGCACCGGCTCTGAGGAGCAGTAAGTAAGAAAAGCTCAGGGGCCAAAGCATCAGCAGGCCTAGGCCTCAGGCCAAGCTCCAAAGGAGAGAGCATATATGGACCAGAGTCGGATAAGGGATTATCTGCTTTCACTATCAAAGGATGCCGAGGGCAGACTCGGAAGGCTTAGGAAAGAGGCGGAGGCTTCTGACGTACCGATAATAAAGCCGGATACGGAGGAGCTGCTCCGTACCATGGTACAGCTTCTGAAGCCTGAGAGCATACTGGAGATAGGCACGGCCATAGGCTATAGCGCCATGGTCATGGCAGACTGCTCTGAGGCAGGGATAGTGACGATAGAAAGCTATGAAAAGCGCATCCCCATGGCCAAGGCCAATTTTGATGAGGCGGGCTTTACGGACAGGATAAGTCTTATGGAGGGGGATGCAGGGCTGATACTTCCGAGGCTTTGCGAGGAGGGACGGACCTTTGATCTTATCTTCCTCGATGCAGCAAAGGGCCAGTATATAAACTGGCTTCCGGATATAAAAAGGCTTATGAAAAAGGGAGCCCTTCTGTTTACGGACAATGTGCTCCTAGAGCTTACGGTCATGGAATCAAGATATACGGTGGAGAGAAGGGACCGGACTACCCATAAGCGCATGAGGGAATTCCTCCATGCCATAAAGCATGATGAGGAGCTTATAAGCTCAGTGCTTCCGGTGGGAGACGGGGTCAGTCTTTCCGTCAGGCTTTGAGGAAGGCTTCCAAGACTGGCTGAAGTAATGTCAGCGTGTGAATTGGCCCCATGACTATGGATATAAGGCTGTGACATAAATTATGGACATGAAGAAACCGGAGCTCCTGCTTCCGGCAGGAAATCTTAATACATTAAAGACCGCCATATTTTACGGGGCGGATGCGGTATACATAGGCGGAGAGGCATTTTCCCTGAGGGCAAAGGCAGATAACTTTGACGGAGACACCTTGGCCAAGGCTGTGGAGTTTGCCAATGAGCGGGGAGTGAGGGTCTATGTGACCGTCAATATATTTGCTCACAACAGGGACATAAGGGCCGTGGAGCCCTATCTTAAGGAGCTTTCTGAGATAGGCCCTGATGCCCTCATCATCTCGGACCCGGGCATATTTATGATGGCAAGGGAGCTTTGCCCTGATATGGAGCTCCATGTCTCCACTCAGATGAACAATACCAACTATGCCGACTATATCTTCTGGAATAAGCTCGGCGCAAAGCGGGTGGTAAGTGCAAGGGAGCTTTCCCTTTCTGAGCTCAGGGAGATAAGGGAGCGTATACCTTCGGATATGGAGATAGAGACCTTCGTGCACGGAGCCATGTGCATGGCTTATTCGGGAAGGTGTCTGCTTTCTTCCTTCATGACCGGAAGGGACTCAAACAGGGGAGCCTGCACCCATCCCTGCAGATGGAAATATGCCCTTTGCGAGGAGAAGAGACCGGGACAGTACTTCCCGATAGAGGAGGATGACAGGGGGACCTATATATTCAATTCCAAGGACCTCTGCATGATAGGACATCTGCCTGAACTCTGCGAGGCGGGCATAGACAGCCTCAAGGTAGAGGGCAGGATGAAAACGGAGCTCTATGTGGCCAGCGTGGCAAGGTGCTACAGGAAGGCCATAGACGACCTCTTTGAGAGCAGGGAGAAGTATGATCAGGAGCTTCCAAATTACCTTTCGGAGATAGGCAAATGTACCCACAGGGAGTATACGACGGGCTTCTTCTTCGGCAGGCCGAATGAGGATGCCCAGATATATGATACCAGTACCTATGTCAAGGCCTACACCTATCTGGGTACGGTCCTTCAAAAGGGAGCCTTTGACTGCTCATGGGACAGCGAAGGCTATGCTGCCCTGATACAGAAGAACAAGTTTTCTGTAGGGGACGAGATAGAGATAATGCACAAGGGCCTTCAAAGCTCAAGTGTAAGGGTGCTGGAGATAAGGGATGCTGACAGCGGGGAAAGCATGCAAAGCTGTCCCCATGCCGGACAGAAGCTTTATGTAAAACTTTCAGAGGGACCGCTGCCCGGTGAGGTGCTCAGGGTCAGGGAACTCGAGGAGTGATATTTGGAAATACTGTTTTTCTCTTTGGCGGGAGCCTGTATAATATATTTCATAATCATCGCAGCTTACAGCGGGATCACAACTTCGTTTTGTGGGATCTGGCTCTGTCTGGCTGCGATATTTTTGCTTATGGGCTGCTTCAATCACCGCAATTCAGAGAAAAAGGGCGGCATGCCAAGGAAGCTGCCTGTATTCGTATATACGAGCTTCATCATAGCCCTGCTCATATTCAGCTATACCATGTATCTTGTGACCTCGGCTGCCGCCGGAAGGCCTGAGCTTGGAGCTGATTATGTGGTGGTGATAGGAGACAGGATATATGAGGACAGTCTCTCAGCCTCCCTGAAGGCAAGGCTTGACAGGGCGCTCCTTTACCACGAGGAAAGCCCGAGGACTGTATTTGTGCTTTCGGGAGGACAGGCAGAGGGAGATCCGGTGCCGGAGGCTCTGGCCATGTATAATTATCTTTTTCTTAAGGGTATGCCGGAGCACAATATGCTCATAGAGATGGACTCAGCCAGCACTGAGGAAAGCATAGTATATTCCCTGAGGGTCATAAGGGAGGCCAATGACAGGAGAAATGCCGTGGTGCTTCCGTTTTTGAGGAAGGATATGGAGGAGCTGAGGACCGGTATCATCACCAGTGACCATAATCTGTATCGGTCCCTGAGATATGCAAGGGCAGCTGACTATCCTTCTCCCGAGGGCATAGGCACAAAGACAGATATAGTCATGTTTCCCCATGAATGTGTAAGGGAGGCCTGCGCCATAGTATGGGACTATCTTACGGGCAGGCTTTAGCAGGAGCCGCTTTGCGGCCCGACTTGAAACAAATGCTCATATCATAGCCGGCCGAAGTAAATACTCGCTTCGCTCGTGCTTCCTTCGTTTACGGCTATGATATATAGATTATAGATAAAAGATTAAGGAGATCAGGCTTTGAAAAGTTTTGAAGAATGCTATAGGAAGATAAGGGAAGAAAGGCTCGAGGGAAGTATGGGCATAGGCACGATCTATGAGCACATAAGGACCAAGGCCAAGGTATTTACGATTAAAAACAATGATATCAATAAGGTCTTTTATATAGGCTTCCGAACCACTCCGAAGGACAGCACCGGAGTGGCCCATATCATGGAGCACAGCGTGCTCTGCGGTTCAGAGAGATTTCCCCTTAAGGACCCCTTCGTTGAGCTTGTAAAGGGCTCCATGAATACCTTCCTGAATGCCATGACCTATCCGGATAAGACCGTATATCCGGTGGCCTCCTGCAATGCTCAGGACTTTGAAAACCTGATGGATGTATATATGGACGCAGTGCTCCATCCCAATATCTATAAGGAGAGGAAGATATTTGAGCAGGAGGGCTGGCATTATGAGCTTACGGAGGACGGAGAGCTCATATATAACGGCGTGGTCTATAATGAGATGAAGGGGGCCCTTTCGAGCCCTGACTCCGTGCTTGAGCGGAGGACCTTAAATGAACTTTTCCCCAGTACCACATACAGCTTTGAGTCAGGAGGGGACCCTGAGGACATACCTAAGCTAAGCTATGAGGACTTTCTGGATTTCCACAGGAGCTACTATCATCCCTCCAATTCCTACATATATCTCTACGGAGATATGGATATGGAGGAGAGGCTCATGTGGCTTGAGGAAAAGTATCTTTGCGGCTATGAAAAGAGGGAGGTGGATTCCAAGGTAGGTATGGAAGCTCCCTTTGATAAGCCCCATGAGCGCAGCTGGTACTATCCCATCGGAGATAGTGAGAGCGAGGAAAAGCATGCCTACCTGTCGAAGGATTTTGTGGTGGGCGGAGCCTTGGATGCAAAGCTCAACACAGCCTTTCAGGTACTTTCCTTCCTGCTTCTGGATGCTTCCGGCGCACCCCTTTCAGAGGAGCTTATAAAGGCCGGCATAGGTGAGGATATACTCGGCGGCTATCAGAACGGCATACTTCAGCCCTACTTTTCCGTAGTAGCCAAAAATGCGGATAAGGAGGACAGGGAGCGCTTTGAGGAGACCATAGATTCGGTACTGAGAAGGCTTGCTTCGGAGGGCATAAATAAAAAGAGCCTGTATGCTGCCATAAATTATTTTGAATTCAAGGTAAGGGAGGCCGATTTTGGAAGGACGCCCGCAGGACTTGTATATGGCCTCAATGCCCTTGACTCTTGGCTTTATGACGGAGACCCCATGCTCCACCTTTCCCAGCTTTCGATATTTGCAGAGCTTAAGAGGGAAGCAGAGGGCAGGTATTTTGAGGAGCTTATAGAAAAGTACCTCATCGACAACAGCTTTTCCGCCTATGTGGAGATACTGCCTAAAAAGGGCCTGCTTACGGAAAATGAGCAAAGACTCAAGGCTGAGCTCTCAGCCTATAAGACAGGACTCAGCAGCGAGGAGCTTTTGGCCATCGAAAAAGAGGCGAAGGAGCTTAAGTTATATCAGGGCGAGGGCAATGCTCCGGAGGAGCTGGAAAAGATACCCCTCCTTAGGATAAGCGATATACCGAGGACCACGCCTTCGGCCGGACGCCTTTTCGCAGAAATGCAGGACAGCCTTTTGTGCTCTGAGCTTGAGTCAAACGGCATAGTCTATGTAAAGGCCCTGTTTGATATCAAGGACCTCAGTGAGGAGGAGATACAGTTTGCCTCTTTCCTAAGCTGCCTTTTGGGTGAGCTGGACACCAGACGTCACAGCTATGCAGAGCTCAGCGACGAGATACTGCTGAATTCGGGCGGCCTTGGATTTGATACGGTCTCCTATCCGCTTACGGACGGCAGCGGAGATACCAAGG
>DVNS01000101.1 GCA_018714145.1 Candidatus Avilachnospira avistercoris
CAAGCGGCTGTATCTCGAACTAATGCAAATTTGAAGTAGAGTTATTTTATTTCTATCAATTCTTTAGTAAACGGATGCAGTATCTCAGCCCTTCCATCCACCATGGCTATCTGGTCCTCGATACGTACTCCGAACTTACCGGGCAGATAAAGCCCCGGCTCCACGGAAAATATCATACCGTTTTCTATCGGAGTCTCTCCATTGACCGGTATCTTCGGAACATCATGACAATCAAGGCCTACTCCGTGGCTCGTGCGATGTATATAATATTCTCCGTAGCCCAGCTTTCCGAAGTAGTTCCTGACAGCCATATCAAGCTCCTGAAGGGTACCTCCGCACTTTGCCATCTCTATGCCAAGGAGCTCTGCGGAAAGGACGATGTCGTATATCTTTTTATACTCGTCCGTTGCCTCTCCGAAGAAGAACATCCTAGTCATGTCCGTATTATAAAAATGATAATCAGCTCCGAAGTCTATGAGCAGCGGTTTTCCCCATTCGATGACGGTCTCATCAGGATGATGGTGGGTAGAGACGGCATTTTCACCAAAGCAGACACTGACTGCATTGTGCCTAAGCCCCATATCTCCCATCAGATACATGAGATAGGCCTCCAGCTGCTGCTCGGTCTTCCCTATCCAGTAGCTGCCCCTGTCCATGCAAAGCCTGAGGGCCTCCGAGGCCTTAAGGCAGGCCTCCCTTGTGGCCGCTATCTCAGCCACATCCTTGATGGAACGAAGGGGAGCGGTGATGTCCTCGGTGGCTATGAACTCTGCCTTAGGAAAATGCTCCTTAAGCTTAAGGGCAAAGAAGGCAGGCATATTTGAGGATACGGCTATGAGACCCGAATCCATGTCCCTCTTTTTCAGCTCGGAAAACAGCACCTCCTCCGGTGTGAGCTCATAGGCATAGGAAAACATCTCATCTGCCGGAGTATGCTCCGGGTCTATATCATGGAGCTTGTTATGTATCACAAAATTGCTTCCGTCGGGAAGCAGCACAAATAAAAGCACCTTATCGTCCAGAGGATGCTCATAGCCGATAAGATACTTCATATCAGAGCTGGGAGTAACAAGGAAAAGGTCAATGCCCCTCTCCCTCATGATCCCGGCTATCTTCGATATCCTTTTTTTGAAGTCGTACATCATATCAGTACCTTCTTCTTAAATATTTTCAGTGTTAAAACTTATTTTTAAATATTCTAATGTAAATAATACAGCCGCTTTTCTGCAAAGCAGCAGACTTATTTATAAGATGCTTTATAGCGGACTCAGCATCTTACGACCTGAAGCTCCAGCGGATAGCTGTGAAGCGCTCCCGCTCCCTCCTCGGTCACCATCATCTGGTCCTCGATGCGTATGCCGAAGCGCCCCGGTATATATACTCCGGGCTCTATGGAAAAGCACATGCCGGGAGCTATCAAGGTCTCCTCACCCTCCATGGCTGAGGGACCCTCATGACAGTCTATGCCTATGCCATGTCCGGTCCTGTGGGTAAAATACTCCCCATAGCCCTGTTCGGTGATATAGCCCCTGACTGCCCTGTCCACTTCCTGAAGCTTGGCTCCTATCCTTGCAGCCTCCTTGCCCTTACTCAGGGCGGTAAGCAGTATGTCATAGACCTTAAGATATTCCTCGGAGGGCTCCCCGAAGTAGAGGTCTCTGGTCATATCCGTATTATAGTTTTCAAAATCTCCGCCGAAATCTATCAGCAGACATTTGCCCTTTTCGATAAGGCTCTTGTCCGGATGATGGTGAGGCTCCGAAGCATTTTCCCCTACGCATACGCAGGCAGCACCATTCATGATACCGAGCTTAGTCATCTCATATACAAGCTTCGCAAGGAATTCCTCCTCGCTCTTTCCTATCCAAGCTGCGGGATCCTCGCCCACGGTATTTTTAAGAGCAAGGTCAGCCCTCCTGCAGGCCTCTCTCATGGAGGCGCTCTCAGCCTCGTCCTTATATATGCGAAGACCGTCTATGAGCTCTGCCGCACTCCGAAGCTCCGCACCGGGAAATGCCCTGAGGAGCTTGATGGTAAACATAGCAGGCATGTTGGGGTCTATGGCTATGGTATCTGCTTTTATGGAGCGTTCTCCGCACTTAGCTCCAAGGAGCTCAACTCCGTCCTCCCCGTCATTCCAGAAATAAAACTCTGCAGCCGGGATATCAGCCATCTGCTGCTCATAGAGCTTATTGCCTATTGAAAAGGCCTCACCTTCACATGGAAGCGCAAAGCAGAGAAAGCGCTCATCTCCCTTTATGGAATATCCTGTAAGGTACTTCATATACGAGGAAGGAGTGATGATAAGAAAGTCCACTCCTGCCTTTTTCATATTGGCCCTTACAGCCTCGATACGCCTTAAAAATACTTCCTTCTTCATGATGCACCGCCCTCACAGAGATGGCAGGCTACGAAGTGCCCGTCTCCCATGTCCTTAAGCTTAGGGCACTCAGTGCTGCAGCGCTCAGTTGCATAGGGGCACCTTGTATGGAAGTGACATCCGCTCGGCGGGTCGTAGGGACTGGGCACATCTCCTGAAAGTATCTGCCTCTTTACCTTCACCGTCGCATCGGGTATGGGTATGGCTGAGAGCAGGGCCTTGGTATAAGGGTGCAGGGGGTTATCATAGAGCTCATTTTTATCTGCAAGCTCCACTATCTTGCCCAGATACATGACTGCCACCCTGTTGCTTATATGCTTCACCACGCTCAGGTCATGGGAAATGAACAGGCAGGTGAAATCCAGCTCCTCCTGAAGCTCCTTCATCAGATTAAGTATCTGGGAGCGCACTGACACATCCAGTGCGGAAACGGGCTCATCGGCCACGACGAAGTCGGGGTTAAGTATCAGAGCCTTGGCTATGACTACACGCTGTCTCTGACCGCCGGAAAACTCGTGGGGATAGCGGAATAAAAACTGCTTTCCAAGCCCCACCTTCTCCATGATCTCAAGGACCTTCTGGTCGCGCTCCTCCTTTGTGCCGATATTGAAGGCGTCAAGGGGCGAGCGGATTATCTCCATGACCGTCATACGGGGATTGAGGGAGCTGTAGGGATCCTGAAATATCATCTGCATGTGCTTGCGCATCTGACGCAGGGGCTCCCGCTTAAGCTTATTGATATCCTGATCCTTAAAATATATGGTGCCGTCCGTGGCATCGGTAAGCCTTAATATGGTGCGTCCAAGGGTCGACTTGCCGCAGCCGGACTCACCCACAAGGCCCAGAGTCTCGCCCTTATATATGTCAAGGTTGATGTCATCCACCGCATGGACCTGACCCTTTTTATTGCCGAAGGCATTGCTGGCATTAAAATACTTCTTTACGTCCTCTATCTTTATCAGGACTTCCTTATTTTCACTCATTGTCAGTCCCTCCCTCTACGGCTTTATAGTTGAAGCATCTTACGAGATGTCCGTCCACGTCAAGGAGCTCAGGCTCCTCCTGCCTGCATCTCTCGGTACAGTAGTCGCAGCGGTCACAGAATTTGCAGCCCTTCGGCATATCATAGGGGCTGGGCACGGAGCCGCTGATTGTGTGGAGCTTATCCACCTCCTTATCAAGTCTCGGAATGGACTTGAGGAGGGCCTTTGTGTAGGGATGCAGAGGATGGGTGAAGAGCTCTACTGCTCCTGCCCTCTCCATGACCCTGCCGGCATACATGACCAGTATGTCGTCAGCCATGTCCGCAACCACTCCCATATCATGGGTGATGAGGATGATGGCTGTATTGAACTTATCACGAAGCTGCTTCATAAGGTCAAGTATCTGAGCCTGTATGGTCACATCCAGAGCAGTCGTGGGCTCATCGGCTATAAGGAGGGCCGGGTCGCACAGAAGTCCCATGGCTATCATTATCCTCTGCCTCATACCTCCTGAAAGCTGATGGGGGTACTCCTTCATCCTGCGCTCGGGCTCAGGGATATTGACCTGCCTGAGCATCTCGAGGGCCCGATCCCAAGCATCCTTCTTATTCATCTTCTCATGGGCAAGGATGGTCTCCACCAGCTGCTTTCCTATGGTCATGACCGGGTCTAAGGATGTCATGGGGTCTTGGAATATCATGGCTATCTTATTGCCCCTTATCTTCACCATCTCCTTTTCGGAAAGCTTAGCCAGATCCTTGCCTTCAAAAAGGATGGAGCCCTCTGCTATCTTTCCTATCTGATCAGGAAGCAGCCTCATGATGGAAAGGGAGGTAACGCTCTTTCCGCATCCGGACTCACCCACTATGCCGAGTATCTTTCCGGCCTCTACGCTGAAGCTCACTCCGTCCACGGCCCTGACTACACCCTTTTTTGAATCAAAGGTAGTCACCAAGTTTTCAACTTTCAATAACGGCTCCATACTATAACCTCTTCATGTATTGTAATATTAGGGTCAAAGACCTTATATTCGTCCTCTCCGTTCTGAGGCGGAGGGGACGGTCGGCGCATATCGCCAAGTAAGTCTCCATGGGCTTTTGTCCATGGATGAGAAATGTTCAAAAACTGATATCGCTTATTCAGCTACCTTCCACTCCCATACAGAGTACTGAAGCTGGAAGAAGTCTGTGATATCGATATTGGAAAGCTTCTTATTGTAGGCTACGAACTCAGGTGTGAAGTAGAGGTAGATATAAGGAACCTCCTCCTTTACCCTTACCTGAAGGTCGTCATATATAGCCTTTCTCTCCTCGAAATCAGCTGCTGCAGCACCTGCATTGACAGTGTCATTCCAAGTGGTATCAGCTATATTTGCGAAGCAGAAGGGTCCGCCTACGGTGAAGTTGATAGCGCAGTTATCGGGATCCAGAGTACCTGCTGTTCCCATGATTCCTACATCTACCTCACCGCCTGAAAGCTTGGATACGCAGGTAGCAGTATCAGCAGTCTCAAGGTTTACCTTCATGCCGATATCAACAAGGTTCTGCTGTATCATCTCGATGATGGGTACGCTGGAAGGATTGGAGTTTCCAAGGAGATGAAGCTCCCTGTCCCAATCCCAGCCTGCCTCGTCAAGGAGGGCCTTGGCTGCCTCGGGATCATACTGGTTCATGGTCTCAACAGCAGGATTATAATATCTGCTTGACTTGGGTACCCATGAGTTAGCTACCTCAGCCTGTCCTGCGAACATGGCGTTGGAGATAGCCTGCTTATCTATAGCCATCTCGATGGCCTGTCCAACCTCGGGAGTGAGGTAATCTCTCTGCTGGTTGATGCAGAGGTTGTAGTATCCGGGACCGCCTGCAGACACGCATACGAGGTTGTCCTGAGCCTTTGCAAGCTCCCAGTCAGCAACGGGAAGGTCGCTGGAGCCGCCGGCTACGATATCGATCTCGCCTGACATAAGTCCTGCAAGCATGTTGGTATCAGGAACTATACGGATGGTGAAGGTATCAAAGTCAGGAGCTCCAAGGTAGTAGTCCTTGTTGGCTGTGTACTCTATCCTCTCGTCCTGAACCATTGAGGAGTAGATGCAGGGTCCGCATCCGATGGGAGCATCCCAGAAATCAGAGTTGTTGACATCTGCAAATGCTACGCCCTCAAAGCAGTGTGCAGGAAGCACAAGGAAGTTGAGGTTCCACATCTGGATGAACATGACCGGATCTATCTCGTTCTTGAACTTAAGGTCAACGGTCTTGTCATCAACTACGGTAACTGCAACAGACTGATCAGCGGTCTCGATACCTGAATCATCGGTACCGTCAAGGTACTTCATGACGAAGCTTCTCGGAGCAGCGATGTCCTTGTTGGTCATGGCCTGAGCTGTCCAGAGGAAATCCTCTGCAGTAACGGGCTCTCCGTCGGTCCACATGGCATCAGCATTGATGGTGAGCCTCATGGTCTTGCCGTCTACCATCTCATAAGAGTCGCAGAGATGGGGCTCGATGGTGCCGTCGATCTTGGTGATGAAGGGTCTGTCCCAGATAAGGAGCTGCATATAGTCATCAGCATTGGTATCGGCAGCAAGGGGATTGAAGGTATCTCCTCCGGCTGTTATAGCCATGGTGATGGACTTGCCTGTGCCGGTGGTTTCTGCGGCAGCAGCCTCAGTCTCAGCTCCTTCAGCCTCTGCAGCGGCTTCTGTGGTAGTTGCGGCTGCAGCTTCGGTCTCAACTTCCTCAGATCCGCCGCAGGCTGTGAGTGCAAGCATAGCCATGGCAAGAACTGCGGCTGTGAGGCCTTTTTTGTTGAAGTTCTTTTTCATAAGTTCCTCCTTATAAACTTCACTCCGGTAGGACCGGAGGTATTAACATATCTGCTGTAATCTCTCTACTGTTTTTTGCGGCGCTTTTTACCGTATTTATTACCGTATTTCTTTACAGGTTTTTTAGAGTTTTTAAGCTGTATGTTTATTCGAATTATCTACAGCTTATCAGCTGTATTTTCTACCGTGATATTTACAACATCCTTTATGCTTAGTCGGCTTCCTTACTGTATCTTCAGCTTCGGATCCAGCGCATCCCTGATGCCGTCACCTATGAAGTTCACGGTAACGACGGTGACCAGCATGAGTATACCTGCAGGCATCCACATCCAAGGCCTCATCATAAGGCTCGAAATGTTCTGGGCATACTGAAGGATGTTGCCCCAGCTTGCCGTAGGGGGCTTGACTCCAAGTCCGAGGAAGCTAAGCGATGCCTCCATCAGTATGGCCTGTGCGGTACGGAAGGTCATATTGATAAGCACCGGTGACAGTGCATTGGGCAGTATGTACTGGGTCATGATGCGTCCGTCCTTGATGCCCGTGGCCTTTGCGGACTGAACATACTCCATCTCCCTTGTGATGATGACCTTGGAGTATATTATCCTTGCAAACTGGGGCCATCCTGTGATACCGATAACTATCGTGACCGAGGTAAGGGAGGGTCCCATGATGGATACCATGACCATGCTGAGGACTATGGAGGGGAAGGACATGAATACATCCGCAAGACGAAGCACCATGGCCTCTATCCAGCCCCTGTAGTAGCCTGCAAGTATGCCTAAGGGCACACCGATAAATACGCTTATGAGCATGGAAATAACGCCCACCACAAGGGAGGTACGTCCGCCGTATACCAGTCTTGCAAACAGATCCCTTCCTATCTCATCGGTACCGAGTATGTGCTCTGCACTGGGAGCGGCATAAACCGCAAGGGAATCCGTCGAATAGGGATCCAGATCCATGACAAGGGGAAGGACTGCACAAAGAAGTATGATAAGGCCCAGTATGAACATGCTTATCAGGGCTGCCTTGTGATGGGAAAATCTCTCCATCACGTCCTTCATATATGAGTAAGACTCTTCTTTATCTTTTTTTATCGATTTCAAAGCTACGTCTGACATCCTGTCTTACTCCTTTCCTTACGAATATTTGACTCTCGGATCCACCATGCAGTAGATGAGGTCTATGAGAATATTTCCGATGAGCACTGCCGTGGCGACTATGACCGTCACACCCATGATGAGGGGATAGTCCCTCGCATTGATGGAGGTGGTCATAAGGGTGCCGATGCCGGGCCAGCTGAATACAGTCTCAGTAACTACCGAGCCGCCGATGAGCAAGGGGATGTTCATGCCCACGATGGTTACTATGGGTATCATGGCATTTCTGAGTCCATGTACTATGATGACCCTCGTGCGCTTAAGTCCCTTGGCCTTCGAGGTCCTGATATAGTCCTCTCCCAGCGTCTCCAGCATATTTGACCTGATATGACGCATATATCCGCCTATCTGCTGCAGGGCAAGGGCCGAGCAGGGAAGCACCATGTGGTATAAAAGGTCAGCTATGTTCTTATCCGAGGGACTGGTATACATGCCTCCCATCGGAAAGAGATTGAACTTGACTACGAAGAAGTAGATAAATATCATGCCTGCGAAAAATCCGGGTGTGGAGTTTCCGATGAAGCAGATACCTGAGCAGATATAGTCAAACAGGGAATTCGGCTTTAATGCTGCTGCAGTACCAAGGGGTATGGCTATAAGTATGGAAACCAGCATCGAAGCTCCCACAAGGAGCAAGGTGCCGCCAAGCTTAGTCACTATCTCCTCGAATACCGGATCTCCGGTACGATAGGAATAGCCAAGATTGCCCTTAAGGAATTCCGCAAGCCACTTGACATACTGGATAATGACCGGCTGGTCGATTCCCATCTCCTTTTCAAGAGCAGCCACCTGATCCGCAGTCATATTGGGATTCGAGCTTACGATGAAGTCGATGGGTGAACCGGGCATCATGGACGTAAGGATATACGCCAGCAGGGTGATGCCGAAAAAAGTTGCTATGGCTATAGCAAGACGCTTGATAAAATACCTGCCCATAGCTTTACCTCCGTAAAATTGATGTGTATCACTAAAGCTGACAAAGGCCCCTTA
>DVNS01000010.1 GCA_018714145.1 Candidatus Avilachnospira avistercoris
TCCTTGAGCTGCCTCTTAACTGAGTCCTTATACTCCTTGAGGGTCTCGAACTCAGATACCTCGCTGGCGAAGTCATCGTCTATCTCGGGAAGCTGCTTCTCCTTGATGGTCTTGATGACTACCTTGAAGAGTGCAGGCTTGCCCTTGAGCTCCTCTGCCTGATAATTTTCAGGGAATGTGACATTGACATCTACCTCCTCACCTGCCTTATGGCCGATGAGCTGGTCCTCAAAGGTATCGATGAAGGAATGGGAACCGATGGTAAGGGGATAATCCTCGCCCTTTCCGCCTGCAAACTCCTTACCGTCCACGAAGCCGGTGAAGTCAATGTTTACGATATCAGCATCTTTTACCTTGCGCTCGGGGTCGTCTATGGAAACTATGCGGGCATTCTGCTCCTGTACCCTCTTTATCTCAGCGTCTATCTCCTCGTCAGTCACCTCGCTGTCAGCCTTCTCGACCTCGATGCCCTTATACTCTCCGAGCTCTACGGGAGGCTTAACTGCTACTGTAGCAGTATAAACAAGGTCCTGTCCCTTCTCTATCTTGTCAACGGATATCTCAGGGCGGCTGGTTATCTCAAGGCCTGACTCTCTGCAGGCCTCAGGATAGGTGCGGTCAAGTATAATGTCCACTGCCTCCTCATAAAAAATGCCTGCTCCGTACATCTTCTCTATCATGGCCTTGGGAGCCTTTCCCTTTCTGAATCCGGGGATCTGCATCCTGTTCTTCTGTCTGTTATAGGCCTCTACCGTTGCCTTTTCAAAATCCTCAGCGGGGATGGTAACGGTCATCTTAGCCATACTTTTTTCAAGCTTTTCTACCTGTACGTTCATGAATATCGCTCCTAACCTATTTTTTCAAAATGTAGTCAAAATCAATCATAAATTGTAGCATAAAACAAGCTGCCATGCAAGCCATAACTTTCATTTAAGGGCCTGATCAAGCCATTTTCCGGGCTTGGGTCCTAAGTCAGGGCATTTTAGATGATGGGCTGCCGCAAAAGAGCCTGAAGCAGCATCTTTATACCGCCGCCCTTATATTAAAAAGAAGACTCTGCTATCTCAAGTTTCTGCCTACTCATCCTTATCGATGCTGTACCTTGCATAGAGCACCATGTCATTGCCCACCGTATCAGTGGCGAAGTCCCAGCGATAACCATTTTCCAGATACCAGCCCTCGAAGGTATAGCCCGGTATCTCCGGGTCCTCGGGCCTGTCCACTTTATGGCCATAGCCCACATCCTGTTCTTCTATCTCCATGCCCTCTATCGAAAGGCCCTCTATATCCGTCACAAATCTTACTGTATAACCGCTGTCCCTTGAGAAAAATATCATTATAGCTATGATGGCTATTATGAGCAGGGCTATAAATCCATCAAGGAGCCTTAAGCTTATGCGCTTCTTTGAGCCATAGATGCCAAGTCCGAAATCCCGCTTTGACTTCTGTATCTCTTCCTCAGTTTTTGGAAGGTCCTTTTTTTCTGTTTCTTCTGTTAGCTTTTCGTCTTTTTCTTCCATTCTTATACCATATCTGAAATTAAATACAGCTCCGTGCTTTAAACTATCAATAACGCTGCAGCGCACCGCTCCGTGCTCACGCAAGCGCAAGCATACATACGGCATGAGACTTTTCCAGCCTTGCAGCGTCATTATACACAAAAGGATGGAAAGCCTCAAGGCTTTCCATCCAATTAATAGTTTTATCCAAAGACAAGCTATTACTTACGAACCAGATACTTACGCATATCGATGGAGCAGGCAATCAGTATGATGCAGCCCTTGATGATATACTGCATGTTCTGGTTGATAGCCAGGAACTGGAGTGCAACGAAGATTATCCTCAGCAGGAATACTCCAAGCACTATACCTGATATCTTTCCGGTACCACCTACGAAGGATACGCCGCCGATAACGCAGGCTGCTATGGCATCTGACTCGTAGTTCTGTCCGGTAGAAGCTGAGTTAGAGCCGATACGGGAGGACTCGATAAATCCTGTAAGTCCGTACATGGCACCTGCCAGTGTGTGAACGCCGATGATGGTCTTCATGACATTGACACCGGATACGTTAGCTGCCTCGGGGTTGGAACCTACGGCAAACATATTCTTACCAAAGGAGGTCTTGTTCCATACTACCCACATGATGACTGTTACTACCAGTGCAAATATGATGTAGTTAGGTATGGTCGCATTGCCTATCTTAGGGAATATGGTGCCCTTTACGAAGCTGTTGAAGCCCTCGTCAAGTCCTGAAAGGGGCTGTCCGTTGTTGCCGTTGATGGTAAGGAATATCAGCAGCAGTCCATAAACGATAAGCTGGGTAGCCAGCGTAACGATGAAGGGATGCAGGCTGAACTTAGCTACGAAAAATCCGTTTACAAAGCCTACGATGCCGCCGACAAGGAGTACGAGCAGTATAACTAAGGGAACGGGTACGGGTCCGATGTTAGGGAACATCTTTGAAGCATAGTCCACTGACTGCTCAAGAGCTCCTGTGATACATGCGGTAAGTCCAACGATACGGCCTGCAGAAAGGTCCGTACCGGTAAGTACGATACATCCTGCAATACCTAAGGCTATGGGCAGGTTAGCTGCCGACAGGCTTATGATATTGATGATGGAGCCTGATGATATGAACATCGGGTTTTGAGTGTAGGTGTAGATAACTGCAATGATAAGCAGTATGTAAAGCGCATTATTTATCAGTGAGTCCTTGATATATGCCTTCTTTTCCTTATCATCAAGCGACTGATAATGAGCTATCTTTGACTGTAGTCCTTTCATTTCGAGTCCCCCTTATACATATTTGGCGGCAAGCGTCATGATCTCTTCCTGAGATGTATTCTTTGCATCGACCTCTCCGGCAAGCCTTCCGCCTGACATAACTAGTATCCTGTCGCATACGCCCAAAAGCTCAGGCATCTCCGAGGATACCATGATAACGACCTTATCCTGCTTTGCAAGGTCGATGATGAGCTGATAGATCTCATACTTAGCTCCTACGTCTATACCTCTGGTGGGCTCGTCAAGGAGCAGTACCTCAGGCTCGGTAAGGAGCCATCTTGCGAGTATGACCTTCTGCTGATTACCGCCTGACAGGGACCTTATCTGGGTCTCCTGAGTAGGAGTCTTGGTACGCAGCTTGTCGATATAATCCTGAGTATCCTTTGCCATCTCCTTATTAACAAGCAGATGAAGCTTATTCTTATACTTGTTAAGGTTTGAGATGACGGTATTTTCACGGATATTAAGTATGCTGAATATACCGGTGGCACGTCTCTCCTCGGTAAGCAGCGCAAATCCATTTTTGATGGACTCGCCGGAATTACGGTTCTTACACTCCTTGCCGTTGAGCTTGATAGTGCCTGATTTCCTTGTGGCTACACCAAATATATTCTCGAGGGTCTCGGTCCTTCCGGAGCCGTCCAGTCCGGCTATACCAAGTATCTCTCCCTTTCTTGCTGTAAATGACACGTCCTTAAGGAGCGAATACTGCGCCGTAAGGTTGTTGACCTCGAGGGCCACCTCACCGGGCTTATTGTCCTTGGGAGGGAACTGATTACCAAGCTCACGTCCAACCATGAGCTTGATGATGCGCTCCATAGTCATCTCTTTTGCAGGCTCCGTAGCTACCCATGTACCATCACGCATGACGGTTATCTCATCGGATATACGAAGTATCTCTGCCATCTTATGTGAAATGTAGATGATACCGCAGCCCTGATCCCTGAGCATATTGATTATCTCGAACAGGTGATCTACCTCTTTCTCCGTAAGGGAAGATGTGGGCTCATCGAATACGATGATCTTTGAATCATAGGATACCGCCTTAGCTATCTCAAGCATCTGCCTCTGAGATACGGGCAGTGTGCTCATGGTACGAAGGGGATCCACATCAATGCCCAGCTTCTCAAACAAAGCCTTGGTATCGACATACATCTTATGTTCGTCTATCAATCCGCCTTTTTTTGGAAAGCGCCCAAGCCAAAGGTTATCCATGACATTGCGCTTAAGAGCCTGATTCAGCTCCTGATGCACCATCGCAACTCCATTTTCCAGCGCTTCTTTGGAAGTCTTAAAGTCAACCTCTTTTCCTTCCAGAAAAATATGGCCGCTGTCTTTCTTATAGACACCGAAAAGGCACTTCATGAGGGTAGATTTTCCGGCTCCGTTCTCTCCCATCAGGGCATGAACGGTTCCTCTCTTTACTTCGAGATGTACCTTATCGAGGGCCTTGACGCCGGGAAATTCTTTTGTGATGTCGACCATTCTTAATAAAACATCATCCTGTGCCATACGTTTCCCCCTTAAAACTACTTAAAAATATAGCTGCTGCTTTCGCAGCAGCTATATACATTGCATTAAATCACTTATCAGCCGTTATACTCGCCGTAAGGGATGTAGATCTTGTTAGCTACATTCTCAGAGATAACGAAGCTGTCGGTTCCGTCCATAAGGGCCTTGCCTGCGCCAACGTTCTGAGTAAGGAATGCGATGCAGTCAGCCATACCCTGTGCATCCTGCATGATGGTACCAACCATCTTGCCGTCAGCGATGAGCTGCTTAGCTGCGTCAGTAGCGTCAACTCCGAATACGGGGATCATGGTGCTGTCCTCGGTGCCGAGGTTGTAACCCTGATCGTTAAGAGCGGAGATAGCGCCCTCTGCCATACCATCGTTGTTGCAGATAACGAGCTCGATCATGTTGCCGTTAGCCTCATTGTACTGAGAAAGGTTGGTGGTCATGTACTCGTTTGCTGCCTGTGCAGACCAGTTACCATTAGCATCTACCTGATACTTATCAGTGTTGGAAGCATCGAAGTAAACAAGCTCAGGAAGTCCAGCCTCGGTAAGAACTGCGTTAGCATCCTCTACTGCGTACTGTGTACGATAGATAGCCTCTGCGTTACCAAGCTGTCCCATGAACATAGCGTAGGAGATCTGTCCGTCGCCGTTAAGGTCTACGGTATCGAAGTTCTCTACAAGGTAGTTACCGATCATCTGGCCCTGCATGTGACCTGCCTCGGGAGCGTCGGTTCCTACGAATGCGCACTTGTCATAGCTTCCAAGTACAACGCCCTCGTTCTCGTCGTCCTCAACTGCTCTGTTGAAGAAGATAACGGGGATGTCAGCTGTCTTAGCCATCTCGATAACAGCGTTAGAAGCATCAACTGAACCGGAAGTAACGATGTTAACTATAAGAAGGTTAGCTCCGGTGGTGATAGCTGTGTTGATCTGCTCGTTCTGAGTAGTCTGGCTAGAGTTGGAGTCATAGTCCTGATACTTTATGCCTGCCTCGTCGAATGCTGCATCAAGAGCAGTACGAACTGAAGAGATGTAGGTATCAGCGTAGGTGTAGTAGAATACTGCAACGTTAAGGTCAACTGCCTCTGCTGCTTCCTCTACGGCCTCTGTAACAGCCTCTGCCTCTTCCTCTGCTGCTGCTTCTGTAGCTGCCTCAGTAGCTGCTGCGGTGGTCTCCTCTGCGGATCCTCCGCAGGCTGCCATTGAAAGTACCATTGCTGAAGCGAGTGCAACAGCCAATACTTTTTTGAACAGTCTCATTTCTAAAATTCCTCCCATATAAAAATTAGTCAGTTTTCACAACTGATAGGCTTATTATAAACTGTTTCTTCG
Source organism: Candidatus Avilachnospira avistercoris (assembly GCA_018714145.1). GTDB lineage: Bacteria > Bacillota > Clostridia > Lachnospirales > Lachnospiraceae > Avilachnospira > Avilachnospira avistercoris. Next base: position 5,638 of record DVNS01000010.1, read on the forward strand.
GAAATTTCCATAGTAAAATACGTTATTTTTGTATTT
>DVNS01000102.1 GCA_018714145.1 Candidatus Avilachnospira avistercoris
TATATAGAGTATAGCCGACCTTAGCAGAAAGGTATGTTTGAAAAACAACGGAAATGAAATATTTATATATCTTTATTCGAAAAATGATTTTGTTAAGCTCATTCTCTGAAATCTCATGCCGCAGCCGCAAACGGAGGAAGCATGAGTAAAACAAGTATTTACTTCGCTCAGCTGCGGCATGAGCAAGCACCTATCATGAATAATAAAATTTAATACCTGCACAAAAAGACCGAGCCCAAAGTCCGGACAGTATGTATCCGTTCTCTGGGCTCAGCGGTCTCAGGCGGCCCTTCGGCAGGGCCGTATATCTTATAACATCGTGCAGCTTATAACATCGTACCTGACTTATAATTTAGAAATCAACTTCCTCATCATAGTAGCAGGCCTTGAGCAGCTTCTCCATGACCTCAGGAGTGATAGCACGGGGATTGGAACCTGTGCAGGCATCTCCTACGGCATTCTTTGCTACCTCGGGAAGCTTCTCGAGGAACTCCTTCTCATCGATGATGCCGCCCTTATAATCCTTGATGCAGAGAGCGATGTTGAGCTCCTTATCCAGTTCCCTTACCCTTGCGATAAGAGCATCCTTGAGCTCCTCATCGGTATCTCCCTTAAGTCCGAGATAACGTGCGATGATGGCATAACGCTTGCAGGCTGTCTCATCCTTTGCATTGTAGGCGATGACCTTGGGTAGGTACATGGCATTGGCAGCACCGTGAACGATGTGTCCGCCGGTATATGCTGCTCCGGTCTTATGAGCCATGGAGTGAACTATGCCAAGCAGAGCATTGGAGAATGCCATACCGGCAAGGCACTGAGCATCGTGCATCTTCTCACGGGCCTCCTTGTCGCCATGATAGGACTTAACAAGGTACTCATTGATTATCTGAAGGGCCCTGATAGCCAGAGGATCGGTATACTCGCAGTGAAGCGTGGATACGAAGGCCTCTGTTGCATGGGTAAATGCGTCCATACCGGTGTTAGCGCAGAGCTCCTGAGGCATGGTCTCAGCTATCTCAGCGTCAACGATGGCTACATCAGGGGTGATATTGAAGTCAGCAAGGGGATACTTGATACCCTTGGAATAATCCGTGATAACTGCAAATGCAGTGACCTCTGTAGCCGTGCCGGAAGTTGAGGGGATAGCACAGAATTTAGCCTTGGTACGAAGGGTCGGGAAGCTGAAGGGTGTGATCAGATCCTCGAACTTCGCATCGGGATACTCATAGAATACCCACATAGCCTTAGCTGCATCTATGGGTGAACCGCCGCCGATGGCTACTATCCAATCGGGCTCGAACTCCTGCATGGCCTTTGCGCCCTTCATAACGGTCTCTACCGAAGGGTCGGGCTCAACGCCCTCAAAAGTCTTTACCTCCATGCCTGCTTCCTTAAGATAATTCACTGTCTTGTCGAGGAAGCCGGTAGCCTTCATTGAATGTCCGCCGGTAACTACGATGGCCTTCTTTCCGGGAAGATTTTTAAGCTCGGAAAGGCAGCCTGCTCCATGATAAACGTCTCTGGGTAATGTAAATCTGCTCATTTCAGGAAACCTCCTATACTGTAATAAATAAGGTTAAACGCAGGTTTGGGTCTTGAGATATGAAAATATTTCCGCCCCGCAAAGCCCTGTATGCCGCTCATCCTTCATGGGAATTCCGGCCTATGGCTCCCGCGTTATGTTAATTATTTAACATTCATGTTAATAATATCACAAAACCCTCGGATATTCAACAGCTTTAGCTCTTGTTTAAAAAATTATACATAAGCTCTCTATTAAGGGCCGTACTGTATATGAGACACTCCTTTACCCTCTTTTTGCTCAGCTTTTCAAGAGCCTTCCTATACAGTCCGAGCTGTATGCCGTAGCGCTCAAAAAAGGCCTCCTCCTCATAAAGCCTGTCGGTCTTATAGTCCACGATGACGAGCTCCCCGTCCTCCTCAAAATAGGCATCTATGACTCCCTGAAGGAGCTGGGGTGCATCGCTCCCCGAGGGCTGAAGCTCTGAAGCGGGAAAGGCTGCCATAAACCTCTGCTCCCTCCAAAGGAGACCTTCCTCAGCTGCTCTCTGCATCCTTGAAAACAGCCTGCTCTCCATAAAGGCCCTTAGTCCTGATATGTCGAGGAGCTCAAGCTCCTCCTCTTTCATCAGGCCGGAGGCCTCTATCCTGCCAAGTTCCTCTCCGACAAAATCCTCTGCTGAAAGGGAGCCCTTCCTTCCAAAATCAAGGAGCTCCATAAATCTATGAAAGGCAGTACCTGCTGAGGCAGCCTTCCGCTTTTTATCCTCCGAAGTCCCTCGGACTTCAGTCACGGCACTATAGCCTTCGCCAAGCTGAAGCAGCTCCTCTAAGCCAAGGTCCATGGCATCATCATCAAGGTCATAGCCATCCTCAGGGCTTGTCCCTATGCCCTCGGTCTTAGCTGCTGGCGCATTGGATAGCTTCTTATCAGACTCAGACTTACCGGAGACTGCCTGCTCCATGGCCTCCTTCAGCTCAGATACGGAGACCTTGGGGCGAAGCTTAGTCTCCTCCATATATGGATAGACCGCATTTATGCTTTCAGAAAGCCTGCTAAGATAGGCTTCGTCAGGCACCTCCCTGATATCAAGCTCCGAAAGCCTCTGTCTGAGCCTTCTTCGGTCCGCCTCCTCAGCGATGCTCTCATCCGAAAGCTCCCATATGGCCCGGTGCCTGAGCTCTATGCTGCCCCATGCCGCAGCCCCGCTCAGAAGTATAAGCTCTAGGTAGGAGGAGGCGGACATAAGCTGCAGTCTGGAAAGCCCCTCGTCCATGGAGTCATGCCTTCCGACGTAACATTTTCCGAGCCCCTCCGCTGCATTTTCAAGGGCTGCCGTGATAATGAGCTTTTCTCTGGCCCTCGTCATCGCCACATAGAGTATACGCAGCTCCTCTGCAAGGCTCTCCTCCTTTGCCTTCTGCTTGAGCACCGTCCTCTTAAGTCCCGGGTACCTGATGCGGTCCTTAAGGTCTATATAGTCCATGCCAAGTCCAAGCTCGGCATCCATCAGGACGCTGTCCCTGCTGTCCTGACGGTTGAAGGTCCTTGCGCAGTCTGAAAGAAATACTATGGGGTATTCAAGGCCCTTGGAGCGGTGTATGGACAGTATATGCACTATGTCGTCTGCCTCAGAGACGGCATTTTCCTCTCCATAATCTCCATTGTAGCGCTTCAGCATCTCGATATAACGCACAAAGTCAAAGACACTCCGCTCTCCGCCCTCGGAAAAGTTTTCCGCCCGTCTCATCAGCATATTGAGGTTCTTCATGCGGGTCCTGCCGAGGGGCTGAAGGCTCACAAGATCAAGATAGCCTGTCTCATGATATATAAGGTCAAGGAGCCTGCTTACCGGCAGTATGTCAGAAAGCTCTCTGTAGCGTTCTATGAAGGAAAGGAAGGCGCTGCATTTATCGGAAAGCTCCCTATGCTCCTCCCTTCTGCCTGCGGTATAGACCACGGCATCATAAAAGTCCCTCATAAGAAGCTCGCCCATAAGGCTCCGCTCATTTACGTAGTCACTGTATGCCGAGCTTATAAGCGCCAGCTCCCCATCAGAAAAGCCGCCTATGGCGCTTCGCATGACCGCCGCAAGGGGGATGTCCTGCCTCGGGTCGTCTATTATATCCAGAAGCGAAAGTATGACCTCCACCTCCGGAGCCGAAAAATAGCCCGTCGAGGTCTCTGCATAGGCCGGTATACCCAAGGTCTGAAGGGTATCCACATAGGTCCTCGCCCTGCTGCCCGGGGCACGAAGGAGTATGGCTATGTCGCCGTACCTTGCAGTCCTGAGCTCTCCGCTCTCCTTATCCTTGACCTTAAGCCCCGGCTTGCCCTTTACATCGCCTACGAGCTCCCTTATCCTTTCCGCTATAAAGCGGGCCTCGGTCTCCTCGGTATTTTCCCCGTCGGTCTCGATGACACATAGCTCAGTCTTATAGGCTGAGCTTAAAGCCTTCATGTGGCCTTGTGGAACGCTTGCCTCCTTTTCAAAGGGCTCCGAAGCTTCAGGCCTGCCGCAGTTTTCTGCGTGCTCCTCCTTATCTACTGCCTCAGGCCCGCCGAAGTTTCCTGCATGCTCTTCCTTATCTGCTGCCTCAGGCTCAGATGCATCCTTCTTCCCTGCTGTCTCAGGCTCATCCGGTATAGGCTCAAGGCCCTGATAGAGCCTTGCCTTCTCATCGTATTCGATGCCGCCCAGCTCCTTCTGCATGATGGCAGAAAATACGTCATTGGCAGCATCTATGACCTCGCCCCTGCTGCGGAAATTTTTATTCAGCTCAATGCGTACTCCGGCCTGTCCATCCTCATAGGCCTCGTATTTTGACATGAAGAGCTCCGGCCTTGCAAGGCGGAACCTGTAGATGCTCTGCTTCACATCCCCTACCATAAATACGTCCGGCCTTCCGAAGCGCTCGGCAGAGAGGGCACTGATAAGCTCCTCCTGAACCAGATTTGAGTCCTGATATTCGTCTATAAGTATCTCGGAGGTATGACGGCTCAGTTCGTCCGCTATCTCAGAGGGCTCCATGCCCTTCTCTCCCTCCTTATAAAGCACACTAAGGCAGAGATGCTCAAGGTCTCCGAAGTCCACGATATTTTTATCCCGCTTTGCCTCCGCAAAGCGCTCTGAAAAATCCCTCGTCAGCATAAGGAGCTCCCTTATATAGGCTGCTCCTCCCGCCTGAGAGCTAAGCATAAGCTCCTTAGGAAGGGCAAAAAAGCCCCCCTTAAGCTCCTTTATCCAATCCTTTGCTCCGTCTATTATCTGCTTTGCCCTGTCCTTCTTATAGGGGTCTATGTCCTTTCCTCTTACGGGCTTAAGTCTCGAAGGGACAAAGCCATGGATGAGCTTATAAAGCTCATCGTAAGCTGAAGCCGTTACTTCCGAAGCCGCAAGGTCCAGCCTTCCCATAAAGCTCAGGAGCTCCGTCACGCCCTCCCTGTAGTTTGCAGGTCCGCCATCCTCGTCGCAGAAGGAAAGGGCAAGACTCAGCTCCCTGTACTGTTCTTTGGCATTGGAGGAGATATAAGCTATGAGCCTCACAAACCACGCAAGCTCGGAGATATCCCCCTCCATCTCTGCCTCACTTTCCGATATGAGCCTCTTAAGGAAGCGCTCCGGCCATGGGTCAGACTGTATGAATTCATAGGTCTTGAGTATGAGCTCGGAAAGCTTTTCATCTCCCCTTATGCCGCTGAGACCCTCAGAAAGCCTGAGGAACTCCGGAGAGCCCTCATCATATCTCTCCTCCAAAAGCTCAGACAGCACATCGGCCCTAAGGAGCCGAAGCTCCCCGTCCTCAGCTACCCTGAAGGAGGGGTCTATGTCCAGCTCCTGATAATACTCCCTTATCAGCTTCTGGCAAAGGCTGTCTATGGTGCTGATGTCCGCATTCCTAAGGAGGAGGCGCTGACGCTTTAGATGGGTAAGGAGCTTATGGCCGCTGAGCTCTCCCTCAGCCTCAGGACCCTCCTTCCCTTCCGCAGCTTCAGGCTCCGGGGCCCCGGTTTTTGGAGCAGACTCCTCCAAGTCAGAATAAGAGACCCCTCCCCTGTCTGAAGGCGGGCGGCGATATAGCTTTCCTTCCTCTGCCTCGATGCGCTCAGTGAGGGCCCTTGAGATACGCTCCCTCATCTCCTCAGCCGCAGCCCTCGTAAAGGTCATGACGATAAGGCGGTCAAGGCTAAGGGGCTCCTTCCTATCGCAGAGCCGTTCTATGATACGCTCGCAGAGCACGGCCGTCTTTCCGCTGCCTGCCGCAGCGGAAACCAATATGTTTGAGCCTCGCTCATTGATGACCTGTTCCTGTTCCTTAGTCCATTTCATAGCTTGTTTAGGTTTGATTTATCTTTAAATCCTCGCTTTTCTGCAAAGCTTCTTCCTTATGCTCCCGTGGACGGACATCCCGGAGCGAAAGCTTTGCAGGAATCATATTTTCCTTATATATAAATAGTTCAGCAGGGGCTGCTCTGCCCGCAGTTTTGATAATTCCCCGATACTATAGCAAGGGGAATGCAAATAGCTCAGCAAGGGCTGCTCTGACCGCAGGCACTCAGTCCTCCTTATCAGCCTTGTCGTCCTCATCACCAAGCAGCTTCTGCTTCAGTTCCTCTGTGGAAAGCTCCGAGAGCCTTCTGAAACTGCAGCCCGGAAGGGAGGTGTCGAAGCCGCATACGCTGTGATAGGGGCAATATCTGCAGCCCGTATCATCTCCCAGCTTATAGGGGCTTGCCTCTATCCTGCCCTGCCTTATAAGGACTGCGTCCTCACCTATGCGCCTTCTCGTCGCCTCCATCAGCCGTTCAAAGCCCTTGGTACCGCAGACGGAGGAGTAGACCTCCCAGATATCTCCGCCCTTAAGCCTGATGGGCACCACCTTGGAGCCTGCCGAAGCCTCGTCTGCGAGGCTGCGGTCAAGATGTACGTATATATCCGGGTCCGAATTGCTGAGCCCGTTCATGCGAAGGCTCTTGAGAGCCATGTCCCTGACCTCCTCAGAGGCCGGCTCCCGTCCTGATAGCTCCGAATACTTGATGACCGGGTCATTTATATTGTAATAATAAAGGCCTGCCGGATGTATGCTCCTTCCCCTGTCCCTCTTCCTAAGCTCCTCCATGGCCACATCCATATAGGTCACGAGCTGAAGCTGAAGTCCATGATAGATGAGGGACAGGTCAAATCTGGTCCGGCCTGATTTATAATCAATGACCCTGACATAGGTGTCGAGCTTATCCTCATACACATCCACCCTGTCTATGCGTCCGTGAAGCTCAAGGCCTTCCTCCGCTATCTTAAAGGGGAGCTCACAGTAGGCCGTGCGGAAATCCCCCTTTTTAGCCTGATGCTGAAGGGCCCAGAGGGTCTTTCTGGTTATCCTCTGTACCCTATCCTTAAGGAAGGAATTCCTTGCACTGGACTGGAGTATGCTGTCATTGTAGGCAGCGGTGATCGTATCGCAGGCCCTGCCGGAAAGCTCATTGAGCTCCTCCTCGGATATCTCCCTTATATCCTGTCCCTGCTTTGAAAGCTCCCTGAAGGTCTCCTCTATGGCCTCATGATAAAGATTGCCTATATCCACAGCCTCGATGTCATAGTGCTGACGTTCGGAAAGACCAAGTCCGTATCTCAGGAAATGGGCATAGGCACAGCGTTCGAAGCTCTCTATCCTCGTCACTGAGCCATAGAGCTTGTCTCCGTAAAGCCTTTCTGAAAGCTCCTCGGAGATTCTCCCCTCCCGACCCTCTCCAAAGGCAGCCTCCATAAGAAGCCCCACCTTTCCTGAGGTATCCTCATCTCTCCTGAGATAGTTATAAAGCGTAAGAAATCTCCGGTCGGAAAATGCGTCCTCCCGCTTAAGTCCATCGGCAAAGCTATGAAGAGCCGAGGCCTTATCAAAAAGCCCCTCCTGCTCCGAACCCTCCGAAGCAGAAAGCGCCCTTAAGAAGGCAGCCGGCCTCAGGCCCCTGCCGTCCCTGTCCTCCTTAGGCCAAGATATGATAAGCCGTTCCTTAGGCTTATGTATCAGAAGATATAGGTAAAAAAGCTCCGATGAGGTAAGCCTTGCGGACTGGGGCGCCATGCTTATGCCAAGGCCGGAAAGCTCATCTCTCTCCTTTTCAGTGAAGATGCCGCTTACCGCTCCGTCCTTAGGTATCTTGCCCTCATTGGCTCCAAGTATGTAAAGATATCTTATGCCGTCAAAGCGGCTCCGCTTAAGGTCTCCCACCAGCAGCATATCCATGCTCTGGGGTATGAGCCCTGCCTTGATGGAACCAAGCCCCGCCCGAAGCAGCTCGAAAAAGCCCTTTATCGAGGAACTCTCCTCTCCCATCAGCGAACTCATGCGGGAAAGCAGGAGCAAGCTCTGGGAGGCTATGCCCTCCTCAGCCGCAGCCTCATTGGGAAGGCCAAGGCTCCGAAGCCGCTCCGAAAAAGCGGCCACAGATTCCGAAAAGCCCGTCCTTTCGAGGAAGGCCTCCAGAGCCCGAGTGTAGTCAGCTATGGTCTTTGCCTCCCTCAGGGCTTCGTGAAGCTCAAACAGCGGAGCAAAAAGCTCCTCCTTATAGGCATTGAGCCTGCCAAGGTCCAAGCCGTGGGCGCCCTTATAGGAGCTCCTCAGCTCTGCCTCATAGGCCCTGCGCCCCCTCAGGCCCTTGGCCCTTATATAATTATCGAAGATATCCCCCATGCCCCCGTCAGTTCTCCTGTCGGGCCTTGCAAGGGGATTTTTAGAATATCTGCTTACATCCTCGTATCTATAGCCCTTATGAACTATGGAAAGGGCGCTGAGTATGAACTCTGCAGTCACACTCTGCCCTGAGGAAGCATTTTCATCTATAAAATAGGAAATACCTGCTCTGTCGAACTCATTTTTGATGAGTGTCTTATACTCGGAAAGGTCAGAGACAGCCACACCTATGTCCGAATACCTGAGGTCCCCATTTTTGTCGAGGAGCCGGCTCCTTATGTCCCGGCAAAGTCCCCTGACCTCGGCATAGAGGCTCTCATAGCAGCGTATCTCAGCCTCTGCCCGTTTCTTAGGCAAGGGAAGCATTATATCCTCCCCATGGGGTATGCCCCCAAGGTCCGCAAGCCTCCCGATGCTCTCCATGCTCTCCTTACTGAGCCAGAAGATATCGGTATCGTCAGTCGATAAAACTTTATCCGCTATACGAGCTCTGCCCTGCTCTGCTTCATTCTCAGCTTCACTGCCCCCGGCTTTGCCGCTCTCTGCTCTATCACCATCGGCTCTGCCGTCCTCAGCCCCATTCCCAAGGCTTCGCTTACCTGCCTCTGCTGCCGCTTCAGTTTTAAGCATCTGCTGCTTATAGCTGAGTTTCTCCGATATCGGCAGGGTCACGGCAAAGCTCACATTTTCCGCCTGCTCAAGTATCAGTGCTATGAGCCTTAGCTGTATGGGCGTATAGCCGGTGAAGCCGTCAAAGTAGACCCTTGCTCCGGAAAGGAGCTTGGAATGGGGGAGCAGCCTGAGAAGGAGCCTCGGCAGCTCCTCAGGTATCATCTCGAAGCTTTCGAGCATGGAGGAAAAGCATTCATATATCTCAGAGATATCATGGAGCTTATCGGAAAGGCGCCTGCTTACGCCCTCCTCGCCGGCCCGCCTTAGCCTCTCGGTATCTATGTCATACTGGCAGAACTCCGCCACGGCCTGCTTAAGCTCGGACAAAAGGCCCTGAGAGTCCACCTTGCTTCCGTAAATACGAAGCTCCTTCTGTTTAAGCCGCATGGCCTTCCTCAGCATCAGGGACCTTGTCATGTCGTCAAGGATGTCAGGCTTTTGCTCACCCAGCTCCGAAAGTACACGCCAAGTAAGCAGGGTAAATGAAAGCACATCCGTATTGAGCAGGCCTCCCCTCTCGCTCAGGGCGGAAAGCTCCCTCTGGGCCCTGAGGGTATGCTGCTCAGGCACAAACAGGATATAGCTTTGCTCCGGATGCCTGATGCTCTCCCTCGCTATCTCCTTATAGATATAAGTTGTCTTTCCCGAGGCTGCGCCTCCTAAGATAAATCTATACATAATTGCGGCCATCCAGTAAAAAAGCCGGGGTGGAGACCCACCCCGACTTAGCTTTAGTCTTATATCATATGTTTCTTATTTAACGGGCCTTTCACCTATCATATCACATCGGAGGTCCGCTGGTAAGTCCCGGTATCAGATTGCCGTAGGAATCGTAGGCATTGGTCACATTGGAGCCTGTTATGATGGAGGATCCGCTGTTTGTGCTGACAGAGGGAACCGTAGCCGTGGTCACGCCTGAGCTGGAGGTTCCGCCCGGTGCCGAGGACGAGCCTGTACCGTAGCTGGGACCGTAATTCGAGCTCGGAGTGGTGACCGTACCGGAATTATAGCTGGGAGATACTGAAGGCGAGGTATTGGTGCCTGAGCCTGTGCTCGTGCCTCCGGGGCTCGTCGCTGCGCCGGTCACATTGCCTGAAGGCGCTGAGGTATTGGACATACCATTGGACGAGGTTCCGATATATACTCCGTTCTGGTCGAAGCTGTAGGTCACGCCGTTGATATTGAGCGTGGTATTGGCCGCCATGGCTCCATTGGACTGGAGATAATAGTAGGCTCCGGTGGAGTTGTTCTTTATCCAGCCGGTCTGCATGGCTCCTGCCGTATTGAAATAGTACCAAGTGCCGTTTATCTGCTTCCAGTCGGTGGCCATGATGCCTGTGCCTGTGTCACAATAATAAAGGGTGTTGGTGTTGTTGTCCCGAAGCCAGCCGGTCTGCATGGCTCCTGAACTATCCAGATAGTACCAGTTTCCATCCTGCTGATACCAGCCGGTCTTCATCTTACCGTCGCTGCCGCAGCGGTACCACTTGCCGTTCACCTGTACCCACAGGTCAATGACGCATCTGCCGTCGTCAAGGAAATAGTACCAGCTTCCGTCTATCTGCCTCCAGCCCCTTGTCATGGCGCCGGAATCCTTCAGATAATAATATATCGTGGTGCCATTTTCCTGCTGGTTGTGCCAGCCTGTCTTCATCTGGCCGTTCTGGGGATCAAGATAATACCACTCCCCGTTCACTTCCTGCCAGCCGGTGGCCATCACGCCGTCGGAGCGGAAATAATACCATACATTGTTTATCTTCTGCCAACCGGTCACCATGTAGCCGTTGGAGTTGATATAATAATAGGTATAGCCTCCGGTGGAATTGGCCATACGGAGCCAGTTGGAGTACACTCTGTTAGAGCCGTCCAAATAATAATATCCGTTCGAGTCCTGCTGCCATCCAGCCATGACCGGAGTGCAGAAGAGCATGGCCGCTGCCGTGCCCAAGATCACTGCTGTCCTTTTCATCTTGATCTTCATGATATCAATGACACCCCTCACGTTCTTTGTCTGCCTATCCAAGGCTTCCTTCAAGCTTAAGCTCCAAGTGAGCTCTCGATGATATGCTCTAAGCCCGTCCTTCGCCGACGCCTGTAAGCTTCCTCACCACAAGATAAGGGCAGACATGATAATAGATATCTGTATTATAGCAAAAGTGAAGAATTTGTATATATCTTTTTTCATTAGCTTTTATAAATATTTCATTACGACCGAAAACTTTTTCGTTAAAATGCTTCAAAAATCCTTATCTCAGTTCAAAATCAACTTTTTTATAAAAATCCTTGAAGTAGCGGTACATCTTAAGAGTGTAGTCCGTAAACTGCACGCCGAGATTTTCCTTATACACTCCCCAGAGGGCCCAAAGCAGGCCTCCCAGCGCCATATAGGCCCATATCAGGTTCTGCTCCATGGGACTTGGTTCCCTATCAAAGTAAAACTCAGAAAGCTGCCTTGCCGCATCCTCGTCCATATAAGAATAAATGGCGCACATGCCTATGTCCATAAGGGGGTCGCACATGCCGGCGTATTCCCAGTCAATGAGCCTTATCCTGCCAAGGTCCCTGCCTCCGTCCGGAAGCTCGCAGCCCGGAAGCATGATAAAATTATCCGGCACCGAATCTATATGGGACAGCCTGAGCTCCCTGTCAAGGCTCTCCACATAGGAGCAGAGCTTATCCTTTTTCCTTCTTATCTCAGCATAATCTGAAAATGGTATCGCTCCGGAAAGCTCCTCATCCGTCGGCACCCGTCCGGCGTCCCCATTGGCAGGGATATCCTTAAATGCAGGGACTCCGCTGCTCTGGGCACAGAGCATCTCATAATACCTTATCCGTTCAGCTATATCAAAGACATGATTTACTTTGGCACCGGACTCATGAAGCAGCCTGAGCTTCCTCATGCAATAGCGCATATCCGCCGGGTCCTTGGGGTCCGCATTGCGGGAGTCCTTATAAAAGCGAGATATCTTATAGCCCCTATCCTCATCAAGGTAAATGAGTTCTTCCGAGATATCGAGGCTTCCGATGGCATCATAGACGGCCTTTTCCTGATGGCGGTTTATGAGCTTTTCCGTACCCTCTCCGGGGATGCGGCAGATAAAATCCTCTCCATGGACTGAAAACAGCCACGAGTTATTGGTCATGCCGGCCTTGAGCCTTTTTATCCTTATGATATCTGACTCAGGCACCTCAAATACCCTGCTCACAAGCTGCATGGCCTCTGAGCCGGAATCATTTTCATACTTGGGGTCAAAAAGCCTGAGTTCCTCAAGATTTTCGAACTCGTAGACCGTATCCGGAGGGAGCAGATTGATATACATCTCGACGTCCTTCCAGCGCTCCATACCGGGCTTCCTTCCAAAATACGCCGCAGCCCTCTTTGCAGCCCTGCCCTCCAGCATCTCCATCAGCACATGCTCCCAATAATACTGCTCCGTGCCGGGAAGCTCATGATAAGCCTTAAGGGCCGGTATGAACACCTCGGAAAATTCCCTCGAAAAATAAGCCGGTCCATACATATAGTCGCAGTCCATGCCTCCGGCATAGGTGTCAGTGATGCGGCCTTTGCCGTCGGTCTCCAGCACCCATTCTGAGGTGGGACCCTCGCTATGCTGGGCGCTGTACCAAGCCGCAGGCTCATAAAGATGGTAGATTTCCTCCCTTATCCAGTTGTCCGAATTCAGGATATAGGTATTGTGGCCGAGAAATTCATCCGCAGCATAAAAGACCGTGGAAATGGTATTTTTCACGGCATACTCGGGATTGTACCTGAGCTTCACTCCGTAGAGGTCCGTCAGATAATCAAATTTCTCCTTCAGATAGCCCACCATGATGGTGATATCCCTTATACCGGCCCGTTGTAGCTGCTTTATCTGCCGCTCTATCATGGGTTCTCCGAACACAGAAAGAAGGCCCTTCGGAGTCTCATAGGTAAGGGGCACGAAGCGTGAGCCGAAGCCCGCCGCAAGTATGACCGCCTTCTCCACTTTATAGGGCTCAAGATAGGAAAGGCCCGCCTTGGTAAGTCTGTAGCCAAGCTCCCTGTCAGGCTCTAGGAGACCCTGCTCCCTGCACTCCGTAAGGAGCTTATTGACCTTGCCAAGGGAGACCCCTGCCACCGAGGCAAGCTCCCGCTGGGTAAGCTTCCGGCCGGAAGAAGCCTTAGTCTGTTCAAATATTTTCCTTAATATATATACTTTTCTGTCCATGGTAAATTCTCCGCGAAAGGTCCTATGAGAAAAACTTTCCGAAATAAGTTCTCTGGAATAGGTATTTTTCTTTCTTAGGGCTCAGTATAACACTAAAAGGAGAAGAATGATATAAAAATGTTCAAATATATAATATTTTTATACTTTTTGAACGTTTTATTTCTCCTGCTTTCTTCAATTTATTTCACTTTTTATTTTTCATTTTTACTTATTACAAGACTAAATTCCACCAATTTTAT
>DVNS01000011.1 GCA_018714145.1 Candidatus Avilachnospira avistercoris
AGGCCATGGGCTCAGAACACAGATTATTTTCATAAAAATACTTGTATTGACGCCAAAAAATGTGTAGAATTAAGAAAATAGATAAATTTTTGACAATCTTATGTCAGAAGAAAGGGTTGAGTGTGAAAAAGTGAAACAAAATCTATTTAAGGTAGACGGCAGGTTTTACTATGGATGGGTCATGCTGTTCTGCGGCTTCATGTCCATGTTCATCTGCTACGTCATCAAGGTCAACTGTACTTCCCTCTTCTATACTCCGGTATGTGAGGAGTTTGGAGTGTCCCGTACAGCCTTTACTCAGGTCAATACGGCCATGACGGCAACCATGATGATAGGCTCCCTCTTCATCGGAAAGATATATAAGAAGTTCCCGATGAAGTTCGTGCTTACCGGCTGTGTCGCCATTGCCGCCCTCTGCTATGTGCTGATGTCCATGACTAATCAGATATGGCAGATGTGGCTTTTAGGAGCCATTCAGGGCTTTGCTTGGTCAGGAGCGACCAACCTCCCCGTTACCATCATGGTCAGCAACTGGTTCGGTCCCAAGATAAAGGGAACGGCCATGTCCATCGGTATGCTGGGAAGCGGAGCCGGCGCCCTCGTCTGGGTAAAGCTCATCAACTCAGTCATTGCAAACAGCGGCTGGAGAGCAGGATATCTTGCCATGGCTGCTGCCCTTGCCATCATGATACCCATAGCCCTCATCCTTGTAGTGAGCATGCCTACTGACAAGGGATTTGAGACCCGTGTCGGCGACCCTACTCCCGAGGAGCTCAAGGCTGCCCATACCGAATCTGCCCAGAAGGCAGGCATCACCGGACAGCAGGCCCTCAAGACCGCAAGATGGTGGCTTCAGTGGCTTGCCGGCATGACCACCATGATCGGTGCAGCTGCATTTTCAGCTCAGTTCGTTGACTACTATACCGGAGTCACAGGCTCCAGCGATCAGGCTACCACCCTTTATTCGGCAGCCCTCGGTACACTGATACTCGGAAAGTTCCTGCTGGGAGTATTTTCCGATATACTCCATGTAAAGAGGACCTCCGTCATCGCACCCCTGTTCTACGGCGGCGTATTCCTCTGCATGGCACTTTCATCACAGAATATGATGTTTGCTACCGTGCTTATACCCCTTTACATGATAGGCGGCGCAGTTCCCTCCGTCATCCCGTTCCTTGTCACCTCCTATAATTTCGGAGATAAGGAGTACGGCGTTATGAGCGGATGGATGAATATCGCCGGCAATGTAGGCCAGATAGTAGGACCTACCATAGCTGCCATCATCTTCGATGTGACCGGTACCTATACCCTCGCATGGATGATATTTGCAGTGCTCATGGTAGTAGTTGGCGTGCTCTACCTTGCATCAAGCCTTGCAAGCAAGAAGCAGATAGAGGCCATGGGCTACACCCCTGTCAAGTGATATAAAGTAAGGAGCAGTCAATGCCCTCACTGCTATGAATGAAACTTGGGCAGGCGTATTTTCAGTCTGCCCTTATAAGCTTAAGCGATATGCTCTTATGGAGGAATTAAGATGAAGAATTATTTTGATGTAAGCGGAAAGGTAGCCTTTGTTACCGGTGCATCTTCAGGACTTGGAAGACAGTTTGCCCTCTGCCTTGCTGAGCAGGGCTGTAATGTAGCCATAGCTGCCCGCCGTGTTGAAAAGCTCGAAGAAGTAAAGAAGGAGGCTGAGGCCTTCGGCGTAAAGTGCCTCGTAGTTCCCTGCGATGTTACTGACACAGCTCAGATAGAAAAGGCAGTTGCCGACACGGTAGCTGAGTTCGGAAGGATAGATATCCTTATCAACAATGCAGCTGCAGGCTTTGCTACCCCTGCCATTGAAACCACTGACGAGGTATGGGAGAGAGTCATCAATACCAATGTCAACGGCGTATTCTATGTGGCCCGTGAGGTCGGAAAGGTCATGCTCAAGCAGCACTATGGAAAGATAATCAATATCGGCTCCTTCCACTGCGTAGTAACCATGAACGGTGTGCCCAGATCCGGCTACTCCACAGCCAAGGGTGCCATCAACATGATGACCAAGGCCCTCGCTGCAGAGTGGGCAAAGGAAGGCATCACAGTCAATACCCTCGGCCCCGGCTACTTCAAGTCAGAGATGGCCGACAAGGTAACTGATGAGAAGTACGACAGAGGCATCAGGGAGGGCTGCCCCATGGGACGCCGCGGAAATCCCGGCGAGCTCAATGGAGCCATGCTCTATCTCGCATCCGATGCATCCAGCTATGTTACCGGACAGCTCCTTCTCGTAGACGGCGGCTGGACCATAGTTTAAACCTGTTGGAGGATAAATGGTCTCGCCCGGTATCATCGGACTTATAGTCCTTTTATTGATGGTCATACTGTTTATCTGGAAGCCCATCCCAGCCCCCGCCACCGGCGTGCTGGGATGTGTGCTTATGGTGCTCTTTGGAGTATCCAGCTTTGAGGAGACATTTTCAGGCTTTTCCAGCAGTATAGTCCTCCTTATGGCCAGCGCCATGGTGGTCGGCATAGCCATGTTCAAGACCGGTGCCGCCCAGATCATAGGCCGTATGGTCATACGGCTTTCCCATGGCAATGAGATGCTGTTTCTGATGGCCTCCTGCATAGTATCAGGGCTTCTGTCCATGTTCCTTGCAAATACGGCCATACTTGCGGCCTTCATATCCATAGTGGACAGCGTATGCCGTACCTCACCCAAGATAAAGCAGCGCAATATCGTACTGCCCTTGGCCTGCTCAGTCATGTTCGGTGGTGCCAGCACCCTCATAGGCTGCACGCCCCAGCTTACCGCCAATGGTCTCATGAGTGAGATGGTGGGCATAGAGATGGGCATGTGGGACCTCACAGGCCCCGGACTCAGCCTTTTTGCCATCTTCCTTCTATATCTCTACTTCATTGGCTATAAGCATGGTAAAAGTATCTGGAGCGGCCGCAAGTCCGTGGAGATGGTGGACGACGAGGAGAAGCTGCGTTCAGTCATAGAGGCCCATTATGATAAGCGTCAGGTAAGGCTCATGCTCCTGATAACCGCTGTCATGATAGTATCCTACATCACCTCCGTGATACCCCCTGCCCTCACCGCCCTTATCGCAGCCCTGCTCTGCGTCGTGTTAGGGCTTTGCAGCGTGGGAGATATAGAAAGGGAGCTGGACTGGAAGACCGTAGTCTTCCTTGCCTCCTGTCTCGGACTTGCCAATGCCCTGACTGTCTCAGGGGCAGGTGAGCTCATCGGAGATGCGGTGGCCGGATTACTTGGAGATGTCAGGTCTCCCATGGTCATATTTGCAGTCTTAGTGATGCTGACCCTTTTTATCAGCCAGTTCATCACTAACTCTACTGCCATCATCATAACTTTGCCCATAGGGCTTTCACTCTGCACCATGTATGGCTTCAGCCACATGGCCTTCTGCATAGGCATAACACTGGCAGCCAGCATAGCCTGCTGTACGCC
Source organism: Candidatus Avilachnospira avistercoris (assembly GCA_018714145.1). GTDB lineage: Bacteria > Bacillota > Clostridia > Lachnospirales > Lachnospiraceae > Avilachnospira > Avilachnospira avistercoris. The sequence goes on from DVNS01000011.1 coordinate 3,461, forward strand.
CCTTGCGGCAGCCCAGATAACCATGACTCAGGTGGCAGGATATGAATTCTCTGATTATCTCAGATACTGTCTGCCCCTGACCCTTATCTGCTATGTGGCTATACTTATCGTGGTGCCGCTGTTCTTTCCCTTGGTCTGACAGTATGGACAGGTAAGAAGTTTTACTATTCTCAGCAGCTTATTTTACTATTTCCATCAGCTTATTTCCTGTTGCGTCCATGGCGGCATTAGGATATAATTCAATAAAAGCATCAAAATGACAGGCAAAGCCCTGTCATTTTATTTAAAGCCTTATACTTAAGGAAATATAAAATATAAAATATAAAATATCACATACAAAGCAGCAAATATAAAGCAGCGTCTTATCTGTTTTTCTAGGCGCAGCCTCAGGTCTCCCGCCCTTCCGGCTGGATGCCTGTCTATACTGATATCATAAGGAGGGAAATATGGCTTACGCAGATGATGTATTCAAGGCTATGTGCCGGGACATAATAGATAACGGTACCGATACCAAGGGAGAAAAGGTCCGTCCCCACTGGCCCGACGGAACTCCGGCCTACACCATCAAGAAATTCGGTGTGGTAAACCGCTATGACCTCAGGAAGGAGTTCCCCATACTCACTCTCCGAAGCACCTCCCTTAAGCTCTGCACAGATGAGCTCCTTTGGATATGGCAGAAGAAGTCCAACAATATACATGACCTTGGCAGTCATATCTGGGATGAATGGGCTGACGAAGACGGCAGCATAGGCAAGGCCTACGGCTATCAGATGCAGGTCAAGCACAAATATAAGGAGGGCATGTTTGACATGGTGGACAGGGTGCTCTGGGACCTTAAGCATAACCCCTACAGCCGCCGCATCATGACCAACATATATACATTTTCCGACCTTTCGGAGATGAACCTCTATCCCTGCGCCTACAGCATGACCTTCAACGTGACCAAGGATAAGGACAGCGGCAGGCTTGTACTGAATGCCATACTGAACCAGCGCTCCAATGATGTCATGACCGCCAATAACTGGAATGTGGTGCAGTATGCCGTGCTTCTGCACATGATAGCTCAGGTATCCGACATGGAGGCCGGAGAGCTCGTGCACGTCATCGCAGATGCCCATATCTACGACAGGCATATCCCGATGATAGAGGAGATGCTTAAGAGGGAGCCTTACCCTGCACCTAAGTTCTGGATAAATCCTGATATCAAGAACTTCTATGATTTCACCGTGGACGATGTGAAGCTTGAGAACTACCAGCATCATGAGCAGATAAAAAATATACCAGTAGCCATATAATTATTATGAATCAGATAGTCAATGTCAATTTATCATGGGGCATAGGAAAGGATGGGGATCTCCTCTGTCATATCCCCGAGGATATGCGTTTCTTTAAGGATATGACCATGGGAAAGACCGTGGTCATGGGCAGAAAGACTCTTGAGTCTTTCCCCGGAGGAAGACCTCTCAAGGGAAGGCGGAACATAGTCCTGACCAGATCCCTTGACAAGGCTCTTGAAAAGACGCTTTCAAAGGCATCAGCAAGCATCACGGAAGCTCTTAAAGCCATGCCGTCCATGGAGCTCTCCCCTTCATCGTCAGCCGGCGGAAAGGGAAGCTATGGGGATGCAGCCGCCTTTGAAGCGGGCCGAAAAGATTCAGCGCCTGCCGAAGCTTCCATTCTGCGTGCAGCACACTCAAATGAATCAGTGGAAGCCCGTGCAAATGAGTTTGAGACCGAGCTCATCTATGTAAACAGCAAAGAGCAGCTCTTTGAGCTGCTTCCTGAAGATACATCTGAGGTCTTTGTCATCGGAGGAGAAAGCATATACAGGTTGTTGCTCCCCTGCTGCGATACCTTTTATGTTACTAAAAATAACTGTCCCTCAGAGGCTGATACCTTCTATCCCGACCTTGACAGGGAGTCAGGTCTCAGCCTTATATCCGAAAGTGAGGAAAAGCTGCATAACGGCATAAGCTACCGCTTCTGTACCTATAAAAGGCTTTGACAGCTTTAGCAAATGCGCAGCTCTTTGATTTCAAGGATCAAAAAAATCTTTGAGATTTCTGGCAGCATTGAATTCAAAATCAATACTAATTCAAAACAGGATTTAAAAAACTTCTGCCCCGGGGTGTCCGCATCGCGATACCCTTCGGCAGAAGTTTTTATATATGATATTTACCTATTCATGGAAAAACAGGCAGTTCAGTCTTAAATAAATACCCTGAACTTCTCCACATATCTGAGGAACTCCTCGTTGTTCGGAGTCTTATCAAATATGTCGAGCACCTTCTCCACTGCCTCATCTGACTTTGCAGATGAGAAGGAGCGCCTTATC
>DVNS01000103.1 GCA_018714145.1 Candidatus Avilachnospira avistercoris
CAAAGACAGCCAGAGGTTGACGTTTTGACAGGCACTCATAGATTTTCATTGTCTTATACTCCAACCTTACAAACTCAGCCTCTCCTTTGAGATAAATCCGTCGTCTATGAGCTGCTGCAGACTCATCATGACTCCGAACTTGGAGTGGGGATAGGTAAGACCTCCCTGAAAATATACCGTATATGGCTCACGCAGGGGTCCATCTGCCGAAAGCTCTATGGAGGATCCTGATATAAAGCAGCCAGCGGCCATGATTATGTCATGGGCATAGCCCGGCGTAGGCGTAGGCTCAGGCCTGATAAATGAGTCCACTGAGGCAGCCCTCTGCACTCCCCTGCAGAAGGACATGACAAGCTTAGGGTCATGGAAGGTCACGGCCTCGATGATGTCATCCCTCTGTGCCCATGTATCGGGAGCACATTCAAACCCAAGTCCGCCGTAAACTGCCGAAAGCAGCACTGCTCCCTTCTCTGCCGAGGCTGCAACTGAAGGTCCCATGAAAAGGCCCTGATATAACAGCCTGTTATTTCCGAGGGAGGGTCCCAGCTCCTTATAAAGTCCCGGAGCAGTGAGCCTTGCTGCGGCATTCTGCACACATTCCTTGGTGCCGGCTATATATCCGCCCACGGGGGCTATGCCGCCGCCGGGGTTTTTGATAAGTGAGCCTACCACCATATCTGCCCCCACCTCCGAGGGCTCCGTAAGCTCAATAAACTCGCCGTAGCAGTTATCCACCATTATCGTGACAGCGGGCTTTACTGACCTTACGAACTCTATGAGTTCATTTATTTCAGCTATGGAAAGGGTATGCCTGTCCGAGTAGCCCCTGCTCCTCTGTATGGTCACAAGGGAGGTACGCTCATTGATGCCTTTCCTGATGCTGTCAAAGTCAAAGCTGCCGTCAGGTAGCAGGTCGCAGTAAGCAAAGCTTACGCCGTATTCCTTAAGGGAGCCCTTGGCCTCTCTCACACCCAGCACCTCCAGCAGGGTGTCGTAGGGAAGTCCCACCGGTGAAAATATCTCGTCCCCCGGCCTCGTGTTGCCAAAGAGCGCAGTGGCAAGGGCATGGGTGCCGCAGACTATCTGGGAGCGGACCAAGGCATCCTCCGTCTTAAACACCTTGGCATAGACTTCCTCTAACCGATCCCTGCCCATATCATTATAGCCGTAGCCCGTGGTCTCCACGAGACAGGCCTCCGAGACCTTGGCCTCCTGCATGGCCCTAAGGACCTTTATCTGATTATATTCAAATATCTCGTCTATCTCACGAAAGCGCTCTGAAAGCTCGCCCTCCTTGGCAGCGCAGTAATCATATACCTCCGGGGATATCCCCATTTCCATACAAATGCTTTTTAAACTCATCTGCTATATCTCCTGTCTCCGATATATTTATCTCTATGACCTCCGGCTCACGCCTGAGCCAAGTCAGCTGGCGCTTGGCATAGTGTCTGGAGTTCTTCTTTATGTCATCGACCGCCTTTTTAAGAAGCTCGTCCTCATCCACGATGCCATCCACAATGCTATTCCGAAAGCTATCCTCAGATGCAGCCCTGCCATGAGGCTCAGTCCCACAGAAGGCGGCAGTATCTAACTTCTTTGTCTCTGAGATATTCATGGGCTTAGGCTCTGTTAATCCAGTTCCAGCCCTGCGCCATTCTTCCGCCGAAGTATCTGCTCCTTGCTCCGTCTCATCAAGGTACCGCAGGAGCTCACGATAGCCTATGGCCTGCATCGAGGTGGCGTCCCTTCTTATGCCCATTTTCCGAAGCTCCCTTACCTCATTAAGGAGACCTCGCTCCATCATAAGGTCGACCCGCCTGTCTATCCTGTCATAAAGCCTCTGTCTGTCGTCCGTGAGGGCAAAGAGCCTGTAGTCATAAGGACTGCGGCTTCGCTTTTCCTTTTCTCTGTCATTGTGGGCCGAGATGGGCTCCCCATGGAGCTCATAAAACTCAAGGGCTCTGACTACCCGCTTCAGGTTATTGGCCGGGATGCGCTCATAAGACAGCGGGTCTATCTTAAGGAGCCTCTCATGGACTGCCCTGCGGCCCAGCTCCTCGGCCTCCTTATAGTAGCGCTCCCTTATCCGTTCCGAGGCCTCCCTGTCTCCCTCTTCGGTAAAATCTATGTCATATAGCAGAGCCTGTATGTAAAAGCCCGTGCCTCCGCATACTATCGGTACCCTGCCCCTTTTCAGTATGCCGGAAACGGCCTCCTTAGCCATCTCCTTGAACCTTGTAACGTCATAGTCCTCATCTGGCTCCAGTATGTCGATAAGATGATGGGGCACTCCCTCCATCTCCTCCTTCGTCACCTTTGCCGTGCCGATATCCATGTACTTATATATCTGCATACTGTCGGCAGAGACTATCTCCCCGTTTATCTCCTTTGCAAGCCTCACCGAGGCAGCTGTCTTGCCCACTCCGGTGGGACCGGCTATGACTATAAGGGGCGGCCTTATGCTGTTTTCACATTCCCAGTAATACATGAAGTTAAACTATCCTTTTAAAGAGCTTGTCCAGCTCATACTTGGTCCACCTGACTATGGTGGGCCTTCCATGGGGACAGGCATAAGGATTATCCAGTGTCAGAAGCTCTCCGATGAGCTCCCTCATCTCGGCCTCAGACAGAAAATTATTGCCCTTGACCGCAGCCTTGCAGGACATGGAGGCGAGCTTATCGCTGATGCTTTCATAGCCAGTACGGCCCCTGCCCCTTCCGGTCTCATCAAAGGCTTCATCTATTATCTCCAGAAGGAGTTCCTTCTTGTCGAGCTCCGGAAGGTCCGCAGGCACTGCCCTTACCACGAAGTCCCGCTCTCCCGCCTCCTCTATCTCAAAGCCAAGCTCCGAGAAGGCAGAAAGATTGTCCGTGACAGCCCTTGCCTCCCTCATGCCCAAGCTAAGGAGTATGGGGGGATAGATATACTGGGACTCAGGCCTGCGCTCCCTTACACGCTTCAGAAGCCTCTCATAATTGACCTTCTCATGAGCGGCATGCTGGTCGATTAGATAGAGGGCGTCCTTATACTCTATCATCCAGTAGGTATCAAAGACCTGTCCTATGAGCCTAAACTGAGGCAAGGCCTTCTTGGATAAAAATACCTCCTCAGGAAGCTCCATCTGGGAAAATGCTCCCGCATCGGCCTTAGAATCCTCGGACTCAGGCTCCCTCAGCATAAAGTCAAGCTTATGCTCCTCAAAGGGTTCTGCCCTTGTATATGAAGGCTGATGGTATGAGCCGGAAATACCTTCCGCTTCTTCCGAAGCCATGGCTGATGCGTCCATGCTTCCTATCACCTTAGAAGCTCTAAGCTTTTCCTCCGGAGCTGTCCCTGCACCTTTTTCAAAAGCAGAAGCAGCATGGTCTATACCCTCAGACTGGTGAAGACCGCTGACATTATTCTTTTTCCTGTTATCGGCAAAGGCTCCGCCGTCCACTATCAGCTCAGTTTTATGAAGCTCCTCCGCTATGGCCTTCTTCACAGTCTCATAGACGGCTATCTCATCGGAAAAGCGGACCTCCATCTTCTTGGGATGGACATTGACATCCAAGAGCCTCGGGTCCATCTCTATGGAAAACACGGTAAAGGGGAAGCGATGCTGCATCATATAGCCCTCGTATCCGTCCTCTATGGCCTTTTCTATGATACGGGAGCTGATATGTCTTCCATTGACAAAGTATATCTCAAAGTCCCTTCTCGACCTTGATATGACCGGCTTTCCAAGATAGCCCAAGATGCCGATGCCATGGCCGGCATCCTCTCGGTCTATACTGATAAGGTTCCTTGCTATATCCTTTCCGAATATGGTATAGATGGCCTCAGAAAGCCGTCCTCCGCCCAAGGTGGAAAACACTGTCTTCCTATCCGCTATATATGTAAAGCCTATCTCCGGGTGAGACAGGGCCGCCTTCTCTGCCATGTCGGCTACATAGGAGGCTTCGGTGGCTCTCTGCTTAAGGAACTTGAGCCTTGCAGGCACATTGTAGAAAAGGTCCCTGACTATGACCGTAGTACCGTCGGGAGCACCTACCTCTGAAAGGGACTTCTCCTCCCCTCCCTCTATGACATAGCGAAGGCCTGAAAGCTCCGACCGTTCCTTGGTGATAAGCTCGGTCTTAGACACTGCACATATGGATGCCAAGGCTTCACCTCTGAAGCCCATGGTCCGTATGCTCTGCAGGTCCTCCGCCGTACTCAGCTTTGATGTGGCATGACGAAGGAAGGCAGTCCTTATATCCCCCCTGCCTATGCCGCAGCCATTGTCCGTCACCCTGATGAGTTCAACGCCTCCGCCCCTTATCTCGATGCTTATCTTATCCGCACCGCTGTCTATGGCATTGTCGATAAGCTCCTTCACAACGCTCTCAGGACGCTCGATGACCTCCCCGGCCGCTATCTTATCTATGGTCTCCTTACTAAGTAAATGAATCATGGCTTGTTATAAAAGTTCAGAGCTTAAAAATATCATTAACCTTAAAAAGCTAAAATCTTTAGCTCCTGCAAAACTTCAGCCTGCAGACCTTGCAAAGCAAACATCAGGTGGCTGAGGTTTTAGCAGCTCAGCTTTAAAATATAATTAAAAACTAAAAATAACTTCTCTTGTATCACTCAGCTGCACCTGAAAGCTCCTTCTGGAGCTCATCGACCATCAAAAGGGCCTCGATGGGCGTAAGCTTGGCAGCATCGGTCTTCTTAAGTCTTCCTATGACATCCTTCCAGAGCTTATACTCGTCCCTTGTGATATCCACCTTTATGCCCTTCTGGGGCTTTTCCACGGCCTTGCTGCCGTCCGCATTAAGATGCTTTGCAGCCTTCACTATATCGGCACGGCTCAGCTCCTCGGATATCTCGTCGGCCCTTCCCGTGACCTCCTCAGGAACTCCTGCCAGTCTGGCCACGGCAACTCCGTAGGACTTATCCGCACCTCCCGGCACTATCTTCCTCAGGAACACAAGGCCGTCTTCATTTTCCTTTACTGCAATGCAGTAATTATGCACGCCCGGAAGCTTGCCCTCAAGCTCGGTAAGCTCATGATAATGGGTGGCAAACAGGGTCTTGGCCCCGAGCTTTTCCTTATTGCTGATATACTCGGTCACCGCCCAAGCTATGGAAAGTCCGTCAAAGGTCGAGGTTCCCCTGCCTATCTCATCAAGTATGAGCAGGCTGTGCTTCGTAGCATTGCGGAGTATATTTGCCACCTCAGTCATCTCCACCATGAAGGTAGACTGGCCGCTGGCAAGGTCATCCGAAGCGCCTACCCTCGTAAATATCCTGTCGCAGATACCTATGTCAGCCTTCGATGCAGGCACAAAGGAGCCTATCTGGGCCATCAGCACTATCAGCGCCACCTGACGCATATATGTGGATTTACCCGCCATATTGGGTCCGGTGATGATATTGAGACTGTGGTCCCCCTCATCAAGGAAGGTATCATTGGGAATAAAGGGCTCACTTCCAAGCATCATCTCAACTACCGGGTGACGTCCGTCCTTGATATTGATGCTGCCGTTTTCATTTATCTTAGGCCTTACAAAATTATTTCTCTGGGCCACCAGTGACAGCGAACAAAGCACATCCAGAAGAGCAAGGGCCTGCGAAAGCTTATGTATCCTTCCGGCCTCCCCCGCTACCCGTTCCCTTACTCCATTAAACAGCTCAAATTCGAGGGACTTGAGCTTCTCCTCTGCTCCGAGGAGCTCCTCTTCCAGCTTTTCAAGCTCGTCCGTTGTATAGCGCTCGCCGTTTGCAAGGGTCTGGCGCCTGCGATAATGCTCCGGCACCTGATCCTTGAAGCTATTCGATACCTCTATCGAATAGCCGAATACCTTATTGAAGCGTATCTTAAGGCTCCTGATGCCGGTGCGCTCCCGTTCCTCCTGCTCCATCTTAAGGAGCAGCTCCCTGCCGTGACTCTTTGCATAACGGAGCCTGTCCGCAGCCTCATCAAATCCCTCCTTTATGATGCCTCCGTCCCTTACCGAGACCGGTGCATCATCATCTATGGAGCGGCTTAAGAGCTCATATATCTCCGGCAGCTCATCAAGGCCCTCGTACACTTTCTTTAAAAGAGGGGCTGAAAATACCGAAAGGGCAGTCTTTATGGCAGGAACCATGGAAATGGACTGGCGGAACATGAGCAGGTCCCGGGGATTGGCGCTTATGGAGCTTATCCTAGAGAGCAATCTCTCAAGGTCGTAGACCGGTCTCAGATATTCGGCTATCTCCTCCCTGTCTATAAACCTCTCGCAGAGCTCCTCCACTGCATCCTGTCTCTCCTCTATGGCCGCCTTCTTAATAAGGGGCTCTGAGATAAAGGTACGAAGCAGCCTTGCGCCCATGGCCGTCCTTGTCTTATCCAGCACATATAAAAGGCTCCCCTTCTTTTCCTTTTCCCTAAGCGTCTCTAAAAGCTCAAGATTTCTCAGGGTAGAGGAATCGAGTATCATATGCTCGGAGAGATTGTATATGCTGATACCGGTTATATAGCTGACCGTTGAAAACTGGGTATCATAGACATACCTGAGGGCAGCTCCGGCGGCTATAAGCCCGGAGGGAAGGTCAGCTATGCCAAGCCCTGCTATATCCGCATGAAAATGGGTGCTAAGAAGCTCCCTCGCCCTATCCTCATAAAAATACTCCCTCGAAAGGGGAGTGATGACAAAATGTCCCCTCTCCCTGAGCTTTTCTACATCCGCACCGGACATAAATAGCTCATCATTGACTATTATCTCCGAAGGCGAAAAATGGGTGATGTGGTCCTGAAGGGACTTGAGCTCCTGAGTCTCCGACAAATAAAAATCTCCTGTGCCGATATCTATGGCCGCCACTCCGAAGACGCCGCAGATATACGCAATGCACATGAGATAATTATTCCTTCCATCATCAAGGGCCTCACTGGCTATGATGGTGCCGGGGGTCACCACCCTTATGACCTCCCTGCGTACAAGACCCTTTGCAGTCTTAGGATCCTCGGTCTGCTCCGCTATGGCGACCTTATAGCCTTTTTTTACGAGCCTCGTTATATAGTTATCCGCTGCATGATAGGGTATGCCGCACATCGGGGCCCTCTCATCGAGGCCGCAGTCCTTTCCCGTAAGCACCAGCTCCAGCTCCTCAGCCGCAAGCTTGGCATCATCAAAGAACATCTCGTAGAAATCCCCGAGGCGGTAAAACAGTATGCAGTCAGGATATTGCTTTTTTGTCTCCAGATAATGCACCATCATGGGTGACATTTTCTTTTCAGCCATTTATATTAACTCTCCCGTATAATAAAATCCATGAGCCTTAACAAGCCTTACGTCCCTGATGCTGCCTATGAGCGAAGCATCTCCGTATACATGGACCACTGAATTATTTTCAAGGCGTCCGCTCACATGAAGTCCGTCCTTATCATTGAGCTCCTCAAATAGCACGGGCATGACCCTTCCCACGAGCCTTTCGCAGTTTTCCTCCGCTATGCGGTTCTGCAGCGAAAGCAGCCTCTGGAAGCGCTCCTTCACCACATCCTCAGGCACCTTATCGGGGAATGAGGCCGCAGGAGTTCCCTCCCGTTCCGAATAGATAAATGTATAGGCCGCATCATAGCGCATCTTCTTTACCATATCGAGGGTTGCCTCAAAATCCTCCTCGGTCTCGCCCGGGAAGCCTACGATGATATCCGTGCTGATGGAAATATCAGGCAGCTCCCTTCTAAGCTTCTCAGCCCGTTCAAAATAAGCGGCGCTGTCATAATGCCTGTTCATCAGCTTAAGTATCCTGTCAGAGCCTGACTGAAGCGGCAGGTGGAACTGGTGCATGATATGCTTGCCGCAATCCATGGCATGAATGAGCTCATCGGAAAGGTCCTTCGGGTGGGAGGTCATGAAGCGTATGCGCTCTATGCCTGCCTCGTCACAGAGCTCATCTACTTCCGTAAGGAGCCTAGCGAAGCTTACCGGAGTGCTTAAGTCCTTGCCATAGGAATTGACATTCTGCCCAAGCAGCATTATCTCCTTTACTCCGTCCTCTCCAAGGCGCCTTATCTCCTTAAGTATATCAGCCTTCTCCCTGCTCTTTTCCCGTCCCCTCACGTAGGGCACTATACAGTAGGAGCAGAAATTATTGCAGCCATAGCTAATGTTGACGCCCTGCTTAAACGGAAAACGCCTGCTGTTGGGAAGCTCCTCCACGATGTCTGAATTATCCTTCCAGACCGAAACTACCATCTTTTTCGGAAGCTTCAGTTCTTTTTTGTCGTCTCTCTTCCCGCTGATATTCTTTTCGTTATTTTCTTTATTTAGCTCTTCTTTGCTTTGTTCTTCTCTGTTTTGCCCGTCCTTACTTTTATTCTCATTAAGCGCAGAGCCGGGCCTTCTCTTTCCGAGGCTTAAAATGGCATGAGGAGCCTTATCATGCTCGGTAAAATCCGAACTTATCAGTATATCATGCGAGGCGTCATCTACATTTACAAAGTGTCCTTCCCGTTTTTCAAACATATCGTAAAGCAGCTCGGGGAATTTATAAAAATTATGGGTCCCGAACATGATGTCTATATACGGATATTTTCTGGAGAGCTTTTCTACCTCGTCCGCCTCCTGCATCATGCAGCCGCAGACAGCCACCACCATGTCGGGCCTTGCCTTTTTGGACTGCTTGATCCGGCCAAGCCTTCCGTAGAGGTGTTCATTTGCATTTTCCCTGATGGTGCAGGTATTGAAGATCACAAGGTCTGCCGAGAGTTCGTCCTCCGTCTCAGCATAGCCTATGGCCTCAAGTATGCCGCAGAGCTTTTCCGAGTCCCTGGCATTCATCTGGCAGCCGAAGGTCACGACGGAATACTTAAGACCGTGGCTGCTGCCTGCAGCGTGGTCATCGTTTTCAGGCTTCTTATAACAGGTTTCTGCCCGTAGCCGTTCCTTAAGCTTGTCTATAAAATAATACTGGCGCACAGGCTCAGTATTCGGGATATCCTGCTTTGGATCAGCGGTTTTATATGTGTTTTTTATATTAATATTGCCCATTCTATATTTTAATACTTATTCTATCCTTTATTGTTATGTACAAGAATTTGAATGTTTAGTATCTTTGGAAACATACGCCTCGGACTGCTGCTTCGCAAGGTCTGGCTGCCGCTACTTTGTCAGTATTTGATTTTAAGCTTTATCCAACTTTTTCGCAGCCCGCAGGCAAACATTTGTAACAGCTTTTCATTATAAAAGAAAACAGGCTATTAAACAAGCCTGTTTCATCATTTTTGAACGATGTCGTTTATGCAAGGTTATAAGCATATCCTTTTATAGACTATAGGCTCATCAAAGCCAAATGTGCGCTTGCCGTTAAGCTCCATGGACTCAGAGACCTCGAGCTTGTCCTCGGAGAAGCGCTCAAAGAGCTCAAACTTAAGCACCGGCGTAAACATGCTTACGCTGCCGCCCTCCCAGACTCCGTCCTTAAGCCTGTATATGGCCGGCGTGAACTTTGCAGAGGGCTTAAGTCCGGCGTAATCAAGCCGTCCAAGCTTTTCTGCCGTAAAGCTTTCCTTGGTATAGCCCTCAGGCATCTCATAGGAGCTGAGCTTTATGCCTCCGTCCTCCTCAGTAAACAGGAACAGATGCGGAGAGGCATTGGTCCTTCCATGCTGGGTGTAATAACTCTCCTCCAGCAGAAATACACCGCCGAAGTTCTCAGGCAGCCCGTCTATCTTATCATTGCAAGCCGTGTTTATATGCTTTGCATAGGGGAACTCTGTCCCCTGCTCCTTCATAGCCTCAAACTGCTCCTTATTATCAAAATGCCCTTCCAAAAGCTTTATAAAATCACT
>DVNS01000012.1 GCA_018714145.1 Candidatus Avilachnospira avistercoris
TACAAAAGACCGGCCTTCAAACAAAACCAGCATGGCTTTTTGAAGACCGATCCGTCTTACTGTGCTTATATTTTATAATTATATATCTCTATTACATTTATTTTTTGAGCGGCTCCGGAAGATTTGTCAAAGGTCCGTCACCCATATGGGACATAAACACCCTCCTTCAGCATCAGACCGCTGGCTATATCAAACTGCCTAGAGCAAAGCCTAGGCTTAGCTTTCAAGCTTTACCAAGGCATCACAGTAGATACAGCGATATATATGCTCCTTCTCATCCACCAGCTCAAAGCGTGCCGGAAGCTCCTGCTCTGTCTTTGATATGCAGGCATTGTTGGGACACTCGCCTATGCCCTCATATATCTTTGCCGGAGCCTTTTCAGCCTTATGCTCCTCCTCACAAAGAGGGGCAGCTCCGGAAAGGCCTAAAAGCTTCATGATAAGGGCCATGCGCATCTGCTTTCCGCAGTAGGTCTCGTAAAAATAGCAGGCCCTCTCGTCCTCATCCACCTTCACCGATATCTCATTGACTCTGGGCAGGGGATGCATGATGCAGAGATCCTTTTTGGCATGCTCAAGCTTGTCTATGGTCAGCACATAGCTGTCCTTGAGCCGCTGATACTCAGCCTCGTCCTCAAAGCGCTCCTTCTGTATCCTCGTCATATAGAGCACATCCAGCTCTGGTATGGCACTTTCAAGCTCAAGCTTCTCCTCGAAATCAGCTCCCTCTGCCCTGAGCTTATCCGTCATATATGCCGGCAGTCTAAGCTCCTTGGGAGATATCAGCACATATCTCGTGCCCTCATATCTCTGCATGGCATCTATCAGCGAATGTACCGTGCGTCCGTACTTCAGGTCTCCGCATATGCCGATGGTAAGGCCGTCAAGCTTTCCCTTCTTCCTGCGTATGCATAGCAGGTCGGCAAGGGTCTGGGTGGGATGAAAATGTCCCCCGTCTCCAGCATTTATGACAGGCACGTTAGAGTGCTGAGAGGCCACGAAGGCAGCGCCCTCCCTCGGATGCCTCATGGCAATGATATCCGCATAATTGCTCACGACTTCAATGGTATCGGATACGCTCTCGCCCTTGGCGGCCGAGCTTGAATTTGCCGAGGAAAATCCGAGCACCGAGCCTCCCAGAGACAGCATGGCAGACTCAAAGCTCAGTCTGGTCCTTGTGGATGGCTCAAAAAACAGTGTCGCCAGCTGCTTATGCTTACATACCTCTGAAAATGCAGCCGGGTCCGCCTCGATAGCATCCGCCGTATCCATGAGCTCCTCGACCTCCCTCTTTGAAAGGTCCAAAATATCTATCACGCTTCTGATGTTTTTCTTCATGCTGTCCTCCCTAACTATCTGAATTCCTGCCTATGCCCTGCTTCAGAGCCCCTTTCTTTGCTTAAAGCCCTGCCCTTTTCGTACCTTCTTCGGGACTTCAAGCCAACAGAGACTTATGATCTCCGATATTTTCATTTTACCTTATCAATGCTTCATCCAAGACTCGTCTGAAGGATCATCCCTGAACTTAAGGAGCTTTACCTCATCGCTTTCCTTGATATAGCCCCCTTCTACTGCCACCTTTACAAGAGTGTCCAGATCGGAGAGACTGTGATTTTCCACCTTTGCCTCTGAAAGCCTGTCAAGGCCCTTCTTCATACCATAGGTAAATATGCTTACGATACCAAGCACCTCTGCTCCGGCCTCCCTTAAGGCCTCCACACATTCGATGGCAGAGCCTGCGGTAGAGATGAGATCCTCTATGACCACTACCTTATCTCCCGGCTCGAGCCTGCCTTCTATCTGATTGTTCCTGCCATGGTCCTTGGCCTTGCCCCTTACATATCCCATGGGCATGCCGAGCTTATAGGCTGCGATGGCTGCGTGGGCTATGCCGGCCGTAGAGGTGCCCATCAGGGACTTAGCCCCCGGATAATACTTCTTCACTGTCTCGGCTATGCCGCTCTCTATGAGCTCCCTTACCTCAGGAGATGAGAGCACCAGCCTGTTGTCACAGTAGATGGGACTCTTTATACCGCTGGCCCATGTAAAGGGCTCATCCGGCCTTAAAAATACTGCCTTGATGGAAAGCAATCCCTTAGCAACTTCTTCCTTCATATCCTTATCCTCCATTCACTTACTAATTATATATTTAATATATGCTCTGCATTTCAAAGCCTATGGAAGTCACAGCAGTTTATATCGAAATGCTTCCATAAAAGCTTATGCCGGATAGCTTAATTATCCATGCCCCGTTTCCGGGGAAACTGCTATATCAGGCTTATTTCTCAAAGGGATAGACCTGTTTTCCTTCAGAAAATGTCATCTCCACGCTGCCATAGACCTCTTTTTTATCAAACAGGGTAGAATGTCCCTTCGAATAAAATCTATCCGCATCTATCCTGTAGCGCTTATTAAGATCAACTATGGCTAGATCCGCCAAATCCCCCTCGCTAAGATAGTCCTTGGGTCCCGGTATATCAAATATGCGTCTTGGTGCTCCGCTCATGAGCCTAAGCAGGTCTGAAAACTCTATAACGCCCGTCTTTACGAGGAAGGTGTATACTGCTGAAAATGAGGTCTCAAGCCCAGTTATCCCAAAGGCAGAACCTGAAAGACCCTTGCTTTTTTCCTCCTCGCTGTGGGGGGCATGGTCAGTGATGATGCAGTCTATGGTACCGTCCTTTATGCCCTTTATGAGCTCATCCCTGTCCTCGGCGCTCCTGATGGGGGGATTCATCTTCCAAGCGCCTGACTCCTCAAGGTCCATATCCGTATATATGAGATAGTGGGGGCCGGTCTCGCAGGTGATATGAACTCCCCGCTTCTTGGCCTCCCTTATTAGCCTTACCGACTCCTTCGTGGATACATGGCATACATGATAGGAGGCTCCTGTCTTCTCAGCAAGCTCTATATCCCTCTCTACCTGCTTCCACTCACTCTCAGAATTGATGCCCACATATCCATGCTCCTTGGCAAAGGCTCCGTCGTGGATGCAGCCTCCCGGCTTGAGCTCCCTCTCGTCCTCACAGTGGGCCGATATTATCTTATGAAGCTTAGCCGCTTTTTTCATGGCAGCTTCCATAAGCTCTCCATCCTGTACTCCGGTGCCGTCATCAGAAAAGCCGCAGACATAAGGTGCCATGGCCTCCATATTGGAAAGCTCGCCCCTGCCCTTCCTGCCCATGGTGATGGTGCCAAAGGGTATGACCTTTATCAGGGCATCCTTTTTTATAAGCTCCAGCTCCTCTTTCAGGGAAGCCCCATCGCAGGGTGCAGGGTCAAGATTAGGCATGGCAAGGACCGCCGTCACTCCGCCATGGGCGGCAGCCATGGTACCGGTCCTGATGGTCTCTTTATAAGAAAAACCGGGCTCTCGCAGATGCACGTGAGCGTCTGCGAGTCCCGGTATGATGTAAAGTCCTGAAGCATCGATACATTTATCAAAGCTCCTGTCGATATCAAAGCTTATCCTGCCCGATAGTATGCCTATGTCCCGTCTCTCAAAACCTGATGCCGTATATACTTCTCCGCCTTTAATGAGTATATCCATAGCCATTCCTTTCGATATATGGCCGGAGGCAAAATCGAGCCTCCGGCCAAGCCTGCTTTATTTTACGGAATAAGCTCCGTTTTGTCAAGACGATAAATGAATAAATACTAAGGCAGGATAAATGAAAAATATTAAGGCGGGAGAATAAATACCAGCGCAGAAGAAATAGCCTGTCAATAGGCTCCTTATCTCATAAACCCAAAAGCAGCAGGAAGCCTGTGACCTTCGGTCTTTACCTATGCTTAATAGGTATCGAGGGGAGGGGCCACGCTGTCAGGCAGCGGACAGGTATAGCTGCCTCCGTTCCTTTTTAAGACCTCGGCCTTGGCCCTTTCGATGATATCTGGTCTCTCCGCCGTCCTTAAGGAGCAAAGGGCAAGCATCTTGGCTGCGGTCAAAAGTCCCTTGTGGGCTATGGGGCTTGCGGCCTGAGCCGTCATCTGCCAGCTGTGTCCTACATTGCCCACACAGGCACAGGCAGTCAGTATATTGAGGGTAGGCACTGCAGCACCCACGTCCCCCACGTCAGTAGAACCCGCCTGAAGATCTATCTTACCTGAATCATAATGATGTATCTCGCCATCGAGGGGCTTTTCCCATAATTCGTCAAGCCTCTCCTCTCCATAAAGCTTTGTCATCTTGCTTCTGATATTGGCCTTTACCTCGTCCCCGTAGCTCTCCAGATAGGCCTTTGCAAGCTTAAAGTCCTCCTCATCCCACTTCGGAGCTCCTATCTCGCTAAGGCAGCCGTCGGCTATGGAGGCCAGCGCATCGTTGGGTATGTATTCCGTAAAGGCCATGGCAAGCTCACATTCATAGCTTGTGCCGGTCATGATGGAGGCTCCCCTTGCTACCTCCTTTACCCGTTCAAATATCTCCTTGGCCTGAGCCACATAAGGAGCCCTGACCTCATATCTTACGATGGCATGGTCCTGAACCACATTGGGCGCACTTCCTCCGGAATCTATATAGGCATAGTGTATCCTTGCCTCGGGTATCACGTGCTCCCTGAGATAATTGCAGCCCACGCTCATGAGCTCACAGGCATCAAGGGCACTGCGCCCCAGATAAGGCGTGGCTCCCGCATGGGAGGAAAGGCCCTTAAAGGTAAAATTCGCTCCCATGATGGCATTCATATGTACGGCCTCTACGGCATTTTTATCAGAGGGATGCCATGTGTAGACAAAGTCTACACCGTCAAAGGCTCCGGCCCTTGCCATAAACTGCTTTGAGCCTGCACCTTCCTCTGCAGGGCAGCCAAAGAATATCACGGTGCCATTGCCGCCCTGCTCCTCAAGATAGGCCTTTATCGCCATGGCAGCCGCCATGGAGCCTGCTCCGAGGCTGCAGTGTCCGCAGCCGTGGCCTGTATTGGGGCAGCCCTCCCTCTTCTGTTTTTTTGTCATTCCTGCCATCTGGCTCAGGCCTGAAAGGGCGTCGTATTCTCCCAGTATGCCCATGACGGGCCGGCCGGTCCCCACTGAGGCCTCTGCCGTAAAGGCAGTGGGTATTCCTGCGATGCCTGTTTTTATCTTAAAGCCCGATGCCGAAAGCATATCACAGAGGAGCTCTGCTGACTTGTATTCGTGGAAGGCCAGCTCCGCATAGTCCCATATTTTGTCATTGGCCTCTATAAAGACCGCTTTATTTTTTTCTATCCAGTCCTCTATCCATTCCCTGTCATTCATAGCTTCCGTCCCGTCTCCTTTATTTTATCCATGGCCTCAGGCACTGCCCTCACCTACGACCTTTACCACGGCCTGCAGGCTGCACAGATTTCCTCTCTAAGTCTGAGTCAGCCTGACTTTCTTTAAGTCTTCAAGCCCGATACTATCTTTCTTCCTTTAAATCTTCCGCCTGAGGCTTACTCAGGCCTCGCTTCTCTTCAAATTCATCTCAAATCTGTCCATGATATATGTCAGTACCGTAGTCAGGAACAGATATATTGCTCCGGCTATGAGTATGGACTCCACCGGCCTGTAAGTAGCTGACAGCACCGTCCTGTAGGAGGTGGTAAGTTCGTTTATGAAAAATACCGATGCCAGTGAGACCTGCTTTATCATGTTGATGAACTCATTGCCAAGGGCAGGCAGGATATTTTTGATGGCCTGAGGCAGGACCACATATCTCATGGTCTTAAGCCCGTCAAGGCCCAAGGACCTTGCAGCCTCCTCTTGACCCCTGTCCACGGCCTGTATGCCTGCCCTGATTATCTCTGACACATAGGAACTGGCATTGACGATGAGGGCCGTCACTATGCAGGCGGTGTCGCTCAATTCAAAGGGCAGCACCCGAGGCAGGAATATCCAGAAAAAGTAAAGCTGCAGCAATATCGGAGTGCCCCTAAGTATCCATACATAAAACCTGACGAAGGCATGGAGCAGTTTTATCCTTCCAAGACCCATAACTGCAAGCAGGGTACCTATAAGGGTACCCAAGACCACAGTGACGGCTGCAAGCCAGAGGGTGCCTATCAGTCCCTCAATATATACTCCGCCGTATCTCGCCAGTATATTATATATGGTCTCAAACATGGCTGCCTCCGTTCAAGCTATGAGCTCACACCCCAAGGGAGGCTGCAAGCTCCGAATATTCCTCATACCACTCCTCATATATGCCGGTCTCGATGACCTCGTCTATGATATCATTGACCGCTGAAAGGAGCTCGGTCTCTCCCTTCTCCATACATATCCTCGTACCCTCAAGCTCCTCATCCACCTCAAAGCTTATATACGGGGAAATGCTCATGCCGCACTCAGGATTGGCCTTGATATAAAGCTCTGCAGGCTTGATGGCGGTTATGCAGATATCCACCTTGCCCTCCTGAACCATCAGATAGCCATCGGTCGTTGCTGACACGCGCTTAAGCTCGGCACAGCCCTCGGGAAGCTCCGCTGCAAATATCTCCTGAATGGAGCCGCTCTGGACCACCACCGTATAGTCCTTCATATCCTCGGTCGACTTGATCTCCTCAAGGAGCCCGTCCCTGAGCATGATGCCGTAGAGGGTCTTTTCAGAATTATAAAAATATCCATCGCTCATCTCCATGGCCTCCGCCCTTGCAGGCGTATATGCGAGTCCGGATATGGCCATGTCATACTTGCCCTCGGTTATGCTGCTTAATACCGTAGCAAAATCAAGGGGAATGATCCTGCACTCCACTCCAAGCTCCTCAGCTATGTATTTGGCCAGCTCCACATCAGCTCCCACATACATCTCATCTCCCTTTTTCGAAGGATCTATAAATTCAAAGGGAGCAAGATAGGGCTCCATGACCACTTCCATATAGCCCCGCTCCCTTATGGCCTCAAGCCTGTTCTGCGCTTCAGGGACCGCTGAAGCTGCCGAGGTCTCAGCCTGTGCAGTGGTGCTGCATCCTGAAAATATGACTGCTGCCATAAGTGCTGCTGCTATATAACCCATACGCTTCATAATACCGAGCTCCTTTTTCATGTTATCACTTTACTATGCTAATATATTAAAGGATTATAGGGCAATGTTTCTTTTTTTGCAAGTACTTTTTTTCAAACAAAAAAGCCGTATGGGATATCCATACAGCTTCTTGGCTTCACATTCAGTTTTACGATATCACACAGGCCTTGCCGCAGCTTTGTCCCAGTTGGGAAGCTTTCCAAGTCTGCTGCATCATAGAGCCGATAGGCGAAATGATATAAACTGCCGGCGATCGGGGTCGAACCGACACGGGAGTCGCCTCCCACGGGATTTTAAGTCCCGGGCGTCTACCAATTCCGCCACGCCGGCAAAATGATAATAAAAAATGGTTCCTCGGGGACTCGAACCCAGGACCGACCGGTTATGAGCCGGTTGCTCTAACCAACTGAGCTAAGGAACCATTGAAGCCGATAGGGGGACTCGAACCCTCAACCTGCTGATTACAAATCAGCTGCTCTGCCAATTGAGCCATATCGGCGGCTTTATTCAAACAGCTTTCATATTTTACTAAATACCGGACTATTTGTCAATGATTTTGATGATAAAAGTTTTTATTAATGTTTCGACAGGACCCTGAGCTCATCAAATCAATTCTGGAAAGCTCTGGACAAACGGCCATGCAAATGACGAAGCCCAAGGATATAAAGGTTCAGCCTTC
Source organism: Candidatus Avilachnospira avistercoris (assembly GCA_018714145.1). Classification (GTDB taxonomy): domain Bacteria; phylum Bacillota; class Clostridia; order Lachnospirales; family Lachnospiraceae; genus Avilachnospira; species Avilachnospira avistercoris. The sequence continues at coordinate 7,662 of DVNS01000012.1, forward strand.
TTAGCCAAGGACCTCCTTATATACCCTCAGGGCATTCTTATAAAAGACCTTCTCTATCTCCTCATCGCTGAAACCGGAAAGGCTCATGGCGTCTGCAAGCTTCTGCATATCCTGTGCTCCCGAAAGCTCCAGCTCCCCTTCTATGCCGTCAAAGTCGCTTCCAAGGCCTATGAAATCTATGCCTGCCACGTCCCTCATATACTTAAGCTGGACTATCATATCCCTTATGCGGCTCTCCTCCCGTCCATCCATCTGCACCTTTGAAAGGAAGGAAGGGCAGAAATTAAGGCCGAATAAACCGCCATGCCCGGCTATCTCCCTCATCATCTCATCGCTCAGATTTCTGGGGTGCATACAGCAGGCCCTAGCATTGGAATGGCTTGCTATCACAGGAGTAGACTTCCTTACCGTCTTAAAAACGTCCCAGATACCGGCATCATTAAGATGTGATATGTCTATCAGCATGCCCATGGACTCCATGGCCTCTACGAATTCAAATCCCTTCTTTTTAAGGCCATTTTCAGTGTCAAGGCCGGTACAGCCGCAGGTACCCTTTTCCTTATTAAATACTGAACGGTTGGGAAAGGCCAGTTCATTTTCAAAATTCCATGTAAGGGTAGATTTTCTGACTCCTCTTTTATAGAGCTCCTCCAGCTTCTCAATGCTGCCCTCATAGGCTCCGCCCTCCTCTATGGTCTTAAGGGCCGACATGAGGCCCCTTGAAAAGTTCACCTCTATCTCAGTCCCTGTGATCACAGGCCTTATAAGGTCTCTGTTCTTCTCCATCTCCTCATCAAAGAGGTCTGAAAGCTCCAGTGCATAGGCGAAGGGGCTTTTTCCCTCCTTTGAGAGCCTCCCAAGATGCAGAAACAGGGCGAAACTCTGGCACATATATCCTGCATCCTTCATGCGCTGAAGGTCTATCATGAGGCGGCTGCTGCGAAGGCTGCTCCCCTTTCCTGCGGCCTTCACCCCGGCATCAGCCGAAGCTTCGGGCTTATCTGCTCCCTCAAAGCCTCCTTCCGGCAAAGCAGCATCATTATATCTTAGCTTATACAGCTCTGAGATGGTATCACAGTGCATATCTATTATCGGTGTCATCTTATCCTCCCAGCATTCCTTTCTCTGCAAAGTAAAAAATCCGGAAACCTATGATTTCCGGATCTTGAGCGCCCCAACTAGGACTTGAACCTAGGACCCCCTGATTAACAGTCAGATGCTCTAACCAACTGAGCTATTGAGGCACAGGCTGTCCCTTTTGAACAGCTATTATATTCTATCGGAACAAGTTTGTAATGTCAAGCTGTTTTTGTCGTTCAATGTTTAAAATCTGCCATGCTTAAGGGAAATATCCTTGGCAGCATCTTTTTCAGGTATAAGAGAGCTCAAGACAGTGCCTTGAGATGCGGCGGAAGCAGGGCCTTATGTCCCGGAGCAAAGCACCCATTAGACGGACGCTATTGACCTTCTTCATTTTCTTTTCAATGTTTCCTTAGGCACCTTGTAATTTTCCGACATTTATAATAAAATTAAATCGATTTCGGTAATTTTTTATGACGTAATTGCACAAAAAAAGGAGAAGGTTTTTATGAATGCGTCAACTATGGAAATCGTAGCGATCATCGTATCGCTGGCGGCATTTTTATATGCTGCATGGCTGTTTGCATGGGTAAAGAAACAGCCCATGGACAACGAACGGATCGGATATGTGGGCGGACTGATCCGGGATGGGGCACGGACCTTCCTTAAGAGGGAGTTCATCGTGCTTTCAAGGTTCTGCATATGTGTTGCGATACTCATTTTCCTGTTCCTTCCGGAGCCCGTATGGACTGGAAGCATAGTGCCCAATATCAAGATGGTCATAGCCTATGCGGCGGGAACAGTATTTTCAGGCTTTGCAGGTAAGATAGGCATAGAGGTAGCTACCCTCGCCAACAGCAGATGCGCCGTAGCTGCCAAGAAGGGTATATCACCCTCTTTCATGACCGGCTTCAGGGGTGGAGCAGTCATGGGCATGGCGGTGGTAGGCGCCAGCCTTATAGGAGTGGCTTTAGTCTATCTCCTTACCGGAGACTCCAGCGTGTGCTTGGGCTTTTCCTTCGGAGCCAGCTCCATGGCCCTGTTTGCCAAGGCAGGCGGAGGCATATTTACAAAGACAGCTGACATAAGCGCAGACCTTACCGGTAAGGTCGAGCTCGGCATACCTGAGGATGACCCGAGGAACCCTGCGGTCATCGCCGACAATGTAGGCGATAACGTAGGCGATGTGGCAGGCATGGGAGCGGACCTCTTTGACTCCAATGTGGCCTCCATGGCGGCAGCCCTTATCATGGCGGCGGCTCTTGATAAGCTTGAGGGCGGCAGTAAGTATGTGGGCATGGTATTCTGCTACACGGCCATGGGCCTTTTGGCTTCGGTCATCGGCATCATGTGTGCCCGTATAGGAAAGCATGGCAGTCCGACCAAGGCCCTCAATTCCGGTACCTATATCACCACGGCCATCTATGTGGTGCTCACCGGAGTTGCTACCCTGCTTTTAGGCTATAATGCAAGGATATGGGGAGCCTGCATCGTTGGACTACTTGTGGGAGTGGTCATAGGTATAGCCACGGACTATTTTACGGATGATACCAAGCCTCCCGTGCACAATGTGGCTAAGGCCTCGGGCTCGGGACCGGCATTTACCATACTGTCAGGTGTGGCCTACGGCTTCATAAGCGCCCTGCCGGCCATGATAGGCATAGGCATCTCGGCGCTGTCTGCATATCTGCTTTGCGAGGGACTGGACCCCACCGGAGCCAATTCCGTTCAGTATGCCATGTTCGGCATATCCATGGCGGCAGTGGGCATGCTTTCCATCGTGGGCATGATAGTTTCCAATGACGCTTATGGCCCCATCGTGGACAATGCAAGGGGCCTTGCAGAGATGGGCGAGCTGGGAGATGAGGTCCTTGAGATAACCGATGAGCTCGACTCTGCAGGAAATACGGTCAAGGCCGTAACCAAGGGCTTTTCCATAGCGGCAGCGGGCCTTACGGTCATTTCCCTTTTAGGAGCCTTCATGAGTGAGGTCAATGAGGCTGCGGCAGGTCTTGGGATAGAAGGTATTACCGGCTTTGACATACTGGACCCGCTGGTATTTTTCGGTATGCTGATAGGTGCTGCGGTGCCGGCGGTATTTTCCGCCATGCTGATACTCGGCGTGGACCGCAATGCCCAGCGTATGGTAGCTGAGATCCACAGACAGTTCAGGGAGATAAGGGGCCTCAAGGAGGGCACCGCTCAGCCTGAATATGACAAATGTATAAACATCGCCACGGACGGCGCCATAAGGGAGCTGATACCTGCAGGACTGATGGCCATAATCGCTACGCTCCTTGTGGGCTTCGTGGGCGGCGTGGAGGCAGTAGGCGGCTTCCTTGCCGGAAATATAATAAGCGGACTTCTGCTGGCCCTGTTCATGTCCAATTCGGGCGGACTCTGGGACAACTCAAAGAAATACGTGGAAGCAGGACATGAGGGCGGCAAGGGCTCCGAGACCCATAAGTCAGCCGTAGTAGGCGATACCGTGGGAGATCCCTTCAAGGATACGGCAGGCCCTTCCATCAATACCCAGATAACGGTAGTATCACTGATAGCATCACTGATGTCGTCGCTGTTCCTTACAGTATCGATATTTGGGTGATGCCGCTGCTTATACTATTCGCAATCTAAGATTGCTCATACCACAGTCGGACGAAGTAAATACTCGCTTCGCTCGTGCTTCCTTCGTTTGCGACTGTGGTATAATTAAAATGCTGTATTTGCCGGATATCCTCCGGCAGAAAATAAATGCCCCTCGTTAAGGAGCGGAATGGAGTTTATCATGGACAGGATAGAACAAAAGATCTGTGACATCATTGAAAGCAAAAAGGACGAGATAATGGCCTTTGGACAGGACATTTTCTGCCATGCGGAGCTGGGATTCAAGGAGAAGCGTACCAGCGCCAAGTTCGTCGAAGAGATGCAGAAGCTCGGCATGGAGCCTGAGACCGGCATCGCCATAACCGGTGTTAAGAGCTATCTTAAAAAGAAGGGCTCTGCCGACGGCCCCACCCTTGCGGTCATCGGAGAGCTGGATGCCCTTCCCATACCCAATCACCCCGATTCTTGGGCTGAGACCGGCTGCTCACACTGCTGCGGACACAATGCCCAGCTTACCGGAGTAGTAGGTGCTGCCATGGCCCTTGCTGACCCTGAGGTAGCCGAGGCTATGGGCGGCAATATCTGCTTCATGGCTGCTCCTGCAGAGGAGTTCGTGGACGTGGAATTCAAGTCCAACCTTATAAAGGAAGGCAAGCTTACCTACGGCGGCGGAAAATGTGAGATGATACATGAGGGCGCCTTCGACGATGTGGACATAGCCCTCGGACATCATATCATGCCCGGTGCAGACTATGGCCTCTATAACGGCAGCAGCAACGGCTTCGTAAATAAGACCGTGACCTATACCGGCAGGGCTTCCCATGCGGCTGATGCTCCTCATGAGGGCGTGGATGCGCTCAATGCGGCTACTGCTGCCATGGTCAATATCGCCCTTCAGCAGGAGAGCTTCAGGGATCAGGACACCGTCAGGGTCCATGGCTTCATCTCCGAGGGAGGCACGGCTGTCAATGTCATCGCAGACAATGTCAAGATGCAGTACTCCGTAAGGGGCAAGACTCCCGAGGCATATAAGGACGCTTCCCTCAAGGTGGACCGTTCCATTAAGGCTGCGGCCATGGCTACAGGCTGCGGAGTCAAGATAGAGACCATGGCAGGCTATATGTCCTGCGTGCCCAATCCCTGCACCGATGTGCTCGAGAGTGTATTTTCAGACATAGCAGCAGAAGGAAAATACACAAACCGCCGCGACCTCTGCGGACATACCACCGGCAGTGACGACTTCGGCGACGTGGCTACACTTATGCCCCTCGTACATTTCTGCACCGGCGGATATACCGGAAAACTTCACAACCCTGACATCAGGGTCGAGGATCCCTACCTTGCCTATGTGGTAACTGCAAAGATATTTGCCCTGACAGCCTACAGGCTCATGAAGGATGGTGCAGCTAAGGCCAAGGAAAATATCGAGGCCTACAAGCCCCTCATGACCAAGGACGAGTATATCGCCTTCATGGACAGCATGCAGACCACAGAGACCGTGGAGCCCGATCCCCTTCCCATAGTAGGAAAGAGATAAGGAAATGTGTTTTTCGCTGGGAAAAAGCGAAAACATATCGGCCCTTGGAGCTTGCATAAGGAGTAAGGCTCCTTGGCAGAAGCTTTAGCTTTATTGGAAAAATGCCTGCTGGAAATGTTTCTTTAATGCTCAGGCAGGCCATAAGGACATCAAAAAAGTTAGTGAAAGCCGTTAGTTAAGCATTAGTGATATGCTCCATTGTTAAGCGGCTTTTACTAACTTTTTTTAGTTTTTACTTTACCATTTTTATCGAATTGCCGTCTAAAAAGACGTGCTTCACTCACAAATTTAACAGGAGGCTGAGGATATCTTACAAATAAGTTATATCTATAAGCCGAAATGGCTTTCTGAAATTTTGAAACAGTCTCTTATCTTTATCAATGACCTGAGCCCGGCTCCGAGCCGAGAAGCTCCGGCTCCTTGCGCCTTATATAGGACTCGAGGGAGCTTCGGTCTATCAGCGAGGGTACGACGCCCTGCCTCGTGACACTGAAGCCTGCAGCATAATGGGAGATGCGTATGGCCTCGTCCATGCTATAGCCGTAGAGCAGATAGGACACAAGGGAGCTTATAAAGGCATCGCAGGCTCCTGAGGAGTCGATGGGGTCAAACTCCTGAGCCGGATAATACTTTTCGCGGCTTTTATCCCTGACATAGCAGCCCCTATCCCCTAAGGTCACGATGACGGTCCCTGCCCCAAGGGAAAGCAGCTCCTTGGCCTTTTCCTCGAGACCTCCCCCTGACTCCGGTAAGATATCATTGAGCTCGCTTTCATTCGGTACGATGATATCTATATTTTTGATGAGCTCCGCGGGAAGCCTTCCGCTGGTGGAGGGCTTGAGCACAGTCTTAAGCCCCATGGACCTTGCGAGCTCCGCCGCCCTTATGAGGGTATCTATGGGGACCTCGGTCTGCATGATGCAGAAGGAGGCATTTTCAAAAAGTTTACGGGCCGCCTCCACGTCTGAGGGAGCAAGCAGATTGTTGGCTCCGGACATAATGGTTATCATGGAGGCTCCGTCGGGCTGCACGAAGATATGGGCCTGACCGGTCTTTGCATCTCTGCAGCGCTTCACTCCCGAAGGATCTACATGATGGGAATTAAGGGATGAAAATATTACATCCGATTCGGCGTCATTGCCCACCTTTCCGATAAGGGAGACCTGATGGCCTAGCTTCGCTATGCCGGCCGCCGTATTAAGCCCCTTTCCTCCGGGATAAGAGGAGGCCATGACGGACTTCACAGTCTTTCCGCTATAGGGCAGGGCATCCACATTGAGATAATTATCGATATTGATACTGCCCACCACCACGACACGCTTGCTGTGGTCGTTAAAGGGCACTCCCACGGTCTCAAGATCGTCAAGGCGTATGGGAAAGCTGGGCTCACTGGCTCCCGCCGCCTCATCTCGCTCCAAAAGGGCTATGAGCTGCGCTGCCATATGGGCCCCATAGTCATAAAACGGTATATCTATCGAGGAGATCTTAGGATAATTCATATCGCTCCGGCCGGCATCCCTGAGGCTTATGAGGGACAGATCATAGGGCAGCTCATAATAAAGAGAATGTACCTCCTCGTAGAGCTCCACGGCCATGCGAAAATGGGACACTATGATGCCGCTGATGGTGTGGGCAGCTATCTTGTGCCTGAGGCTTCCGGTGATGCCGGTAAATATCAGCTCCTCGTTGAGGGGAAGCTGATGATCGAAAAGGCACTGCTTATATCCCTCGGCAAAGGCTTCGGTGCGGCTTCCCTCGGCAAGGAGACAGGCTATATCCCTGTGACCGTGCTCGATAAGGACGCTTGCCGCAAAATAGCCCATTTTCCTGTAATCCAGATTGATGGCCCCCGGGCATCCGGAATTGAACAGCAGATAAGGGATATCCTGAGCGCCAAGCTCCTCCGCAAGCTTAAGACTGTTATCGCCTGCGGGCTCCCAAAGGAGTCCATCCACATTGTAGGAGATGAGGGCGGAGATATTTTTATGCTCTGTATCCATATCATCTGCGCTGTCCCTCACCAGCAGGGTATAGCCCTTTTTCTGGGCAGCATCTATCATGCCGGAAAGCATAAGATTCATACGCTTTGCCGAACGGAAGATCACTCCCAGACTCAGGCTCCGCTGCTTTTTCTGGGCGGAGACCGTGGGGGTATAGTGGTATTCCTTTGCTATCTTAAGTATACGCTCTCTGGTGCTCTGGCTTATGCTGTCGTCCTTATTGTTCATGACCTTGGAGACAGTCGATATCGATACACCGGCCAGCTTTGCGAGTTCATTGATGGTCATAGCTGTCCCTTTTTGGCGCCTATCGCCTATTGCTTATCACTTTTTTTGCATAAGGCTTTTATAAGGCGCCCATCCATGCAGATTGCTTCAGCAAAGCTCAGAGAATAAGGCTAAATAAGACACTGCTGAAGCTCAAATGCAATTATAAGTTGTGACGGCACAAATATGCAAGAGGCATTATGAAAAACTTTTGTATAAAATCAACGTAAAACTATAGAATAGGCCAAAATTCGTTGGTAAAATTTTCTAAAAAAAAAGACCCTTACGGAATCATATTTGATCTCCGTAAGGGCCTTGACCGGTTTTATGATAAGATCTGAAACCAATATTTGTAGATTTATTTGATCTAGTAAATAGTTATTTGAATCACAAACCTCTTTTTTCTTTGATATGACTGAGAAAATCTTTT
>DVNS01000104.1 GCA_018714145.1 Candidatus Avilachnospira avistercoris
AAGGAGCTCTCCCTCCTCATCGGACACGGTACGGGCTGCGATAAATGACTTCTTTCCAAGCATCCTGTCGGTATAGCTCGCCACGTCTATGATATCCCCGTCAGCATAGTAAAGGTCCCTATACCATATCCTTATGGTGGGGTCTATAAAATCATAGTCCTCAGGCACCTCCATTGAGCAGTAGCCTATGCCGTCCACGGACAGATACACGGCATAATAGTCCAGATTTATCTGGTTGAAGGATACCTTATACTGACTGGTGATATCATCCATGTAGGAGAAAAATTCCTCCTTATTGTCCTCATTGAGACCTTCGGCAAGCTCCCTGAAGCCCCTGTCATTATAATACAGATTGGAAATGGTATAGGCGTTGCTCTTTACGTCCCTCATCCTGTTCCCTATCTGGCTAAGCACATCGGAACGGGACTGGCCTACCACATTTATCATGGAGTCCCTATACGAAAGAAAAGACCCGATGGCAATAAGTGCAATACATACGGAGCTTACCAATATAAGAAGCAGCATATATATCACTCTTACGCTTCTGGATCTCAGCTTAAGCATAAATTACCTCCAAAACACAAAGCATCAGGGGCAAAAAAACTTTGCCCCCGATATCTTAATTATAAGGCTTTATCAATATTTTCCTATACGGATGGGCAGCACGTCCTCGGTCTCTATGACTCTGTCGAGGAGCTTCCGAAGCAGCCGCTCCTTGACCTCCTGATACTCAGGATCATCCCAGAGGTTCACGAACTCATTGGGATCTTTATTCCTGTCATAGAGCTCTCCGAACTTCTCGCCGGCATAGTAGGTGAGCTTATAATCCCTGCCGGTGATGGTCTTAAGGTCGAGGCCCCAGTCATAGCACTTGAACTCGGTCAGTGCATAATCCCTGCCTGCTCCCGTATCGCCCCTGAGCACCGGTGCCATGGACATGCCCTGTACCCCATAGGGCGTCCTTACTCCGGCATACTCAAGCAGCGTGGGCATGATATCCACATGCTCAGTCACCTGTGAAAATCTTGCTCCCTTAGGCACCACGTTGGGCCACTGTACTATCATGGGAGCCTTTATCAGGCAGTCATAGAGGAAGGGACCCTTGAACAGAAGTCCATGGTCTCCCAGCATCTCTCCATGGTCGTTGGTGAACATTATAAGTGTATCATCTTCTAAACCCTTCTCCTTAAGAGCCTTAAGTACACGGCCAATGTTTTCGTCCACCAGACTTACCATACCATAATATGCTGCCTTGACCTCTCCCCACTCGTGGTCGCTCAGCCTCCTGTAGTCATACTTCTCATTTGAGAAGCCCTTTCCTATGCGATGTCTCATAAAGTGAGGCGGCTTATCTAAAAGCTCGTCCTCCTTCCTTATAGGAGCCGAAAGCTTATCCGGGTCATACATCGTAGAATAGGGTGCAGGAGGGTCAAAGGGATGATGAGGGTCCACGAAGCTGCACAGTGCGAAGAAGGGCTTATCGGGCTCTGCTTCATTGATGATATCTATCATCCTGTCAGCTATCCATGCGGACTGATGGTACTCAGGATTTATCTCACTGGGATATACCTGAGGCGGACCGCTTAAGTCCTTATCAGCGGCGGAGGCCCTGTCTTCCCTGGCCTTGCGCTCGCCCTGCATCTTTACCACCTCATAGTCCCTCTCGCTCTTTGACTTGAGCCAGTCAAGATACTCACCTGTCTTGGTATCGCAGGTGGTATGCACTATATCGAAGCCATACATATCCTCGGGCCAGTCGTCCTCCTCATTTTCCTTGGGACGGAACTGGGTCGTAAAGTGCATCTTGCCTATGGCTGCGGTAAGATAACCGTTGTCACGAAGGACCTCGGGAAGGGTGACCTCCTCATCCCGAAGGGGAATGCCGTTATCCCTTGTGCCATGGTTCTTCGGATAGCGTCCAGTCATGATGGAGCATCTTGAGGGAGAGCACACCGGATTTTGCACGAAGTGGTTCTCGAAGGTGCTGCCGTTAAGGGCGAGGCTGTCGATATTAGGCGTATGTATCTCTGTATTGCCGTAGCAGCCAAGGGCATCATACCGAAGCTGATCCGCCATGAACAATATGATATTAGGCCTTTTAGTCTTTCTCTCCATATTTTACCACCATTTGATAAGATCTGTCACTTCATCTCTCAGCTTATTGAAGTTTACCTCGGTAACATCCCTCGGACGGGGAAGGTCATTGACTATCTCCTTCTTTATCGTGGTAGGCTTGTTGGTAAGCACGAGGATATTCTCACTTAAGTAAACAGCCTCCTCGATGTTATGAGTTATGAAAATGACTGTCGTGCCTGTATGCTTCCAGAGCTTGATAAGCTCGTCCTCAAGCTTATATCTGAGCTCATTGTCCAGCTGGCCATAGGGCTCGTCCATCAGAAGGAGCTCAGGCTTAACTGCAAATGCCCTCGCTATGGATACACGCTGCAGCATGCTGGCGGAAAGCTGGTCCGGATAATAATTCCTGAACTCGGTAAGTCCCACCATCTCCAGCATCTCGTCTACGGCTTCCTTTATCTCCTTCTCGGGACGTCTTTTTATCTTGAGGCCGTAGGCTATATTTTCCTCTACGGTGTACCAAGGGAAGGAAGAATATTCCTGAAAGATGTAGGCTATGTTATGCTTCATCAGATCTACGGGCTCATTGTTTATAAGTATCTCACCTGAGGTAAGCTCATAGGCATCAAGCTTGGTTAGACAGTTAAGGAAGGTAGTTTTTCCGCAGCCTGTAGGTCCTACGACACAGAGGAACTCTCCCTTCTTAACATTGAAGGAAATGTCGTTGAGCACCAAAAGATCTCCGAACTTCTTAGTCATATGTGAAACTTTAACTTTTATATCCTGTTCACTCATCACATTCCCTCCCTGTTACCTTGTGGACTCACAGATATCCTCTATCTGCCGTCTTATCTTAAGGAAAGCCTGATCACTGTACTTTCTGGGTCTCGGAAGATCTACCTTTACCTCCTCTTTTATATGGGTAGGAGTATTGGTAAGTATGATTATCCTGTCTGCCAGATATACGGCTTCCTCACTGTTATTGGTAACGAATACTACGGTACGCTTTTCCTTCTGCCATATCTTCTCAAGCTCAGCCTCCATCATATATCTGGTCTGAGCATCCAGATGACCGAAGGGCTCGTCCATGAGCATGACCTTGGGGTTGTTGGCATAGGCCCTTGCTATGCCCACACGCTGTCTCATACCTCCTGACAGCCTGTTGGGATAGGTATTTTCAAAGCCCTGAAGCCCTACCAGATCTATGAAGTACTGGGCTGTCTCCCTGCGGGTCTTCTTATCTATGCCGCGGCTCTTGGGACCGAATTCCACATTGCCCATGACGGTGCAGAACGGGAACAGCGAGGTCCTCTGATACACTACGCCTCTGTCAGGGCCGGGACCTGTGACCTTCTTACCGTCCACGTCTACCTCTCCTGAGGTGGGAAGCTCAAGGCCTGCTATAAGGTTTATCATGGTAGTCTTTCCGCACTGTCCGGGTCCGAACAGTACCACGAACTCATTTTCAGAAACATCAAGGTTCATACCCTTTACGACCTCATTGGTCTTATGCTCCGAATAAAAGATCTTACCCACATCCCTGAGGGATATGATAGGTTTTAGTCTCCCATTCTGTTCCATAAACAGAACCTCCTTTCAGCCATCCTCATGATGGTGGCAAGCAGGAATCCTACTACGCCAACGACTATCATGCCGACCATTACGAGAGCTATATTAAGGGTATCATTGCCTCTCAGTATCAGCCATCCGCAGCCCTCCTGAGCTCCTACCATCTCTGCGGCAAGCACTGCCATCCAGCTGGTGGAAAGGGCTACCTGCATTCCTGCAAATATCTGAGGCGTACATGAGGGAAGTATGACTCTGAAGAAGATGCCCTTCTCGTCAGTTCCCAGCATCTTTGCAGCTCCGATGAGCTCGGGGTCTACATTTTCAGCTGCTGTATAAGCGTTAAGAGTTACGTTTGTAAATGCTCCTATACCTGTGATGACATACTTGGGAAGCTCTCCTATACCGAAGAACAGTATGACTATGGGTATCCATGCTATAGGAGGAATGGGCCTTAAGAGCTCAAATATAGGCTTTATGATGGCCCTTGCCCAGTCAGAGGTACCCATGGCTATACCAAAGATGATGCCAAGGATAGTAGCCACTGAAAATCCGACTGCAACACGGCGCAGGCTCACCATCAGATGTCCGAATATGGTGTAGTTTCCTATGGGCTCAAACAGTGACTTGATAAGCAGCTGGATGACCTCTATAGGTCCGGGAGTGGTCTGCTTTGCAGCAGTAAAGGTAGTGATGAACCACCAAAATACGAAGAAGGAGGCAATAGCCAGTATGGCGTACATAACGGCCTCTCTATCACCTTTCTTTTTACTCATCCTCTGCGTCCTCCCTTCACGAATCTCTTCTCAAGTATATTAAGTATACCGGTAAGCAGAGTTCCTACAAATCCTATGGTAAGCATGCCGACGATGATAAGATCGGCTCTGCCAAGGGTACGGTTAAGCTGGATCATGTATCCAAGGCCCTTGTTGGAAGCGAGCATCTCTGCTGCGCAGAGGGTCATCCAAGCGGTACCAAGGGAGATACGAAGTCCTGTAAATATCAGCGGCATGGCCGTAGGCAGTGCCACGGTAAACAGCATATCCCTCTTCGAGGCTCCGAAGGTCTGGGCCACCCAAAGGTGTACCTGCTTCGTCTGTTTTATGCCCGAATAGGAATTGATGACACAGGGCACGAATGCCGATACGAATATGATGGCTGCCTTAGCGCCAAGGCCGATACCGAACCAAAGTATCATAAGGGGTATCCATGCTATGGTAGGCACGGGACGGATAAGGTCGAAAAGCGGTGTCACGAACAGGTCTACCTTTCTGAACCAAGCCATGGCTACTCCAAGGGGAACTCCGATGATGGCTCCAAGGAGATAACCGGAAAGGGCTACCTGAAGGCTGGCTCCTATGTGTCCAAAGAGGGTAGCTCCGTCAGGAGCCTTCTTTGAAAGCTTTTCTATAAAGGCCTCAAGTACCTGTACCGGGCTCGGCAGTATGTAATCGGGCTTAAGTTCCAGCACTGCGGTACAGATATACCAGATGCTGAAAAATACTATAAGCGAGATAGCAGAAACTATACCGAACTTGATGGCCTTTTTACGTTTCATCTGCATATACTCATTCATAAAAAGCCTCCTAATGAGATATCATATCCGCACAAGGTGCAGATAAGGCTTCATCAGGCTCTGGGACCTGATGGAAAAAGAAGTCCAGAACTTTCAGGCTCTGGACTTCAATCATGTTTAAGCTAAGTTATCAGAAACCAAGAGCATTCTTAACAAGAGAATCATCCACATGAGTAGCTATATCAGGGAATCTCTCGGGATCAAGGAGCTCCTGTGATACCCAGAACTCACCGGTGATCTGTACGGACTCACCAAGGACGATGGTCTTAGCCTCATCTGTAGTAACGAAGGGACGGGTCTCTATCTCTGTCTTGCAGGCCTCAAGGTCTGAAGCTGAACCATTCTCAGTGTACCAGTCAAGAAGGAGCTGAGCTGCCATATCGGGATCTGCCTGAAGGGCATCATTTGCCTGATAGAAGGCCTTGATATACTTCTCAACTACATCCTTTCTGTTCTCATAGGTAGCCTTGGAGCAGATGATGGAGTCATACTGGGGAACATCCAGAGTAGAAAGGCTGGAAGTTACCAGATATCCCTCACTCTCAGCTTGGAAGGATGTGGGAGGGTTAAGAGCTGCCACATCACAGTTTCCGGTCTGAAGTGCCTGATAGGATGAAGGGAAGTCCATGTTTACAAGGTTTACATCCTCTGTGGTCATGCCCAGAGCCTCAAGCCACTTGATAACATTGAGGTGGGATACGGTACCGGTCGTGGTAGCGATGGTTATGCCGGACACGGTCTCGGGATCACCGTAAACATCGGGATATGAAGGATTGTAGCCCTTTACAGCCGCGATAGGTGAATCGGCGGGAGCCAGTGTGAAAAGTCCGCCCTCTGAGTGAGCCACATCAGCTACGCAGTATGCGCCGTAGATAGCCAGTGAGTTAACAGCAGCGGCACTAAGTGTACCAACCTCCCACTCCTCAGCAGCAAGGGCCTCGTTCATGGTATTGCCGTTTGCAAAGTAAACTGTCTCTACCTTGAAGCCGTTCTCAACATCGATGCCATTCTCTACCATATACTTAATAGGAAGGGAATTAAGGAAGGGCATAACTGCTACCTTAAGTACGGGAAGATCCTCGTCAGCTGCACCGGCATCCTCTGCCTCTGCACCTGAATCAGCAGCTGCCTCTGTCTCTGCTGCAGCTGCAGTAGTCTCCTCAGCCTTACCGCCGCAGGCTGCAAGTGAGAGCATCATAGCAGCAACAAGCGAAAGTGCCGCAAGCTTTTTTAATTTCATATATTACCTCCTCATATTGTAAAAAAATAAAGCTCAACGCTTTCTGTTAACAGAATATTAACATTTTGGAAATATCCAAGTAAATTCAATAATTTGACATTTATTTAAGTATTTTGATATTTTTCACACAAAAATCTGATTTTC
>DVNS01000105.1 GCA_018714145.1 Candidatus Avilachnospira avistercoris
CATGACTGCCCCCAAGCCTGCTATGCTTGGAGGCAGAAAAATACCTAAATAAAAAGAATAATTGAGAGCCTAAGGAATACGTCTAAGTATCAGGGGTCTTAAAGCAGTCTTACCTTGTCCTCGTCCCGGTCTATGGCTACCCTTCTCTCTCTGTAAAGATGTCCCAAGGCACGCTTGAACTGATTTTTGCTCATGCCGTATACCTCCTCGATGAGCTCCGGGTCCGCCTTGTCTGCATAGGGCAGCTCTCCGTCCATCTTTTCAAGCTCCCTGAGTATGGCCTCGGCATCCTCATTGATGGAGATGTACGACTTCTCCCTGAGGCTGAGGTCCAGCTTTCCGTCCTCTCTCACCTTTGTCACCCTTGCCGAAACTACGTCTCCATACTTGAGGCTGGTATAGACCTCGGAGGAAGGGATGAGCCCAAAGTATTTGTTGTCCACGGCGACAAAGACCCCGAGCCTCTCGCTTATCTCATAAACAAAGGCCCTGACATGGTCTCCCTCCTTATAGCGGCTGTCAGCCCGAAGATGCTTATACACTCTCATGGTAGCCGCAGTCCTGCCGCTCTTATCCTTATAGATATGAACAAGGACCTGCTGCCCCGGCTTAGGTCCCTCGGTCTGCTCCCTGAACGGAAGCAGTATGTCCTTAGGCATGCCATTGTCCAGAAATGCTCCTATGCGGGTCACATCGGTGACCGTAAGTATGCCGGTCTGTCCCAAAGAAAGCTTAGGCCTCCTCATGGTAGCAGTGAGCCTGTCTCCCTTATCCCGGAACAGACATACGGTGATGAGCTCTCCCACCTTGGGCTTATCGGTCTGCTCTGCAAAGGGAAGCAGGACCTTCTCCTCATCCCTGAGCTCAAGGAAGGTTCCTATCTCAGTGTTTTCAAGGACCTTAAGCTTCATCGGAGCCGAGATATCCTCCCCAAGGGGTCTCATGCCCTCCTGAACCTTAGGGCCATGACCCATATGCTTTCTGATATCCCTGTCTTTCCGGCGCTCGCTGCTGCCTGTCCTGCCGGAATTCCTAACTATTGAAAAGGCTGAATTTCCTCCGCGCCTTCCCTTGCCCTTGGCTGAAGATCTTGCTGCCTCAGAGCCCTCTGAAGCAGCATTTTCAAAAGGATAGGACCTTCTCCCCGGCCTTTCGTTCCGTCTTTCGAAGGGATAACTTCTTGAGTTCTCAGCCTCTGCAGCCCTCCTTTCGAAGGGATAGCTCCTTTGGGAGTCAGAGCCCGATGAGCTTTTTTCAAAGGGGTAGGGACGGCGGGCAGCATCATTTGTATTTTCGTTATTGTTCATCTCTTTTGTATCTCCGTTCATGGTGTAAGTTTTATGTACTCCTTGATACGCTTTATATATCGCCTTCCGATAAGACAGCTTATCTCGATGGAGCTCCCGGTATATTCCTTTTTCAATACCTCGGCATGGGTATTGATAAAATGCTCCGCTGAAAAATCACTATAGGGTATCTCAAGCTCAAGGCTCAGCATATCCTCCCTCAGCTTCTCGCCTATCAGGCCGCAGAGCTCCTCTATGCCAATGCCCTCCTTTGCCGAGATAAAGATATGGTCACCATTTATCTTCGGCAGCTCATGGCGTTCATAGACCTTATCTGCCTTATTCATCACATATATCATCGGGATACCCGAGGCAGAAAGCTCCCTCAGTGTGTCCTCAGTCACCTGAATATGCTTCAGATGCTCCTCATCAGAACAGTCCACTACCTGAAGTATCAGGTCTGAATCAGCTATCTCAGAAAGGGTTGAGCGGAAGGCCTTTATGAGCTCATGGGGAAGGCCGTTTATAAAGCCTACCGTATCTGACAGCAGGAAGTCCCTGTGTCCCTTCGGACTTATGCGCCTCGTGGAGGTGTCGAGGGTAACAAACAGCATATCCTTCTCCTCCACCCTTTTCTCCTCATCAGCACCATAGAGCTCCACAAGCTTATTGAGCAGGGTGGACTTTCCGGCATTGGTATAGCCTGCCAGTGAGATCAGGGGCAGACCTGAGTTTTCTCTCCTCCGGCGCTTTGTACGCTTGGCTCCCTCAAGCTGCTCAAGCCTCTTTCGGAGCTCCGACATACGCTTTTCTATGACCCTTCGGTCCAGCTCTATCTGCTTCTCTCCGGAGCCCTTATTGGACATGGAGCCTCCGGCTCCGCCCTGTCTTGAAAGGTCCTTCCTGAGGCCCCTGAGCCTTGGCAGCATATATCCGAGCCTTGCATACTCGACCTGAAGCTTTGCCTCCGCACTTCGCGCCCGTTCTCCGAATATCTCAAGTATCAGGGCAGTCTTATCCAGTACGCTTGCGGAAAGACCGTCTGCAAGATTGGAGAGCTGAGAGGGGGTAAGGGTATTTAAAAAAATGACCGTATCCGCACCTGTCTCCTCCAAAAGCTCCTTTATCTCAAAAAGCTTTCCCGGACCTATATATGTGGCATTATCAAAATGGTCCAGCCTCTGGGTCACCATGCCCGCACATTCATAGCCGCAGGCTATGGAAAGGCCCTTGAGCTCCTCCATGCTGCTTTCAAAATCAGCATCCTTGTTTTTTGAGGCTCCGCAGAGTATAGCCTTTTTTATATCCTTTATCTCTTCCGTCATCCTTATATAAATATACTCTGCACCTTGGAGCATGTCTTAAGAAGGGGCGTCTGGGACTGATCCCCCGAACCCATTCCAAATATGCCCAAAACGGTGCAGAGTTGATATCACATCTTATCCGGAGCCTCAAAGCCCAGCATGTCTATGCAGCTTAAAAGCACCCGCCTTGTAAGGGAGAGTAGCTCTATGTAGCTCCTCTTTTTCTCCTCGTCCGGCTCGGTAAGTATCTTTACGTCATGGTAGAAGGAGTTGAACTCATTTGATACCTCATAGATATACTGACATATCTTATGGGGGGCCGTCTCCTCCCAAGCCGCATCTATGACCTCGCTGTATCTGGCAAGGGACAATGCAAGCTTCTTTCCTGATACATCCTCATTGATGGCAGCCTCCGAAGTGACGGTCCCAAGGGACCTCTGACCTTCTGCCATGGAGTCATATTTATCCAAGATACTGCCTATCCTTACGATGGTATAAAGGATGTAGGGTCCGGTATTGCCCTCAAAGCTCGTGAAGCGGTCTATGTCGAAGATATAATCCTTGGAGGCCTGATTGCTGAGATCTCCGTACTTAAGGGCAGAAAGGCCAACTATCTTTGCTATCTTCCCTGCCTCCTCATCACTTATCTCCTCGACGCTCCTAGTCTGCCTGATGCGCTCAAAGACCTTGTCATTTATCTCCTTTATCAGGTCCGAAAGTCTCATGACTCCGCCCTCACGGGTCTTGAAGGGCTTTCCGTCCTTTCCGTTCATGGTGCCGAAGCCGAGGAATGTAAGTTTTTCATCCTCCCTTACTATGCCGGCCTTTTTAGCGACCCTGAAAAAGCTTAAATAATGCAGGCTCTGCCTGAGGTCTGCGATATAGATATAGCTGTCCGGATGGTAAAGCTGCTCCCTCTCCACCATGGTGGCAAGGTCAGTGGTCGCATAAAGTGATGCGCCATCAGACTTACGCACTATGCAGGGAGGGTATTCCTTTGAGTCTCCCTCCTCGGCTATATCCACCACGAGAGCACCCTGAGACTCGTAGGCTATGCCCCTTTCACAAAGGTCCTTAAGCATGTCCGGTATATACTTCTGGGCATCGGACTCCCCCTTCCAGAGCTCAAAGCTCACGTTGAGGGCGTCATAATTGCGCTTAAGGTCCTCAAGGCTGAGCTCCATGATATGCTCCCATATCCTGCGGCACTCGGGGTCTCCCTCCTGAAGCCTTGCCGTAGCCGCAAGGGCCCTCTCTCGGAAATCTGCCGCTTCTGCCGTAAGCTCTCCGTCCGCACCCTTTTCCTTTGATCTCGCAGAGGCAGCCGGATATATCTCCTCAAGGTCCGAGAGGGAGAAATCCTCCATGCCCCTGTCCTTGAGCTCCTCGATGATAAGGCCCATCTGAAGGCCCCAGTCACCGAGGTGCACATCGCCTATCATCTCATGACCGATGGCCCTTCCTATGCGCTTTACCGACTCTCCGATGATGGCCGAGCGCAGATGTCCTATATGGAGGGGTTTTGCCACATTGGCTCCGCCGTAGTCCACTATGACGGTCTCCCGCTTCACGGGAAGGGGGAGGGACAGCCTCTCTGAAAGGGCCATGTCCTTAAGCTCCTCCGAAAGGAAGGCAGGGCTTATGTCCACGTTTATAAAGCCGGGGCGTACTGCCTCGACTTTACAGAACTCGGGATATGCAGAAAGCTTTGCTACCAGCTCCTCGGCTATCTCAAGGGGAGCCTTATGGGCGGCCTTGGCAAGGGCCATGGCGCCGTTGCACTGATACTCGCAGAGATCCGGGCGGTTGCTCACATTGAACCTTCCGTAGCTCCCATCATAGCCGCAGGCCTCAAAGGCCTCCCTGCATATCCTGTTTATCCTATCTGATATCCTCTCCATCATACCCTCGAAAGGTACTCACCTGTACGGGTGTCTATCTTTATCTTGTCGCCGATGTTTACGAACAGAGGCACGCTTACCTGAGCTCCGGTCTCAACGATGGCAGGCTTCTGAGCGCCGGTAGCGGTATCTCCCTTGAAGCCGGGCTCGGTCTCTGTGATCTCGAGCTCTACGAACATGGGAGGCTCCACTGAAAATACTGAGCCATTGTAGGAGCAGATCTTGCAGGTATCATTTTCCTTGACGAACTTCATGGCATCTCCGCAGAGGTCCTCAGAGAGAGCTACCTGATCGTAGGTCTCCATGTTCATGAAGTTGTACTGGTCTCCATCCTTATACAGGTACTGCATATCCACCCTGTCTATACGGGCTGAGGGGAACTTCTCGGTAGGCCTGAAGGAGGTCTCGATAACTCCGCCGTTGATGACATTCTTAAGCTTGGTCCTTACGAATGCAGCTCCCTTTCCGGGCTTAACGTGCTGGAACTCCACTACCTGCATAACCTGTCCGTCGATCTCGACGGTAACGCCATTTCTGAAATCACTTGCTGATATCATGCTCATCCTCCAAAATCAAATCTTATCTTCTTTTACGCCGAAGCTCCATGAAGCAGAAAGTAAAAGGCCTTATCAAAGCTCTCCTCCGCCATGGGCCGGTCACGCAATCCTTGATTGCTGATGATATAAACAGCGGCTCTGCCGCTTAAGGCTGCGCTGCAGCCCTATACTTACACATATGGAAACATTATATAATACAATACTGTCAAGGTCAAAAGCTTTTTTTGCCTTTATGCCCATTTTTATACATGAAAAGTATGGGCTTTTCCAATATACGCTTGAATTTTATCCTCGGAAGGTCGCTGCTCTTATCCACAGGCTCGACAAGCACGCTCCTTATGCCTGCATTGTTGGCTCCCCAGATATCGGTAAAGAGCTGGTCCCCGAAAAACAGAGCCTCCTCTTCCCTGATGCCCAGCATGGCACAGAGCCTCCTATAACCCTCAGGGCTCGGCTTCTTGGCAAGGAACACATAGTCTATGCCGCCGCAGGCCTCTGAAAATGCCTTTACCCTCGGCTCCCGATTGTTGGAAACGAGACCCAGCCTCAGGCCCTTTTCCCTCAGTGCCGAAAGAAAGGCTATGGAGCGCTGGTCCGCCGGCGCATCATGGGGCACGAGGGTATTGTCTATATCAAAGAGGACTCCCTTTATGCCCGAAGCCACGGCCTTGTCAAAGTCAAAGCCATAGACGCTTTCGGAGAGCTCTCCGGGATAGAGACCAGACCTCATCCCTTTTCCTCCATGGGGCTTCCCTTCTTTGCCATGGGCTCCTCCCTAGAAGCCTTGGGCCCAAGGAGCTTTCCTATCTCCTCTATAAAGGTACCCACATCCTTGAACTCCCTGTATACCGAGGCAAAACGCACATACGCCACCTCGTCCAGATCCTTGAGACGCTTCATGACCTTTTCTCCGATGACGTGGGTGGGTATCTCCTTCTCCTCCATGGAAAAAAGCTCGTTTTCTATCTCATCTATCATCCTAGATATCTGCTTTGTGGATACGGGCCTCTTGTGGCAGGAGCATATTATGCCGGCCTCTATCTTGGAGCGGTTGTAGGGCTCTCTGGAGTTGTCCTTCTTGATGACCATAAGGGGCATGGTCTCCAGCTTCTCATAGGTGGTAAAGCGCTTGCCGCAGCTCTCACACTGGCGTCTGCGCCTGATGGAGGAGTTGTCGTCTGCGGGTCTTGAGTCTATGACCTTGGTATTTTCCGCATTGCAGTATGGACACTTCATGACTGTTCCTCCTTCTTATCCTCAGTTTCTGCCTCGGGGGCTTCGACAGCCTTATTTTCAGGGCTCAGGACCGAGGTCCCGGATGTCTCTGTACCTTCAGAATATCCTCCGGACTCCGCTTCAGTCCTTCTCTCTGTTTGAGACGATACCCCGGGCTCCTGCTGAGGCCTTTGCTCTTCCTTAGCTTCAGGCTCCCCGTCAGTATAGGACCCAGCCGTGTTTGGCTCCGAAGAGTCCGAAGGTTCAGCATCCGATACATCCTCAGTCTGCTCATTTGAACCAGCACCGGCCGTCACGTCTATATTGGCCTCCTTAAGCACAGCCTCAAAGCTTGCCTTTTCCGAAGGAGCTGCCCCATGGTCCTCAGAAGCCGAAGCCCTGATGCCGGAGATGTCCTCAGTGCTGGCCTCGCCGTAGGAATCCTCAGGGAAGCATTCCTCCTCTGCCCTGAGATAGAACAGGAAGAAGGCAGCGCTTATATAAGGCTCTATCCAAAGGGACGCAAGGCCGAAGGTAAGCATGATGGGTATGCCCCACAAAAGGAAGCTGAAGGTGCAGAGCCAGAGCAGCCTGAGCTTGCGCTTCTTCGTAAGCCTTGCAGAGCGCTTTAAGGCCGCACGGATCTTGGTTTCCGGCTTGTCTATGACGATGACCGAGGCGTACATGTATTTTAATAGCATATAAAAAATATACAGTATCATCAATACATATCCGACCATGGCTCCAACCGTATAGCTGTTTGTAAGGAGCCCCAAGGCGATGATGGCCAAAAGCCATATCAGAAGCCCCGGCACAAGGCATATCAGGAAAAGAAGCAGGCCCACAGCGATATTCTTAAAGGGATGGGAGCCTCTCTTAAAGGCATAGAACAAATCATTTATCGAAGCCCTTCCCCTTCTGCAAAAGTTCAGATACAGCTTGGTCGTACCAAGGGAGAGGAAATATATCACCAGCACCCCTAGGATGACCAGCACGGCAAATATCATGGCAGCCACGGCCGTGGCGGCTCCCACTCCGGATATGGCTACCGATACTGCTCCCAAAAATATCATGGCAGCTGCGGCGGCCAGACCAGTCGTTATCATGTCTACTAAAAAGTGCGAGGCAATGAGTATGCCGTAGTTGCCAAGCAATAGCTTCCTCGCCCTTGCCTTAATATCCTTTATCTTCACTATCGTCTACCTCCAAAGGTCATCCTCAGAAATACTGCTCCCTCATGGCATCCTCAAAAAGGTGCATATAGTACTCCATGGCTCCGGAGTTTATCATGGAAACAGTCATATAAACGGTTATGATCAATGAAGCTATGATGCCTGCTATGCACACAGCCAAGGCTACCTTGGCCATGGTACTCATGCGCCTGTCGCCCCTTGAAAGCAGGGCGAAGGTGATGCCAAGGCCTCCTGCGGTAAACGCAAATATCATATTGCTTGCAAAAAGCACGGAAAGCCCACTCATCACTATGGCAGCTATGGCCATACTATTAGTCCTTCCTCGTTCCATACTTACTCCTTTATCTGCAGAGCTCGCTTATGCAGAGAGCATAAATGACTGCTGCATCCTTAAGCTCATCTATGGGCATGAATTCATCTGCCCCGTGCATATTGGTATCGGTAGACTCTCCCACGGCTCCGAAGGCAACTCCGTTTTTAAGGTCATGAACGTAGGTGCCGCCTCCGGTGGATATGAGCTTGCCCTTAAGTCCGGTCACGTCCTCGTAGCAGTTAAGGAGGGTCTTTATGAAGTCGCTGTCTCCATCTACCACATGGGCCGCCTTGGCCGTATACCTGCATTCAAAGCCTGCTTTCTTTATATTTGCAAGGACAGGGGCTATGGTGTTGGCCTCGGTCGAAGATGCTGCGGTACGGCAATCCACATCCAGCTTTATGGAGCACCCATCCACCCTCAGTATATTGGCTGAAACGGTCGTGGGTCCTGAAAGCTCGTCAGAGAGCTCTGCTCCAAGGGCCTTTCCATAGCAGTCTCCATAGGGGAACAGTCCCTCAAGGGACTTAAGGAGCCTTGTAAGCTCACAGGCCGTAAGGGGCAGTCTGTTTATAAGCTTAAGCAGGGCCAGCATGGCATTTTTTCCGTCCTCGGGGTGGGCTGCATGGGCCGCCTTTCCCTCGGCATCTATCCTAAGGCCCTTTGAAGTGGCGGATACCCTGAAGGAGACTCCGGTCTCCTTAGCTACAGCCTCTGCTTCCTTCCTTATAAGGTCGTCATCCAAGCCCTTCACTATGGCATAGGCCTTTCCGGGCAGGATATTGGTGGTATCTCCGCCCCATATCTCTACGATGTGGTCCGCTGCTTCTTCCTCATCTATCTCCGCATACACAGTCAGGTTGAGATGTCCCTTCTCAACATTTGTGACCGGAAATTCCGAATCGGGACTGAAGGTCATGGGAGCCTCATTTTCAACTGCATAATAATGGGGCAGGTCAGAGCTTCCCCGCTCCTCATCAGAGCCCAATATCAGCCTGCAGTTCTTAGACACCGGTATTCCAAGGTCCTTTACGGCCCTCATGGCATAAAGGGCTGCCATGGCAGGTCCCTTATCATCTGAAGTGCCCCTTCCGTATATCCTGCCATCCTTGACTATGGGATCAAAGGGATCCGTCACGGTCCACCCCTCTCCGGCAGCTACCACGTCCATGTGAGCAAGGATATCCAGAGCCTTCTCCCCATTGTTTAGGTCTGCAGCTATGACATAGTCATCATAATTCATGGTTGAAAAGCCATAGCGTTCGCATATGCCCATGGCAGCCATCAGCGCATTGTAGGGACCCTCTCCATAGGGCTTTCCGACGCTGTAGGCCCCCTTTACGGAATTGATGCGGCAAAGGGTCTTTACGTCCTCTATGAGCTCCTGCTCATGCTCATCGATATATTTCCTTATCCTATCCTTAAGTTCCATCACTGCCTCCTTTTCCTGCCGTCCGAATATCATTCATTTTTACCGAATTCCGAAAGCTTAAGACCCTCGTTTCGCTCAAGCACCATTCTGACGCTCCATTCATGGGCAAACAGAAGCAGCGGATCTCCCTTGAGGTCTCTTACCTTCTTCATGTCACTGGTACCGGAGAGCTTGTCTATGTTGACGGTCTCCGGATCCTCTATCCATCTTATATATGCATAGGGAAGCTGTTCAAGGCTCACCTCTACATTATATTCATTTTTAAGCCTGTATGTAAGGACCTCAAACTGGAGCACGCCTACGACTCCGACTATGATCTCCTCCATACCGGAATTGAATTCCTGAAATATCTGTATGGCTCCCTCCTGAGCTATCTGCATCACGCCCTTCAGGAACTGCTTACGCTTCATGGTATCTATCTGGCGTACCCTTGCAAAATGCTCCGGCGCAAAGGTGGGTATGCCCTCATATCGGAACTTCTCATCGGAGGTGCATATGGTATCTCCGATACTGTAGATTCCCGGGTCAAATACACCTATGATATCTCCGGCATAGGCATTTTTGATGATCTGGCGTTCATCGGCCATCATCTGGGTGGGCATGGAGAGCCTTATCTTCCTTCCTCCCTGAACATGGTTTACCTCCATGCCGGCCTCAAACTCTCCTGAGCAGATACGCATGAAGGCTATCCTGTCCCTATGGGCCTTGTTCATATTGGCCTGTATCTTGAACACAAAAGCCGAGAATCCCTCCTCCACCGGGTCTATGAGACCATGGTCGCTCTTTCTGGGAAGGGGTGTGGTGGTCATGTCAAGGAAATGCTTAAGGAAGGGCTCCACACCGAAATTGGTAAGGGCCGAGCCGAAAAATACGGGAGACAGCTGTCCCTGCCTGACCTTGTCTATGTCGAACTCATCGGCAGCCCCATCAAGGAGCTCTATATCCTCCATGAGCTTATCATAGTTCTGGAAGCCAAGTATATCCGAAAGCCCGGGGTCCTCGATATCATACTCATGGGTCTCAAGTTCCTTGGCTCCGCCCTGCTCCGCCTTGAAGGTGATGACCTTCTTTGAGAAGCGCTCATAAACTCCCTTGAAATTCTTTCCGCAGCCTATGGGCCAGTTGACGGGGCAGGTATGAATGCCCAGCACATCCTCTATATCGGACAAAAGCTCAAAGGGGTCCTTGGCCTCCCTGTCGAACTTATTCATAAAGGTAAATATGGGTATGCCCCTCATGACGCAGACCTTGAACAGCTTGATGGTCTGGGCCTCCACGCCCTTGGAGCCGTCTATGACCATGACCGCCGAGTCCGCAGCCATGAGAGTTCTGTAGGTATCCTCGGAGAAATCCTGATGTCCCGGGGTATCAAGTATATTTATGACCTTGCCGTCATACTCAAACTGCATGGCAGAGGAGGTCACGGATATGCCCCTCTCCTTCTCTATCTCCATCCAGTCAGATACCGCATGCTTCTGGGCCTTTCTGCCCTTGACCGTACCTGCAAGGTTTATGGCGCCGCCGTAAAGCAGGAACTTCTCCGTAAGGGTAGTCTTACCTGCATCCGGGTGGGATATGATGGCAAATGTACGTCTCTTATTTATCTCTTCTTTTAATTTATCCTTCTGATCCATGCTCTCTCCATATCATCGGGTATAGGCCTCTTGGCCTTATCAGCAGGTAAAGTTTAACAGAAATAAGGGGCTTTCGCAAGCAGTCCCTTATGAGCTCATCATTTTTGTCATTCAAAGCCCTGATCTGTCTCCTGCTTTATGCAAATATGCCAAGATTAAGGCTGGATAAGCTCCCTATTTTTCTTATAGAGCATGAGGAGTCCCTTCATCAGTAGCTTGTCGTCAAGGCTTATGGCATGGCGGCAGTAGGGTATGACAAATCTTGCAAGTCCCCCTGTGGCTACCACGGTGCACTTCTCAGAAAGCTCAGTCTCCATACGCTCTATCAGCCCGTCGAGCTGGGCAGCATTGCCGTATATCACTCCGCTCCTCATACTCTCTGCCGTGTCTATGGTTATGACTGAGCCCGGGGCACTGAGGTCTATCTCCGGAAGCTGGGCCGTGCCTTGGGCAAGGGCTGAGATGCTGGTCTTAAGTCCGGGCAGTATCAGGCCTCCCTCAAAGCGTCCGTCCCTTCCCACCAGCGTGATGGTGGTGGCAGTACCCATGTTGATGATGATGACAGGTGCCTTATAAAGTCTGTAGGCCGCCTCTGCCCCTATGATGAGGTCCGCACCGAGGAGATCAGGTATGGGCAGCTTATCGAGGCTTATGTCCATCTTCATTCTGCCGCTGACGATAAGGGGCTTTATGCCTAGGGCCTTCTTCACCGCAGTCTCTATGACGCCGGTAAGGGGCGGTACTACCGAGGATATGACCGCTCCCTCAAAGTCCTCCTTTTTGACATCATAAAAGTCAAGTATGGACATCATCATAAGGGCATATTCCATGCTGGTCTTATTATAGTCAGTCATG
>DVNS01000106.1 GCA_018714145.1 Candidatus Avilachnospira avistercoris
CCGGAGATGTGAGGGAAAAGGAAGAAAAGCGTATCTGACAGGATAAGCCATATATTTGAACTGTAGGAGCGGGGTCATTTTCAGAAAATGTACTGAGGCGGATGTCCGCATTCGCAAAAGACAAAATGAGATGCCCCTCCACCATAGATGATAAAACGGAGGAATGAGGATGAAAAAGATAGTGCTGTTTTCGCTGGCTGCTCTTGGCGCCGTGGCTCTTAGTGCCTGCGGAGGAAAGAGTGAGGGTGAGTATGTCGGACGTACGCTCCATGTGTATAACTGGGGAGAGTATACCGGAGAAAACCTTATCAGTGACTTCGAGGAGCTTACGGGCTGTGACGTGGTCATGGACAATTTTGAGTCCAATGAGCAGATGTATATAAGGGTAGCCAACGGCGACTCCTATGACATACTGGTGCCCAGCGATTATATGATAGAGAGGCTCCTTCAGGAGGACCTTCTGCAGCCCCTTGACAAGGAAAAGCTGGACTGCTTTGATAAGCTGGATCCCGATGTGCTGGGACTGCCCTATGATCCGGACAATGAATACTCAGTGCCCTACTTCTGGGGGACAGTGGGCATAGTCTACGATAAGACCAAGGTAGACCTTGCGGACCTTGAGGCAGAGGGCTTCGGAATATTTGCGGACGAGAAGTATAAGGGAGATATCTACCTCTATGATTCAGAGCGGGATTCCTTCATGATGGCCCTTAAGTATCTTGGATATTCCATGAATACCGATAATGAGGATGAGATAAATGAGGCCTATGAGTGGCTCGTGAGCATAGTAGAGACCATGGAGCCGGAGATAGTCACCGATGAGATAATCGACAACATGGCTCAGGGCAGGAAGGCCCTCGGTCTCATCTACTCAGGAGATGCCACCTATGTCATAAGTGAAAATCCCGACATGGGCTTCTATCTTCCCGAGACCGGCACCAACATCTGGTCAGACGCCATGGTCATACCCAAGAGCGCTGAAAATGCCGACCTTGCCCATGAGTTCATCAATTTCGTATCCAGCTATGACGGAGCTTTGGACAACTCCGTGACCGTGGGCTATACCTCGCCCAATCTTGAGGTCATGGAATACCTTTCCAGTGAGGAGGGAGATTTCTATGGCATAGATGCCTACATCCCCCGCTCAGGCAATGACAAGGATGAGGTATTTACCTATGACCCTGAGACGAGAGTGCTCATATCTGACCTTTGGAGCAGGGTAAAGATAGCCGCCTCAAATGCAGGCTGATAATCCTGTATGCCTAAGCTGAAAGCTCAGGCTGCAGCTCCTGAGCTGAGAGCGGAGTGTCATCAGAGGTTTTCGCTGCAGAGAGAGCAAAGCCTAAGCCATGCTGGGCTTAAGCTGAATAAACGGGGAGCTGCTTCGGATAACTTTTTATTGAAAATGCCATAGTAAAGTGATAAACTATGAAAGTCGTTTTGACTTTCAGCGATATGCTAAACGGCGCCCTTATAAGCAGGCGCCGCTTTGCGTTACATAGGACTATAAATCAAGGTATCAAGGAGGCAAAAAATGATTGGAACTATAGCCAATACCTGTACCATACTTCTTGGAAGTCTGATAGGAAGTATCTTCAAAAAGGGCATCAAAAAAGAACATCAGGACGCTCTTTATACCGCCATGGGACTTGCAGCCACAGGCCTCGGCATCAATGCCGTAGTTCAGAACATGCCAAACAGCAATTATCCAGTGCTGTTCATAGCCAGCCTTGCCATAGGCAGTCTCATCGGCACCATCATAGATGTGGACGGACATTTTCAGGGCCTCGCAGATAAGCTTTCTGTAGGAGCCCTCAGCAAGGGACTTTCTACCGGCATACTGCTGTTCTGCATAGGGACTCTCTCCATACTTGGCCCCATACAGGCAGCCCTTTACGGAGACCATACTTATCTTTTTACCAATGCGACCCTTGACTTTGTGACCTCCATGGTCCTTGCTTCGACCTACGGCACGGGCATGATGCTCACGGCACCGGTGCTGTTCTGCTGGCAGGGCTCCATATACCTTCTGGCTAAGCTCCTTGGAGACTTTATGAGCACAGATATGATGACCGAGCTCTCCATAGTCGGAGGCTTCCTCATCGCAAGCTCAGGCATATCCATCCTCAATATAAAAAACATTAAGACCATGAATATGCTCCCCTCCCTCATAGTGCCGATAGTATTCTGCGCCCTTATGGGAATGTTTTAGGAAGTCACCGGTCAACAAAAGGGCTTATTTTCCGCCAAAGCCTTGCTTATGTAGCAAGGGCATGGGCAGATCGGATATAGACCTTTTTCTTTCATATTGAAATAGATAGTTTTTGAGCAACAACAGAAAAAATCAACAAGAAATTAGTCAAGTATGATTTGCCAAATCGTACTTGACTAATTTTTGCTTTGTGGTATAATATCCGCACAAGGTGCGGATAAAGCCGCTTTGCGGCTCTCAGCGTTCAAAGAACGCTGGTTATACTATTCGTAAGCAAAGCTTACTCATACCACAGTCGGA
>DVNS01000107.1 GCA_018714145.1 Candidatus Avilachnospira avistercoris
ACCAGTGAGCATTTGTTTCGACCGGTCGTGGTATGAGCAATCTTCGATTGCGAATAGTATAACCAGCGTTCTTTGAACGCTGAGAGCCGCAAAGCGGCTTTATCCGCACCTTGTGCGGATATTATACCACAGTCGTAATCTAAGGTCGAGGGCAGCAAACATTTACATTTTATTTTCCTGACTTTATCAAGCCTACCCTATCTGCTCCTTATCTCCTTTCGCATGAAGGTGATGTATGAAGCGGCAAAGGCTATGGCTGTCTCTGCTATGATGCCCACAAAGTGAGGCCATATCAGAAGCAGGCTCTGACCGGCTGAGAGGTATCCGACCACTGCTCCCTCAAGCTGCTGGGGAAGCAGGATATTGGTGGTACGGACCGAGGGATTCATGATAGTGGTGACCGCTTCCGAATAAAGATAATAGGGTGATATCCTGTTCAGCATAAGCTCCGCATTGTAATTATCCAGAAGCTTTCCCACGGTCACATAGCCGTCCATGGGAAAAAGGATATTGGCAATGAGGCTTGCTGCAAGGCTCATGAACAGTGCAAAAAATATCCACAGCGCAAGGCTTATCATGGCCGAGGTCGCAGAATGTCTGCATACCACTGAAAACAATATCGATACTGCAAGCCAGAAGCAGAGATAAAGGCTGGTCATGAGCAGGAAGGCCCCTATCCTTATGACCTCCTCCGCCTCCGGCGGTATGCCTATGCACAAAAGCCCCACGGCTCCGGTAAGTATGCCCATCATAAACACCATTATGAAAATGACCGTGGCTCCGGCTAAAAACTTGCCGTTTATGACTGCATCCCTGTAGATGGGCTGAGAGACCAGCCTGTTGAGCGTCCCGTCGCTCCGCTCGCTGTTTATGGCGTCAAAGCCCAGCGATATACCGACGAAGGGCCCCAAAAGGGCAATGAAGGTCATAAACGAGGGTATGCCCTCTCCGCTCAGGGTATAAAGCTTTAAAAATATATTGTCAGGATCTGACTGCACCGCCGAGGAGATGTTGGAGACCGCTCCATACACTCCCGCAGCACAGGTACATAATACTAAAAATAATACTATGAAGAACCTTTTGCTCCTGAAATGGTCGCTCAGCTCCTTTCGGTAAAGGGCATAAAGGCCATTACCGAAGAAGCCTTCGCTTTTTATCATGCTTATTTCCATTTTCCTTTACCGCCTTTTCTGCTTTTTCAGCCTTCTCAAAATACCTTCTGTATATTTCATCAAGGTCGCTGCTGCGCTGGCGTATCCTCGTCAGAAGATACTCCTCCTTTACGGCCATGGCCTGTATATCCCGGCGCAGGTCCCTGTCTGAGATGACCACATAATGCTCTCCCTCACGCTCGATGCTGCGGACTCCCTCCAAGCTCTCAAGAAGCTTACGAAAGCCGACATTGTCAGGGTAGGCTGCGACCTCAAGGGAATAACCATTTTCAGAACCAAGGGCATCCCCCAGCTCATCGATGCGTCCGCAGGCTATGAGCTTTCCTTCCACAAATATGCCCACCCTGTCGCATATCTGCTGCACCTGATAGAGCTGGTGCGAGGAGATGAGTATGGTCCGGCCCTCCTCCTCAGAAAGCCGCCTTATGAGGGCCATCAGCTCCCTCATACCCTCCGGGTCTATGCCCAGCGTAGGCTCGTCCATGATTATGACCTTCGGATCCTTCATCAGCACATCGGCTATGCCAAGTCTCTGCTTCATTCCCCTTGAATAGGTCAGGGTCTTTTTGTCAGCAGCCTCCTGCATTCCGACCTTTGAAAGGAGGTCCTCGATACGCTCCTCTGTCACATTTTCAGGAAGACCATTCAGCCTGCCGGTAAAGCGCAGATTTTCACGTCCTGTCATATCGGGATAAAAGCCTACGCTGTCCGGAAGATAGCCCACCATACGCTTCACCTCTATGGGCTCTCTGGTACAGTCATGGCCATCTATGAAGGCACTGCCGCCGCTGGGCTCAGAAAGGCCTAAAAGCATAAGGGTCGTGGTGGTCTTGCCGGCCCCGTTAGGCCCCAGCAGGCCGAATACCTCTCCCTTATATATCTCAAGGTCAAGGTCGGAAACGGCCCGCTTTTCACCGTAGCACTTGGTAAGACCTTCGGTCTTTATGATAACTTCGCCCAAAGCACCCATGCTTATCTCCTTCCATACTTACGAAATACATATCCTACTCCTGCAAATACCACCGCTATCAACACCACAGCCACAAAGCCCCAGATGGTCTTGGTCTTTACGGAAACACGGAACTCTGCGCTGTCGGATACATCGTCATTTGAAGCTGTAAATGTAGCCGCATAATCTCCGGTAATGGCATCCGAGCCGGGCTTGACATGGGCAGTGACCTCCACCGTGGAGCCTGCAGGTATGGATGAGATGACATTTTCCTCCATCTGAGCTTCTCCCTCTTCTCCTTCGCTGTCATAGCTTACGGTCCAATCCGAGGGAGCGGAGGAATTGATGGTAACGTCATTCAGATCCACATTGCCGGTATTGGTAAGGGTCAATGTCACATCAGAGGTCTCGCCTGCATGGGCGTCAAAGCTAAGGAGCCCTGTGGGGGTGCTGAGCTCAAGGGCATAGGTACCGGTGATGACTACCTTAAGCTCTGTCTCAAGCTTCTCCTCAGCAGATACCGCACTAAGGCCGATGGTATATTCGCCGGCCTCGACCGTTCCCGGAGGGGTGACGGAAACATTGATAGCCTCGCTTGCTCCGGACTCTACATCGATGCCTGCTATCTGGGTAGAACCGGAGGAAGGGGTAAAGCGCACCGTCCACCCGGAGGGAGCATTGGCAGAAAGACTGTAGGACCTTGTGGTAAGGCCATTGTTTATAAGGGTAGTGCTGAAGGAAAATGAGGTGTCAGAGGAGCCCTCCTGCGAAGGATACTCTGAGGTAAAGCTTCCGAGCCCGCCGTGTTCCTCTGCCGCATCAAGCTTAAGCTCCAGCTCGTCTGAGGCGGCTCCTGCACTGGCCCCTATAAGTACGCTGTAGCTCCCCTCGGAAAGCTCCTCGGGCACCGTAAGGTGCAGAGACACCTCGGCCTCTCCGCCATTTTCCACATATACCCTCGATACCTGATAATTTCCGCCTTGGATATAGCCTTCAAAGCCCTCGGGCAGTGAAAGCACCGACATATCGGAGTCAAGGTCCGTACCGCTCGTATTTTTAAGCTTAATGGAAATGTTGAGGCTGTCCCCCGCGCTGATGGCTATGCCCGGGTACTCAGTCGAAAGATAGAGGCCTCCGGCTGCAAACGCCGTCATGCGGGTACCACCAAAAATAAGCACAAAAAAAGCGACCAAAAATGCCGCAATGATGCTCACCGGCCCTGATGCCTGATGATAAAGTCCTTTTCTCTTCATAACTTCCTCCTGGTAGATCAAATTTTAGCTCCGTCCTCCCGGCTCAGCTTATTTGCCTGCAGGAAAAATAAAACTCAGGCTATGACCTTGCTTTGGTTTTTCCCGAATGGATCGGAGCTGAAAATGCCATTAGCCTTTTTTAGCTAATGGCATCATACTAACAGTATTCGGTTATGAAACTGTGATGGAAATATGGAGATTTTGTGTAGGTGGAGTGAAGGGGTCAGGCCTTCCAAAGTCCGTGAAGGTTGCAGTATTCGTAAACTGCTTCCACCTCATCGCCCTCCTTTATGGCAAACTCTGCCTTAGGAGCCTCTCCCGGCTCAAGCTTCTTAAACTGTACCCCATCCTTGGTCTTAAGTACGATGAATTCAATAAAGTGCTCCGGCAGCATAGGATGCTCGACTGAGCCGACTACCACAGAGACTATACCGCCATCCTGCTTCCACACAGGCACATGCTTCTCCAGGGCTGCGTCAGTGGTCCCTGCCTTAAGCTCCTTCATGGGCTCTCCGCAGCATACCACGGGCACCCCTGAGTCCCTGAGCTTTGTGATGATGTTGCCGCAATGCTCACAAATGTAAAATTTAAGTTCCATGTTATACCTCCTCATATATCAAGAACTTTTACAAAAGTACTACACCAAATATATCCTTTCCCATATCACGGATGGTCTTGATCTCGCCCTCGACACCTGCGTTTGTGGAGCGGTTCCTCTCCTCGGCAAGGATGACCGAATCTACCTCGGGTATGGTCTTCGTGGTCTCAGTCGAAATCAGCGGGCTCCTTCCAAAGGTGAACCTTATTCCGCCTTTGGTCCTAGAGTTCATGTTGTCAGTAAGTCTTTTAAGCTTATCCTCGTCTGAAAGTCCGGTGATAAGAACGGACTTTACCGGAGTCTCAAGGGCAAAGTTATCAAAGTTTGCCGCAAGCAAAGCATAGGTCTCTTCCTCAGTCAAAATACTCTCATGGCCAAATACCTTTATGATGATACGGTCGATAAAGCCAAAGACCTTTCCGATCTTCTTATCGTCATTACTGAAGGCCCCAAGGCTCTTAAGATCAAATCGTCTGGTGATATCCTTCACATCCTTGACCTTATCGCTCATAAGGTCTATGACGCAGACGATGAAGGCAGCTCCGAATATTCCAAGCACCAGTCCAAGGGCTACATATTTTACTGAAAATGCGTTTGCCCTGGTGGGATACTCCGGTTCCACAGCCGTGGGCTCTGCCGGAGACTTCATGGCCTCAAGTCTGTCTATGTCTGCTTCACACTCGTTGATAAATTCCTTAAGTATCTTGACACGCATGTAGGAGGTGGCGACCTCATCAGAGCTAAGGGTCATATCCTCTATGCGAAGAAGTTCCTCCTCCAGAAGCTCATTGAAATGGTCGAGTCTATCGGTCTGCTCATCAAGCTCCGCAGCAGCAGTCTCAAACTCCCTGACTGCACGGTCGTAGTCTATCATGGTATTGTTATAATTCCTGAGGTTCTGCTCGTATGCTTTTATCTGATCCTCATAGGCCTTATCCATGGCCTCGCCGCTGTTGTCGATATACTTATATGCACCCAGAGCTATGGCGCAGAGTATGCCGCATACAACTATGATCCTCCACTTGCGGAAGATAGAATACAAAAGCTCCTTGAGATCTATCTCAGTCTCATACTGATACGAATTGTCCATGATCCCTCCAAAAATAAATAATACTTAGAAAACTATAGCATAAAATTAGCGCTAAAGTCCATAGCTGAGGAAGGTTTTCTTGATTTCTTAAAATGAATTTTAGCTTCTATTATCTTAACTTAGAAATACAAAGTTGCTTTTCATGTTATTCTCCTTGTATCCGGTAACTCGATCACCGCGTCGATCTCCTGGTTTTTATAGTCTTGGTAATGGTAAAGCTGCGTCCCGAAAGACTCGACATTAAATCCGCAGATCCCGCTCGCACAGAGCCTCAAAGAGGAAGCACGGAGTCCCCAGAGTCCCGCAAGAACATGGGCACATCCTCAAGCAGACGATCCGTCCCGCACCAAAGCAGGGGACAATTCCGCCAACTGACGGTTCTGAAAGTTTCCGGCAGGGTCACCAATGCAGATCTCTCTCTTGCCGTGATAGGAGGAAGTCCAGGTCTTGCCGCACCATTTCGGCCCCTCGATGCAGACGGCACCAAAGGCGGACAGGTATTCCTCCACCTGCCGGTCAATGATACGGGACTTGTAGTTTTGATTATCCATAAACGCTCACATCGACTATAAACTACGTCCATTATATTCCGTTCAGTTGAATTTCGCAATTTTGTTCAGTCAAATTTTTTGTTTTTATCCAGTGCAATTTTAGTCAAGGGTGGATTGGAGTGTACTAGTCAAGAAAAGTAGACACAAAAAATATTATTTTTGAGATTCAATTTTCAAAAGTGGACATAAGCCACATTTTTATGTAAGATATTTTTTCAAAAGTAGACTCCAGAGATATTTTTTTAGAGTATCTTTTTCTAAAAGTGGACACATACTCGGCAGATACCCTAAACCCTTGACCTGCCGTATTACTAAGCACCTGGATGTCCCAGGTCAAAAGAATAGAACAAGGGCTCAGCCCTGTATCATTTTTGTTTCTGTACAAACTTGGGCATCTCACTCAGCACACGATGTGAAAAGGTATCTTTGTGTTCCAGTTCACCACGGCAATAGCGCTTATAGTAATGATCCGGAGTATCGTATCCGATGGCAAAGCAGGGACGGTGTCTATTATAGAAGTCAACATAGCGGTGCAGCACCTCTTTCACTGCATCTCTTGTCCGGCAATCATCCAACCGGAAATCAATCTGAAGTTCTTCTTTTATCCAGCCATTCAGCGCCTCGTTGACTGGATTGTCCGTTGGCTTCCCTGCCCGCGACATGGATCTGACAATGTTGCTGTCTCGTATCAATTCATTATACGCTTTAGAAGAATACACTGAGCCTTGATCTGTATGGATGATGGTAGGCTCCTTATTGCCTCGCAGCAGTTCTATCACGTCCGTAAGGCCATCCAGATACTGATCTCGCCCTCCTCTTCTCTCTGACAGCTTCCAGCTAAGGATCTGCTTGGTAAATACATCAAAGTATAGAGTCAGCTCAGGATAGAAGATCCATGGCTTCAGCACCGTCATGTCTGACACGATGACCTGTCGGGGACGGTCTACCGTTTCCCACGTTGTAAATATGAGATTCGGATATAGGTCCCTTATCTTTCGTTTTCTGTAGTGATGTTTGTGCTTTGTTTTCGATGTGATCCCAAGGTACCGAAACACCTTGTACCGAAACACCTTGCAGATATAGCTGTCGCTGCATGTCTGTCCATGGTTTATCCTAAGATAAGCAGCTACCCAGCGGTATCCATGGGATGGATGCGCTTTATGTATCTCGTCAACCAGCGAGATCACTTCCTCCCGTTTCATGTCCCGTCTGCTTTTGCTCCGTTTCTTCCACTTATAGTATCCGGAACGGCTGACTCCCATGAGCTGACACAGATCTTGTATATCGTAGTCCCTTGACAGCAGTTCTACGATCTCGAATTCTTCGGTTTTAAACGAATGTACTCCTGTTCCCCAGCATCCGTCTTCTGCACGGTATAGTTTTTTTTAAGCCTTTCATTCTCTATCCGCAGCTTAAGGATCTCCCTCTTGTATGATTCTTCGGTTCTGTCGATCCCTTCCGGTAGGATCTCCCTGATCTCGCTATCTGCACGTGCTAGCCCTTCCAATCCCCATTCATTGTACTGCTTCATCCATTTTTGAAACGCTCCTACTGAGATGCTATTTGTTTCGCAAAAGTCTCCCATCTTCAG
>DVNS01000108.1 GCA_018714145.1 Candidatus Avilachnospira avistercoris
TAAACAGTAAAATCGTATATAATAAAATAAATATCGGGCACCTCGCACAAAAATGGGGCTGCTGAAAATAGACCCCGGAGCAAAAGCTAAGTCTTTCGGGGAGATAAATGGAGGTCATCATGGAAAGTTTCAAGTATGTTATCAAGGATGAGTTAGGACTTCATGCCCGTCCGGCAGGACTTCTCGTAAAGGAAGCCCAGAAGATGGATTCTGACATCAAGCTCAAAAAGGGAGATGCAGAGGCTGATCTCAAGAGGATATTTGCCATCATGAAGCTGTGCGTAAAGCAGGGCGACGAGGTAGAGATAACCGTAGACGGCGGTGCAGAAAAGGAAAACTGCGAGTTCATAAAGAAGTTCTTTGAGGAGCACTTCTAAGATATAGCATGATATAAGATTTGATCCTGCCTGTGGCTTTCTCAGGCCCCTTTTCATAAGCTTAAGGGGCTTTTGCATAGACGCTTCAAGGCAGGATGGAGCTTATATATGGAAATAATGGAGCCTTAGCGAAATCATCAATGAACAGGGGTGGATATCATGAAGGTACTTAAGGGTAAACCTATATTCAAGGGTTTTGCCATCGGAAAGATATACATATATAAGAAGCAGGATCTTTCGGTAAAGAGAGAGCATATAGAGGATGCCGAAGCTGAGTTCCAGCGCTTTGAGACTGCGAGGCAGAAGGCCATAGCCGACCTTCAGGACCTTATGGACAAGGCAGAGGCCGAGGTCGGAGAGGCCGGTGTGGATGTGCTCGAGGTACATCAGATGATGCTGGATGACGGAGACTATATCGACTCCGTTAAGAATATCATCGACAGCGAGCTGGTCAACGCAGAGTTTGCAGTGGCTACCACGGCGGACAATTTCTATGAGATGTTCAATTCCATGGATGATGATTATATGAAGGGCAGGGCCCTCGACATCCGTGATATCTCTGACAGGCTCCTTAAGGTGCTGAAGGGCTATGAGGAGAGCGGCATAGTATCGGATGAGCCGGTCATAGTAGTTGCGGATGACCTTGGCCCCTCGGAGACCGTACAGATGGACAGGGAAAAGGTGCTGTCCTTCGTGACGAGGCACGGCTCCAGCAATTCCCATACGGCCATACTTGCCCGTACCATGAATATACCTGCCCTTATAGAGATAGACTTTGATGACAGCATGGACGGCTGCCTCGGCATCGTGGACGGCCAGACCGGCGAATTTATCATAGAGCCGGATAAGGAGACTGAGGAGAAGTATCAGAAGCTCATCAAGGACGAGATAGAGAGCAGGGAGATGCTGAAGGAGCTGAAGGACAAGGAGACTGTAACCAAGTCTGGAAGGAAGTTAAAGCTCTATGCCAATATCGGCGGTATCAAGGACCTTGCCAGCGTGCTTCAGAATGATGCAGAGGGCATAGGTCTGTTCCGCTCGGAGTTCCTCTATCTGGCAGGAGACCATTATCCCACTGAGGAGGAGCAGTTCCAAGCCTATAAGACCGTGGCTCAGAACATGGCCGGAAAGAAGGTCATCATCCGTACCTTGGATATCGGAGCGGATAAGCAGATAGATTATTTTGAATTGGAGCATGAGGACAATCCTGCCATGGGCTTCAGGGCCATCAGGATATGCCTTGACCGTCCTGAGGTATTTAAGACCCAGCTCAGGGCCATACTGAGGGCTGCCATGTTCGGAAATATAGCCATCATGTATCCGATGATAACCTCATTGAATGAGATAAAGAGGATAAAGGCTATAGTAGAGGAGGTCAAGGCTGAGCTCAAGGAGCAGGGAGTGCCCTTTAAGGAGGACATAGAGCAGGGCATCATGGTGGAGACCCCTGCGGCAGCGGTGATATCCGACATACTTGCTCCTGAGGTGGACTTCTTCAGCATAGGTACCAACGACCTGACCCAGTACACCCTTGCCATAGACAGGCAGAATGCAAAGCTGGATGAGTTCTATGATGCTCACCATGAAGCAGTGCTGAGGCTCATCAAGCTGGTAGTCGACAACTCCCACAAGGCAGGCATCTGGACAGGTATCTGCGGCGAGCTGGGAGCTGACCTAAGCCTCACCGAGACCTTTATAAAAATGGGCGTAGATGAGCTCTCCGTATCACCGAGCTTCATACTCCCCATAAGAAAGATAGTTAGAAACATGGACTAAGCGAGCCTTGCAGCGCTCCCGTGCTTGCACGGGAAGCGCTATAAGGCGAGCGCCGCATTCATAGTTTTTTAGTCCTTGGGTCAGGACCCGCTCCTGCCCCAAGGCAGATCGGAGCGATATATGAGAGACCTTGATTATCTGAGGCTGCTTTCAGAAAAGTTTCCGAGCAGGAGGAAATGCCTCTCTGAGATAATAAATCTCAACGCCATTTTGGGACTGCCAAAGGGCACGGAGTATTTCTTCTCGGATATACACGGAGAGGACAGGGCCTTTATCCATCTTCTCCGGTCTTCCTCCGGAGTCATCAGGGATAAGATAAACGAGATCTTTGAGGGAGAGCTTTCTGAGGAAGAGAAGCGGGAGCTGTCTCATCTCATATACTACCCCCAGAGGGAGCTGGCACAAAGGCGTCTTGACGGGACTGAAAGCCGCCTCTGGCAGAAGGCGGTCATTTACCGCCTTATAAGAGTGTGCCGTGCCGTATCCAAGAAATACACCCGTTCCAAGGTAAGAAAAAAAATGCCTGCGGACTATGCCTACATCCTTGATGAGATGCTGCATACTGATGAGCATGAGGCGGATAAGCAGGTCTATTTTGAGAGCATAATAGATACGATAGTAGAAAATGAGGCCGCAGAGTCCTTTATAGGGGAGCTCTGCGACCTTATTCATAATTTGAGCATAGATTCCCTTCATATACTGGGTGACATCTTCGACAGGGGACCGAGGGCGGACCTTGTGATGGAGGAGCTCATGCGCTATAAGGACGTGGACATAGTCTGGGGCAATCATGACATCAACTGGATGGGAGCTGCCTGCGGCAACGAGGCCTGCATATGCAATGTGCTTAGGACTGCCATAGGCTATAACAGCTTTGATGTCCTTGAGGACGGTTATGGCATAAATCTCCGTGCTCTCTCCATGTTTGCGGAGGAGGTCTACGGCTCTGATGACTGCGAGCGCTTCCGGCCCCACCTTTTAGATGAAAATGTCTATGATACCGTTACGCCGGAGCTTGCGGCCAAGATGCAGAAGGCCATCACCATCATGCAGCTAAAGTATGAGGGGCAGCTCATAAGGCGCCATCCCGAGTACGGCATGCAGGAGAGGCTGTTTTTGGATAAGATAGATACGGAGAGGGCCGAGGTCCTGATAGGCAGCAGGGTCTATCGTCTCATGGATACCAATTTCCCGACCATAGACTGGGCCTTCCCTTATAGACTCACTGAGGCAGAGCAGCGGCTGATGGATACCCTCAGGGCCTCCTTCATGCACAGCTCGCTTTTGAAAAAGCATATAGGATTTTTATATAGTCACGGCTCGCTCTATAAGAGCTGCAACGGCAATCTCCTCTATCATGGCTGCATACCGATGCAGGAGGACGGAAGCTTCATGAAGCTCAGCTTCAACAATATGCAGCTTTCCGGAAAAAGCCTGATGGACTTTTTGAATGGCAGGATAAGGGAGGCCTATTATCTTCCTGAGGATGATCCTGATAAGCAGGATGCCCTAGATCTCCTTTGGTATCTCTGGTGCGGAAAGGGCTCGCCGCTTTTCGGCAAGGACAAGATGGCTACATTCGAGAGCATATTCCTTAATGAGCCTGAGCTTAAAAAGGAAAATATGAATGCCTACTACAGGCTCAGCAAGGATGTATCCACTGTGGACAGGATACTTAGGGAATTCGGACTCAGTACAGACCATGGACACATCATAAACGGACATGTGCCGGTAAAGAGGCTGGAGGGAGAGCTGCCCTATAAGGCAGGGGGAAAGCTGTTCATGATAGACGGAGGCCTTTCAAAGGCCTATCAGAAGAAGACCGGCATCGCGGGCTATACCCTGATATATAACTCCCAGTCCATAGCCCTTGCGGAGCATATGCCCTTCGTGCCCGGAGAGGAGAGCTCTCCCAGGGTCGAGATAATAGAACATATGTCTCCGAGGGTAAGGGTCCAAGACACTGATGACGGCAGGGAACTGATGGAGCAGATAAAAGACCTCAAGGAACTCCTTGAGGCCTATAGGGACGGAAGGATAGAGGAGTCTTAATACTGGGCTCCGTCAGTCCTTCTTAAATTGGAATCGATAAGCTTGTTGAAGCCGATGAAGCCGCTTTCATTCTGAGGGGCCTTGCTTGATAAGGCCTCATACATGGTCTCCACCTTGGCGTCCATATTGTCAGCAAGGCTTAGTATCATGGCCTCTATAAGGGCCGGCTTCTTAGGTGAGCCGAATTCCAGCTCTCCGTGGTGGGAGAGTATCATGTGGATGAGCTCATTGCGGAGCCTTGAAGGAAAGCCTTCTATCTTTGATATACGCTCCTCTGCCATACGGGCTCCTATCATGATGTGGCCAAGGAGCTGCCCCTCATCGGTATAGTCATTCTGAGGGAATGCAGAGAGCTCTGAGGTCTTTCCGATATCATGAAGCAGGGCACCGCAGACGAGCAGATCCCGATTTACAAAGGGATACTGCTTGGCTGCCATGTCGCAGAGTTTAGCCACACTCAGGGTATGCTCCAGCAGACCGCCGATGAAGCCATGGTGTACGGACTTGGCTGCACTGTGGGACTTAAAGCGCCTTGCAAAGGCCTTGTCATCTATGAAGAAGTTCATGAGCAGCTGCTTCAGATAAAGATCCTTCACAGAGGCTATGAGATTGGAAAGCTCCTTATACATATCATCGATATTCTT
Organism: Candidatus Avilachnospira avistercoris; assembly: GCA_018714145.1. GTDB lineage: Bacteria > Bacillota > Clostridia > Lachnospirales > Lachnospiraceae > Avilachnospira > Avilachnospira avistercoris. The sequence goes on from DVNS01000108.1 coordinate 4,850, forward strand.
TGAACTTACCGGAAAATAATCCCGCTGGTCGAAGCTGCCCTCGGGAGCCCGCTGTATGCGCTGGATATTGAGCTGATTGGCATTGTTGAATACAGTGACATTGCCCTCTACATACACATAATCCATGGCATCAAAATCCCTGATGCCGGGATTGTGCAGGTCCCATATCTTGGACTCTATCTGTCCGGTCTTATCCTGAAGCAGGATATTGCCATATTCCTTTCCGGTCTTTGTAAGGGCAATGGTCTTTTGTCTGCAAAGGTACACATCGCTGACGTGCATACCATCTTTAAGCTTATCTATATATTTCATGGGCTTTGATTCTCCTTTATTTAAAGCGGCAGAGCCGCTGAGGCTGCAGAGCAGCCTATCTTCACGCAGTGAAGATAATTATACCCTAAAGTCTAAAAATATGCTACACTAAGTGTTACGGCAGTACGGAAACTATTTTGTCAGAGGAGCATAGATATCATGAAGATGGTGATACAGCGTGTGACCGAGGCCTCGGTCACGGTGGACGGCAAGGTCGTGGGCAGCATAGGAAAGGGCTTTATGGTCCTTTTGGGCGTGGCTCAGACAGATACGGAGGATATAGCCTCCCGTATGGTAAAGAAGCTTTCGGGACTTCGCATTTTCAGTGATGCGGAAGGCAAGACCAACCTCTCCCTCTCCGATGTGGGCGGGGAGCTGCTCATCATTTCCCAGTTTACCCTCTATGCGGATTGTCATAAGGGAAACCGTCCCAGCTTCGTGCATGCGGGGGCTCCTGATATGGCTGAAAGCCTTTACGAATTCGTGCTTTCCGAGGCAGAGAAATATGTGCCGAAGGTTGAAAAGGGCATCTTTGGGGCTGAGATGAAGGTCAGCCTCGTAAATGACGGCCCCTTTACCATAATTTATGACTCAAAGGAGATGTTCGGCGTCTGATGATACAAAGAAAGGATTTTTATACGGAGGGCTTTTCGGCCTCAGATGAGGCTCTGCCCCTTATAGATATGATAGCCGCAGAGCTCTATGGCTATGACGGAAGGATGGGCATATATCTCAATGACTTAAGGGGACATGTCATAAGCCTTAATAAGGATGAGATATATGAGACGGCAAGCTGCTGCAAGATGTTCGTGCTGAGCGCCCTTTTCCAGCGTATAAGGGAGGGCAGCGCATCCCTTTCGGATATGCTCTGCTTTGAGGAGCGCTTTGCCATAAACGGCAGCGGCATACTTTCCTCCCTTGAGCCGGGCACGAAGCTCTCGGTAAAGAACCTTGCCACCCTTATGATCATCATAAGCGACAACATAGCCACAAATATATTGATAGATTATGTGGGCTTAAGTTATATCAATGAGCATATCAAAGCTCTTTCACTGACGAACTCAAAGCTCCACAATCCCATAGATTTCACAAGATATAAAAGGCTCGGCAGCACGAGCCCATGGGATTACGGAAGGCTCTGGACGCTCCTCTGCGAGCGGAAGCTGTCTGACAGTGCCTCCTGTGAGGCCATGCTTGATATATGCTCAAGACAGAAGTATAATAGGATGCTCACCGGAAAGCTTCCATATTATTTTCTTGATGAGGATAATTATAATGAGCCGGAAAATAAGATAATATGGGTGTCATCCAAGTCCGGCAGCATGAATGCCTGCCGCAATGACGGCGGCATAGTCCACACTCCCTACGGCGAGTATGTGATAGTGCTCCTTAATAAGGACTTTTCCGATATAGCTTATCATGACGACCACCCTGCCTATACCTACGGGCAGTCGGTATCAAGGCTCGTCTTTGACTGGTACATAGCAAGGAAGGGAAGCTTCTGAGGAGCTTGGACGGAGGTAGGATATGGATATAAGGGAACAGGGAAGGCTTGCAAAGGCGGCAAGCTATAAGCTCGCTTCGGCAGGAAGCAGCAAAAAGGACGAGGCCCTAAGAGCCATCGCAGAGATGCTTGGCAGCAGGTACGGGGAATGGCTCTCTGCCAATGAGGAGGACCTCAGAAACGCCGAAGCCTCAGGCATGAAGCCTGCAATGCTGGACAGGCTCAGGCTCAGCAAGGAGCGTATAGACGGCATCATAGAGGGCGTAAGACAGGTCATGGCCCTGCCGGATCCCATAGGTCATGTGGACGGCATGGATGAAAGGCCCAATGGACTTATCATAGGAAAGAAACGGGTACCCTTGGGGGTCATAGGCATCATATATGAGGCAAGGCCTAATGTCACGGTGGATGCGGCAGCCCTCTGCCTTAAGTCGGGAAATGTCTGCATACTAAGGGGCGGCAAGGAAGCCATCAATTCCAATAAATGCGTGGTAGGCCTTATGAGAGAGGCCCTTAAGAAAGCCGGTCTTCCCGAGGACTGCATCAGCCTTATCGAGGATACGAGCAGGGACTCTGCAAAGGCCCTCATGCAGCTCGATGAGTATGTGGATGTGCTTATCCCGAGGGGAGGGCGGGACCTCATCAGGACCGTGGCAAGGGAATCCAGCGTACCCGTCATCCGGACCGGAGAGGGCGTCTGCCATGTCTATGTGGATGAGGCAGCAGATCTTAACATGGCAGCGGACATACTTTACAATGCCAAGTGCTCAAGGCCTTCGGTCTGCAATGCGGCTGAATGTGTGCTGATACATGAGGCAGTGGCGGAGGATTTCCTTAAGCTGGCCGTGCCTCTGCTTGATAAGCATGCTGTGGAGCTGAGGTGCGATGAGAGAGCCCTTTCCATACTGGGACAAAGGGGCATAAAGGCTTCCCCGGAGGACTGGGATGCTGAGTATGATGACTATATCCTTGCGGTGCACATAGTGGACAGTGAGGATGAGGCCGTGGACTTTATCAATACCCACGGAAGCTCCCATTCGGAGGCCATAATCACAAGGGATTACTTCAAGGCTCAGGATTTCCTTGAGCGTGTGGATGCGGCGGCTGTCTATGTCAATGCCTCCACGAGATTTACTGATGGCTTTGAGTTTGGACTTGGAGCGGAGATAGGCATCTCCACTCAGAAGCTCCATGCAAGGGGTCCCATGGGACTTTCTGAGCTTACCTCCATCAAATACATAGTTTACGGCAAGGGACAGGTAAGATAAACATGGAACATAAGCGTATAGTCATAAAGGTAGGTACCTCCACCCTGACCCATAGCTCCGGAGCGGTGGACTTAAGGAGCATGGAGCATCTGGTAAGGACCCTCTCGGACCTTCGGGGCATGGGACATGAGGTCATACTCGTATCATCGGGCGCCATAGCCGTGGGTACGGAGAAGATGAATCTGAAGGAAAGGCCGAAGGAGCTCCGCATGAAGCAGGCAGCGGCCTCGGTGGGCCAGTGTCAGATGATGGCCATGTACGACAGATTATTTTCCGAATACAATCAGTCAGTGGGACAGATACTGATAACTGGGGATGACGTGGAGGATAAGGACAGGGCGAGACACCTTTCCAACACCCTTTCAGCCCTTCTTGAGATGGGCATTATACCCATCGTCAATGAAAACGACTCCGTATCCTCTGCGGAGATAGAGACGGAGAAGCACAAGGTGCTGGGAGACAATGACAGACTTTCCGCCATAGTGGCCAAGTTCTGCAGGGCAGACCTTTTGATACTCCTCTCAGATATAGAGGGACTATATGATAAAAATCCTAAGGACCATCCCGATGCTAAGCTCATCCATAAGGTCAGTGCCCTTACGCCCGAGATAATGGAGATGGCCGGAGATGCAGGAAGCTGGAGGGGCACCGGCGGCATGATAACCAAGCTCCTTGCAGCAAAGATAGCCATGGAGAGCGGCTTTGATATGGTCATTACCAACGGTAAAAAACTTGAAAATATTTACGATATAGTAGAAAATAAAGATGTTGGCACGAGATTTTCGACCGGATGGTAAAAACAATCAAACTATACCGGCATGAAGACCGCTGTGCAGAGAATAATTTCCAAAGGAGTCTATGAGGGCTTTCAGCTCAGACTCCTTTTTTGTTGAGAGGAAGGAGTCCAGCTGAAGATAGCATTCGTAGGATTTCTGCTCTACCTTCTCAAATAGGTCCTCAAAGGACTCGTTGGAGATGATGCTCTTATCCCAAGGATTGGTCCAGAGCTCATGGCTCGTGTTGAGAGACCAAGCCACATCGGTCACGCTGTCGGTGACGAGCTTCTGAGAGGCTATAGGCTGTATATGAAGCAGGGATTCAAAAAAACCTATCTTCTGCTTTTTCTTTTCCTTCGGGTCGGAAAATACCCTGACTCCAAGCTTCATGGCATAGATGGAACGGGAGACTATGCCGGAGGTGATATTGAAGGAGTTGCCGAAGCGTTCCGGAAAATAGGTCTCGTTGATGGTGTCGCAGAGAAACTTGGACAAAAATAACCTTTCCCTCTTATCTATGGAAAAGGTAGAGGCCTGATCAAATTCCGAGGGCTTCTGCTGACGGAAGGCCTCAAGGAGTATGGCGTCTATGTCATTTTCAAGCTGACAGTGGAGGCCGGTCTGCCCGCCCTTTCCGCGGCCCTTCTTTTTAGGGTCGTAGCCTATACGGGCATAGACGTAGGGGTGTATGATGGAATCAGCTATGCAGTGGCTCATATAGCCCGCAGCATAGGCTATGGCTATCTCAGACTCCTCCTGAGAGGATGCGTGTTCGGAAAACAGCAGCATACATTCCACGAATTCACTGATATGGAATTCGTGCATCCAGATGCCAATGTTTTTCCGGCCCCTGTGGCGGAGCAGGACGGCGTTGTAAAAAAACAGATCCGGCCCCTGAACCCCCAGATGAAATACGCTGGGGTACTTCCTTAATATGGCTCTCAGGCGGTTATCCGGAAGGTTGAGGACACTTTCCTGACCTATGATGTAATGTGTAGTAAATCCGGGCATAATTATTAAATAAATCTGTCGGTTTTGAAACTATCGAGACTAAGTGATAAATATATGATATATTTTTAGTGCGGCAGCAATAATGACGCTGCAACACTGCAACTTTATAATAATAATGACGCTGCAACGTATTGCTTCGTGCTGCGCACTCCCGCAATACTGCACTGTCATCAGAAAAATCGATGACGCTATGACACATCGCTCCGTACTTCGTGCTCCCGCGCTGCTGCGCCATTCGTAATCCGCCGTTCCATCGTTCCTCGGACCGGCTCCTTACTCATGTCGTGCGGCCGTCAAGGTCTCAGTTACGTATGTAAGCCCACGCAAGTGTGGCATCCATCCGTTCCCGAGACTTTTCCGTCCTAATAGCGTCATTATATCAAAATAGGTGATGAAATGAGCAAAAAAATTTTATTTTTATCAATGATGGTCCTGAGTTTCGGACTTGCGGCTACTGTGTATGGTGCAGTGGTGGAGGGCAGGGACGGAGGTCCCGGAGTGAGCAACATCGCTGAGGATAGTTCCGGGGCTTTGTCTGATGGGCTGCCCGTTGATGGAGGTACTGAGATGACGGATAAGATAGATGAGACTTCAGAGGCGAAGCAGGAGACGATTTCCGGACCTGAAGCGGAGCCCGCTGAGGAAACTAAGGCGGCTGAGACAGGGGTTAAGGCCGAGGGTCCTGAGACTGAGCTTGGTACAAGGATAGAGAGCCTTGATGTTCCTTCAGATGCAGAGGTGCTGGTGGTCGTGGAGGGCTCAGGCCTTGATGCTGTGGTGAGCGCATATAGACGCGACAGGATAGAGGGAGAGGCTGATACAGCCGATGCTTCTGCAGACTATACAGGCTGGGAGCTTTTTGCCTCTACTAAGGAGGGTAAGCTTGGAAGGAAGGGCCTTGGCAAGGCGGTAGAGGGAGATGAAAAGACTCCGGTGGGTATATTTAAGATGAATACTCCCTTTGGCATAGCTGATGCTTTGGAGGGATTTCCGGAAAATTATATCAAGGTCACCTCAGACCTCTACTGGAACGGAGATTCTGATTCGCCCCTTTATAACAGGCTCGTGAGCACGAATAACTACAATGACTTCAATAAATCAAAGTCAGAGCATCTGATAAATTATGGGGGATATTACGATTACTGCATAGATATGGGCTATAATCCCGAGGGTACGCCTCACCTTGGCTCGGCGCTTTTCCTGCACTGCTCCATGGGACAGAATACAGGGGGCTGCATAGCCATACCCAAGGATGTCATGACCGTGATAATGCAGAATTATCGTGAAGGAAAGACTTATATAGCCGTGGGCTATGCAGACAGGATGAATGAGCTTTATAAAATCGAAGCCTGAAAACCTGAGAACCAGAGAAAGTAATCATGCCGAAGGAGCTTTGCAGCCCCTTCGGCATTTTCAGCTTATTATGAAAACCCGCTTGCCTCACCTTTAAAAATCAGTGCCTGAGCGGGGGCGTCATTGATATATCATCGCCCTGTAAACAAAAAAATCCCCCTAAAATGGGAGGAACCCTGATGACAAGGTCATC
>DVNS01000109.1 GCA_018714145.1 Candidatus Avilachnospira avistercoris
GATAGGAGAGAAAGTAATAGAGCAGCATGAGCACGGATATGCACATGATATTTCTCAGGACCATGCCCATGAGGCTTTCAGCGCTAAGCATAAGGCTCATAAGGCCTAAGATGAGCATGAGAGTGGTGAGCAAAAGTCCCCTTTTTTCCCACAGGAAAGCCTTTATGCCATCGAAGCATCTGTGAAATAAGAGGCCTGCAAAAAAGCCGAAGGCACTGGAGTAATAGGCCTGCTGAAGGCCTATATAAAAGCAAAACAGACACAGAAGGAGGGTAGCAGCAAATATGAAGGCAAGCCTTCCTTTTTTTATGAAGCGAAAGCCGATGTAAAAGAGCACATAAAAGAATATGAGCTCCCAGATATACCAGTTGGTCTCGGTAAAAAAGCCAAGGATGACATCAGAGCTCCCAATGGCTTGGCCTGATATCAGGCCTGCGATAAGGGAAAATATGTAAGCCAAAAGGGCTATGAGCACGAGATAAGCACATTTTTTCTGAAGGAAGCCCCTTAGATAGTCAGGCTTTCTCTCCATGGACAGACTGAGGCCGTAGGCGGATACAAAAAAGAAATAGGCCACCGAGACTATCATGAATTTTCCAAGGGGATATAAAAGGGAGCTTTCGTAGCGCACAACATGGCCCACGACTATCTCAAGGGCAAAGAGGCCCCTTAAGCTGTTAAAGGAGCTCAGGTATCCATCCTCCGAGGTAAGGCCTTGGGGCCTTATGCCATATAGGAGGATAAATAAAAATACTGCATATATAAATAATGAATATATCATAGAGCTTCCTTTCTCATGTCTCAGACTGCTAAACATCTTATCATAAAAGAGCAAAAGGGGAAATGTATTTTCCCTGCTCAATTTATTAAGATATTCTAAAAGCTTTGTGGCTTTTGCAGACAGCAGGGAGATTTTATGCTAAAATATACCGATGCCATAAGCTGATGCCCGGCCGGCAGTGCTTATGAACAGAAAAAATGATACTTATGCAGTCGAAAGCGCCATGCTCCCCTATGAGAAGTTTTCCGCCTTCGGAGCGGAGCGCCTGAGCGATGCGGAGCTCCTTGCCATCATCATACGTAAGGGTACGAAGGGCAGGGATGCCCTTTCCATAGCCAAGGACATACTTGGACTTTATGGAAGCAAGGATGGCCTCCTTAATCTCATGCGGTTTTCCGATGCTGATTTTGCCGATATAAGCGGCATAGGCAGGGTAAAGGCCATACAGCTTGCCGCCATTGCAGAGCTCTCCAAACGTATATGGAGGGAAAACTGCAGGGCAGGGCTCAGGCTTTCCGAGCCCTCCAGCATAGCAGCCTTTTATAAGGAGGAGCTTCGATACTGTAATCAGGAGAAGGTCTGTCTCTTACTTCTGGACGGACAGAAGCGCTATCTCAGAAGCATGATGGTCTCCCAAGGCACGATCAATGCCTCAGCAGTCTCTCCCAGAGAGATATTTTATGAGGCCTTGAGGCATCGTGCGGCCTTTTTTGTGATAGTGCATAATCATCCCAGCGGAAGACCGGACCCCTCAAAGGCGGATATAGACCTTGCCATGGCCCTGCGCCTTATAGGCAGTCTTATGAACATTCCCATGCTGGACTGTCTCATCATCGCAGACAATACCTATCTGAGCTTCTGCGAGGAAGGCATACTTGAATCCTAATACTGTAATTCAGGAGATATATCTTTTTCAATGGATAATAAAGCAGCCAAATACATCTTCATAGTGCTGACGGTGATCTGCTCCGTGCTCATAGTGCTCAGCTCTATCGAGACCAGAGCCTTTGACCCGATACGCAGTGCCGTCGGCTATGTCCTTGTACCCATACAGGATGGGGTCAACAGGGCCGGCTCTGCCATCAGCAGCCGCCTGACGGAATTTCAGGAGCTCAAGGAGGTCCGTTCTGAAAATGAGGAGCTGAGAGCCCAGATAGCTTCCCTATCCGAGGAGAACTCAAGGCTCAAGTCAGAGACGGAGGAGCTTACGAGGCTTCGTGAGCTCTACAGTCTCGATACCCAGTACATGCAGTATCCCAAGGTGGCCGCCAGAGTCATAGCCAAGGATTCCAATAAGTGGTTTCAGGTATTCCGCATAGATAAGGGCTACGAGGACGGCATCGAGGTGGATATGAATGTGCTCGCAGGCGGAGGCCTCGTCGGCATAGTGACCGAGGTGGGCGCCAATTATGCCACAGTAAGGAGCATCATCGATGATGAATCCTCGGTATCGGCCATGTCCCAGCACAGCTCCGACGGCTGCTTCGTTCAGGGAGACTTGGAGCTTTATGAGGAGGGACTGCTGCGCATCACCGATATAGAGCGGGATGCCAACCTCAGCGACGGAGACGCCATAGTCACCTCCAATATAAGCTCAAAGTATCTGCCGGGCATACTGATAGGCTACGCATCGGATATCACCGTAGACTCGCAGCAGCTCACAAAGTCCGGATATCTGATACCCCAAGGCCAGTTTACCAACCTACAGGAGGTACTGGTCATAACCATGACTAAGTCCGAATACGGGATAGCTGATGAGATTTAAACGTTCGTTAAAGCGCATACTTATATATGCAGCCCTTATACTGGCTGCCTTTACCATACAGACCTCGGTATTTCCGCTGATAACGGTTTTTTCATCGGTGCCGAACCTGCTCCTCATACTTACCTTTTCCCTTGGTTTCATATACGGGAGCATGACCGGCATGCTGTGCGGCTTTTTTGCCGGGCTCTGCATGGATCTGTTTTATACCGGACCCTTTGGCTTCTACAGTCTGATATACATGGCCATGGGCTATGCAAACGGTATATTTACACGTTATTATTATGATGATTTCATAACCATACCGCTCCTTCTTTGCGGAGCAAATGAGCTTATATATAACCTTTATATATTTATTTTCCGTTTCCTGCTTAGAGGAAAGAGCGATATATTGTTTTATCTTAGGGACATCATACTTCCGGAGCTTTTATTTTCCCTTTTGGTGACGCTGATGATATACAGGGTATTCCTGAAGATGGGAAAGAAGCTGGACAGCATGGAGCAGAGGAGAGGAAAGGACCTTGCTTAAGGAGCTTAGAGAGATCATAAAGGATCTTATCATACGTTTGATACAGAGCAGGCTGTTTGCCTTAGGGCTAATATTTGCAGCTGGCTTTTTTGTGCTAAGCTCAAAGCTCTATCAGCTTCAGATACAAAGCTCCGATGAGTACCAGCAGGAGTTCATAAGCTCCATTGAACGAGTGGTCACCACTCCGGGCACAAGGGGCAATATCTACGACGCCGGCGGCAACCTCCTTGCCTACAATAAGCTCAGCTACAATGTGACCATAACCGAGATAGGAGCCTATACCGGAGACTATAACAGCCGAAACCTTATGCTCTATGAGCTTGCCTCCATACTTGAGCGCCATGGGGAGACCGTGATCTCGAGCTTTGACGTGGGCATAGACAGCTCAGGAGAGTTTTACTATACCTCAGTCTCTGAGGCTGCACGCAAGCGCTTCCTTGCGACGGTATATTCCAATCTTTACAATGTTACCGTCAGTACCTCAGACCTTGATACCAATGAGCGCTACAGCTCGGATATCTCTGCCTATGACTGCTTCAGGCGCATGGTGTCCCACTATGCCTTCGACAATGTACGGACAGAGGACGGGGCCCCTCTCATCATAGATGAGAGGCTGCTCCTTGACATGGTGAAGATACTTTATACCCTCAGACAGAGCGCCTTCATACGCTATGAGAGCACTACCATAGCCACGGACGTGGGAGAGGAGTGCATGGCCGAGATACGGGAAAACAGTGCCTATCTTAAGGGAGTGGATATAGAGGAGACCTATATAAGGCGCTACAACAACGCCAAATACTTCTCCCATATCATAGGCTATACCGGAGCCATCAGAAATCAGGAGCAGCTTGCCGAGCTTCAGAAGACCGATCCCTCCTATGAGATAACCGATGTGGTGGGCGCCACAGGCCTTGAGGCTACCATGGAGACCGCCCTTCAGGGCAAGAAGGGGGAGCGTCACATATATGTGGACAGCTACGGCAATATCTCCGAGGTCATAAGCGAGACTCCTCCTGAGGCCGGAGACAATTTTTATCTGACCATAGAGCAGAACCTCCAGATAGGCATATATCACCTCTTGGAGCAGCAGCTTGCCAGCATACTTGCCAATAAGATAGTAAATCTCCCTCAGGAGGAGCTTCCCTCCACCACGGAGTCCTCCCAGATACTGATATCCATAGACGAGGCCTATTATCAGCTCATCAACAACAATGTCCTTGATAAGGATGCCTTTTATGCCGAGGATGCCGGTATGGCTGAAAAGGCCATAGGCTCAGCCTTCTCCGCCCATAAGGAGATAGTCATGAATACCCTCAGGGCCCAGCTTTCTGAGGATACGGCCTATACCATGGAGGAGCTTACCGACGAATACTATTCCTACATGGTATATATCTATGAGTACCTTTCCGGCTCAGCCGGCATCATAGACAGCGCCTCGATAGACCGCCAGTCCGAGAGCTATCTTGCATGGCGAAATGATACCATCAGCCTCAGGAGCTATATCTACAGCGGTATCTCCGAGGGCTTCATAGATACTACCGGCTTTGAGGATGAGAGCGGAGAGCGCTATCAGGATGCGGATGACCTCTATGCCCAGATAGTTGAGCGCATCATGCAGGACATGGACTCAGATGACGGCTTTGAAAAGCTCATCTACCGCAATATGATAGCTCAGAATGAGATAAGCGGAAACCTGCTCTGCATGGCCCTTTATGAGCAGGAGATACTTGAGATGGACGAGGGGCTTTACACCCAGCTCTCCTATGGAGATGAAAACTATGCCTTTTCCTTCTTCATCGACAGGATATATGACATAGACATCACACCGGCCCAGCTCGCTCTTGACCCCTGCATGGGCTCCGTGGTCGTGACGGACGTAAGGACCGGCGACGTGAAGGCCCTTGTGACCTATCCGGGCTATGACAATAACCGTATCAATGACTCGTCCTATTTCAACGAGTGCCTTAATGATATGTCCCTGCCCCTCATAAACTCAGCTACCCAGACCAATAAGGCCCCGGGCTCTACCTTTAAGCCCATAGCAGCCATAGCGGTATTGGAGGAGGGGAAGATAAGCCCCGAGGAGACGGTGGACTGTACTGGAGTCTATGAGTACACTGACCCCGAGATAGACTGCTGGCTCGGACCTCCGGGACACGGAGAGCTGACCGTAAGGGAGGCCATAGAGAATTCCTGCAACTACTGCTTCTCAGCCTATGGACACCTGCTTTCCGTGACGGAGAAGGGAGCCACTCCCGAGGAGGATGTGACCAGTTCCCAGCAGGGTCTTAAGATACTGCACAAGTACGCCTCCATGTTCGGACTGGACAGAAAGAGCGGCATACAGATAGATGAGACTGAGCCCCACATCTCCGATGAGGACCCGGAGCGTTCCTCCTTCGGACAGGGCACCCACTCATACAACAATGTTCAGCTTGCCCGTTATGCGACTGCCCTTGCAAACAGGGGCACCGTATTTGACCTTACGCTGCTTCGTATGCAGACGGATCCCGAGGGCAATGTGATAGAAGAGTTCACTGCGCCTGTGACAGGCAGCGTAGATATCTCTGATTCCACTTGGGACATAGTTCAGGGCGGCGTCAGGGACGTCATCACAGACGGTGTCGCTGCCAGAGTATTTACAAGCTATGACACAGTGGAGATAGCCGGAAAGACAGGTACGGCAGAGGAGGTAAAGACCAGAGGAAACCATGCCGTATTTATATCCTATGCACCCTACGATGACCCTGAGATAGCTGTAACGGTCATGATACCCTTCGGTTATTCCTCGGGTAATGCGGCCTCCCTTGCAGGCAGGGTATATAACTATTACTATGGCGGCACGGATCTTCCGTCCATCATAAGCGGAGATGCAAGGGGCATAGGTATCTATAACGTTTCCGGCGGCTGATGTCTGAGGCTTTGCTCAGGCGTCAGTGCTTGGGATGTTTCAGGCGGCACAGGGATATTATGCCATGCTTATACAGGCTCAGACGAAGGTCTTTGCCCCGTTTTTCAGAAATAAATTTCATTATTTTAGTGACATTTGCCCTGCCTGATAGTATACTATAGAAGGATAACTGATGAAATTTGACTACGATTTCAGATATTATAATTTTTTTCTTCTTATAATCGTCATCTGCTTAAACGTATGCGGAGTTTTTGTCGTGAGCTCTGCCTCCAACATGGATGAGGGCATAGTCTCAAGGCAGATAATGGGTACTATGGTAAGCATTTGCGTCTGCATCGTGGTATCTTTTATCGATTACCGCAGACTCATAAAGTATGCCAAGGTCTTTTATGCCGTGAGCATCGCACTGCTCATCGCGGTACTTGTCTGGGGTGCCACCCACTCGGGAGCGAGCCGCTGGATAGTACTTCCCGTGGTGGGACAGATACAGCCCACGGAGTTCATAAAGATAGCCTTCATCATATTTTATGCTTGGTTTTTTGAACGTTATGAGGAGAGCATAAGCAGCCTGAGGACCGTGATGCGGGCCTTTCTGCTCTTTGCACTTCCGGCGCTGCTCATACTGCTGGAGCCCAACCTTAGTACGACCATCATATTTACGGTCATATTCGGGCTCATGTATTATGCTGCAGGCATAAATTATAAATGGGTCCTTGGAGTGCTTGGCTCCTGCGGAGTGATGCTTGCAGCGCTCCTCATAAGCTTCGGCACAGGCCTTTATGAGAAGATACCCTTCCTTGAGGACTATCAGAAGACGAGGATACTGGGCTTCCTCTATCCGGAGCAGTATTCCGATACCTTCATACAGCAGAGCAATTCCATCACTGCCATAGCCTCAGGAGGACTTTTGGGAAAGGGGCTATACAATACCGATATCAGCTCCGTCAAGGCTGGAAACTTCCTCATAGAGGAGGATACGGACTTCATATTCGCCATCATAGGCGAGGAGCTTGGTTTTAGGGGCTCCATACTTATATTTATAGCTTATTTGATAATATTGTTTCTTATCCTGTATATCGCCGGAAGGGCAAAGGATGTCGGGGGTAAGATCATCTGCGTTGGAGTGGCTTCATGGATAGGTTTTCAGGCCTTTACCAATGTAGCCGTCGCCACGGGACTCTTTCCGAATACAGGAGTTACACTGCCTTTCATAAGCCGCGGCATCTCGTCGCTGCTGGCGCTCTATATAGCTTTGGGGATAGTGCTTAATATAGGGCTCCAACGAAAGGCCAAATAGAGAGGGAGAAGGTAAAAAGATGAATGTCGGACTGATCGCACATGATGCCAAAAAGAAGCTGATGCAGAACTTCTGCATAGCTTACAAGGGTATCCTGTCAAAGAACGAGCTTTATGCTACCGGAACTACTGGCAGACTGATCGAAGAGGTCACGAACCTGCATATCCACAAATTTCTTGCCGGTCATCTTGGGGGAGAGCAGCAGATGGCAGCGCAGATAGCAAACAACGATCTCGATATGGTCATATTCCTTCGGGATCCCCACCATCCCAATGTCAATGAGCCTGACGTAAACAACGTTGTCAAGCTCTGCGATACCTACAACATTCCGATGGCGACGAACATAGCTACTGCGGAGCTTCTGATAAGAGCACTTGAAAACGGAGATCTTGAGTGGCGTGAGGCTTAAGCATATCTTGATCATTCCTCTTTTTGTGCTTTCGGTGTCCCTATGCTCCTGCTCGGCAGAGCTTAGTGAGCCCTACAGCACGGAGAGGCTTTCTCAACTTAACATTGCAGCGGAGACGGACGACGGGTACAAGGCGGCAGGCTTTGCATCCGCTCTTTGTGTACCTGAGGATGAGGCTCCGCTAAACTCCGAGGGCGTAAATGCAGCTGCCTTCGGTCTTTTTAATGTAGCGACCGGAGAGTATGTCTCGGGCTCAGGCCTTTTTGAGCAGGTATATCCGGCGTCCACGACGAAGATACTGACCTGCCTTCTGGCCCTCGAAAACGGGGACCTTGATGCCATCGTCACCATACCCGAGGAATCGGATATCACGGTCTCAGGCTCCTCCATGGCAGACCTCAAGCCCGGTGACCAGCTTAGTCTCAGGGACCTCCTTTACGGACTCATGGTCCCCAGCGGCAATGACGCTGCCGTAGCCATAGCCCATCATATCAGCGGAGGAGTATCGGAATTTTCCGACCTTATGAATGAGCGGGCTCACAGTATCGGCGCCACCCATTCCCATTTCTCAAATCCCCATGGGCTTCCTTCAGATGACCACTATACCACGGCCTATGATATGTACCTCATATTCAACGAGGCCATGAAGCATCCCGAGTTTGCCCAGTTTGCCTCCATGAAGGAGTATACTGCGCAGGTGACCGGAGCAGACGGCACGGTGCGGGAGGTGACTTGGGAAAATGGCAACGGCTTCCTTGCGGGAAGGTTCGAGCTTCCCGACGGGGTGGAGCTTAAGGCAGGAAAGACCGGCCATACCAATGCTGCAGGCTTTTGTCTGGTCCTTTCAGAGACTGCACCTTCAGGAGATGAGCTCATATCCGTGGTCTTCAATGCGCCTACCTATGATGACCTTTATAACGGCATGAGCACCTTGGTAGGAAAGGGGCTTTAAGAGATTTTGCGCCGTCTGTATGGAATATGTAAATTTCGATGTCGAAATTCCTTGTAAAAGACTGCGCTCTGTAATATAATTATTAAAAGAACTCAATAACTTTTTAAAGGAGAAGATATCATGATAGAGTTAATCGTCGGAAGCAAGGGAAAGGGCAAAACCAAGATACTTCTTGAGAAGGCTGCGGAGGCAGTTAAGAACGCATCCGGCAGCGTAGTCTATGTGGACAAGTCTTCACAGCATATGTATGAGCTCTCCAACAAGATAAGGCTCATCAACGTA
>DVNS01000110.1 GCA_018714145.1 Candidatus Avilachnospira avistercoris
ATCAAGACCGGCCACTTCGGGGATAAGGATATCTCTGTGGAGGATATCTATAAGGAGGTATTTTCCCTTGAAGCCTCCCAGATGGAGGTACTAAAGGCTGATATCCGCCAGAAGTTTGAGCTTGCGGAAAAGACCTTTGCAAGATATGAGGATAAAAACAGGGCTGGCTCTGCTGCTTCCCAAAGGGCTGCTGATGAAAAGGACTCCAATGCCGCTGCTGCTTCAAAGCGCGCCGAGCATTCAGCCATGTCAAAGGCTGCAGTCAAGGCTCCGGGTTCCGTAGGCTCCAAGGACGAGGCTCTTGAAAGACTCAGGCTCTTCTCCTTTGCCTGTGAGCTTGGCTTCGATATCTACCTTAAGCAGCTCATGTTGGAAAATATCTGCGACAGGCTCTCCTCTGCTTCAAAATAAAGTCGCCTTCCACTTTTTCCGATAATGGAGTCTGTGCCTATCAAAGCTCTCCCATAAAGGCACTTCAGCACATTAAACCCTATAGAAGGAACTATTTTCCGATAATAAGGAAGGGCCCAAGGCTTGCCAAGAAAGACGATTTGGCATATCAAGCCTTACGAAGGGGCTTCAGCGGGCCTTTCCTTAATAAGGGCTCTTGAGCAAAGCATAAAAAGGTATTAAAAATGTCATCAACAATGGATAAAAAAAGCATTTCAAATAATGAGCTTAATGCGGAGGCCATAGCCTCCGTTCTTACTGCCCACGGTATCCCAGACTGCAGGGTCTATGTATATGACACCGTAGACTCTACTCAGGACATAGGCAAGGCCTTGGCCAGATCCAATGAATTGCGGTCGCTCCCCAAGGAAAGGACCTTATCCGGACCCTTTCTCATCACGGCGGACTCCCAGACCAAGGGCCGGGGCAGATATGGGCGCAGCTTTTATTCGCCCCATGCCACAGGCATATATATGAGCTTAGTCATCAGTGTGGAAAAGCCCTTTAGTGATTTCCTTTCCATCACCACTGCCGCTGCCGTCGCGGTCTGTCGGGTCATCGAGAGACATTCCCATAGAAAGCCCGGGATCAAATGGGTCAACGACGTCTGGTTCGATGGCAAAAAGGCCTGCGGCATACTCACTGAGGCTGTGACCAATGCTGAAAATGGTCTCTGCAAATATGTCATCATCGGGATAGGCATGAACCTGAGCACAAAGGATTTCCCAAAGGAGCTTTCAGACATAGCCTTTTCCATAGATGATATGGATATCGAAAGGAATGAGCTGATAGGAGAGATAGCTTCGGAGGTCCTTAAGGTCTCTGAGGACCCCTGCTCGGATGAGCTCTTTTATGAATATAAGGACCGTTCCCTCATACTTGGGAGGGAGGTATGGTGGATGGAGGGGGATAAGCGCCGGACAGGGACAGCCATCGACATAAACCGCTCCGGAAATCTTGTGGTAAGGACAGGAGAAGATATCGTGAAACTAAGCTCCGGCGACGTCTCAGTACGTCCTTTATAAAGCGGGCCTTCAGGAGAGCCTGTCCATGCAAGAAAGGCTGGCAGGCTTTTGATAATTATAAGATATAGATACTGTCATAAGCGTTTCTCTTTAATAAACAAGCTTGTCTGTCCTGAACAGAGCAGGCAGTTTTAAAGCACGATTTAGGGACGGCACAAGGCCGTCCCCTACTTTTTATAAATATTATCGTTTTTTACTTCGAATACTGCAGTACTTCAGGATAAAGCTCATTCAGCCTTAAAGCTCAATCCGGAGTTATGCCTATGCTGTACCTGTATCACTTCTTTGCCGTGATGGAATTGTACTTGGGCACAAGCTTTTCCTTGCCGCCCATGTAAGGCTGAAGCACCTTGGGTATATTGACCGAGCCGTCCGCATTGAGGTTATTTTCAAGGAAGGCTATCAGCATACGGGGCGGAGCCACACAGGTATTGTTGAGGGTATGGGCGAGATGGTTGCCCTTCTCCTTGGACTTTATCCTTATCTTAAGGCGTCTTGCCTGAGCATCTCCAAGGTTCGAGCAGGAGCCTACCTCAAAGTACTTCTTCTGTCTGGGAGACCAAGCCTCCACATCACAGGACTTGACCTTAAGGTCTGCCAGATCGCCTGAGCAGCACTCCAGCTGTCTTACCGGTATGTCAAGGGTCCTGAAGAAGTCCACGGTATTCTTCCAGAGCACATCGTACCACTTCATGGACTCCTCGGGCTCGCAGACCACTATCATCTCCTGCTTCTCAAACTGGTGGATACGGTATACTCCCCTCTCCTCTATGCCATGGGCACCCTTTTCCTTACGGAAGCAGGGGCTGTAGGAGGTCATGGTTATGGGAAGCTCAGACTCCTCTATGGTCTGATCTATGAACTTTCCTATCATGGAATGCTCAGATGTACCGATAAGATACAGATCCTCGCCCTCTATCTTATACATCATGGCATCCATCTCTGCAAAGGACATGACGCCGGTCACTACCCTTGAGCGGATCATATAAGGAGGGATGCAGTAGGTAAATCCCCTGTCTATCATAAAATCCCTTGCATAGGCGATGACTGCCTCATGAAGTCTTGCTATATCTCCCATCAGATAATAGAAGCCATTGCCGGCTACCCTGCCTGCGGCATCCATGTCTATGCCGCCGAAGCTCTCCATGATATCAGTATGATAGGGCACTTCAAAATCAGGCACCTTAGGCTCACCGAAGCGCTGTACCTCTACATTTTCGCTGTCATCCTTTCCAATGGGCACGGAAGCATCTATCATCTGGGGGATGATCATCATCTTCTTCGTAAGCTCCTCGGAAAGCTCGGTCTGCTTCTTTGAAAGCTCATCAAGGAGCTCTCCGTCCTTGCGGACCTCCTCCTTTGCTGCCTCGGCCTCCTCCTTGAGGCCCTTAGCCATGAGGGCTCCTATCTCCTTTGAGATCTTGTTTCTCTTAGCCCTCAGGTCATCTGCCTGAGCCTGAGTCTTTCTGAGTTCTGCATCTATGGCGATGCACTCATCTACTAACGGAAGCTTCTCGTCCTGAAACTTCTTTTTGATATTTTCTTTGACCGCATCAGGATTTTCCCTGACAAACTTGATATCAAGCATCTTCTTATCCTCTTATAAATGATTTGATGCTCCCAAAGGCTTTTCCTTAAGGCCTTAAGCCAAGGCCGATACCCGATATCACGGCCAGCTCCTGTCTCCTCCCAAGCCTCAGACGGCCTTTTGGGGCAGCATTAATAGAAAAAGTATAGCACAAGCCCGGTCTTTCCTCAAGCTATTGCTATACTTTATTATCAGCACGAAAAATCATGAATTTCTGTCTTTTATCATTTGCAGTGCTCAAAGGAGGTCGAGGCCAGCTTTGAAAGTATGTTTTCAAAGATGACTCCCTCATTGACAGGCACTCCTGCCTCGTCGGAGATGCGTATGGCCATGCTGACGAAGTCCGCTGCCTTCCTTACGGCCCTTTCGAGGCTCATGCCCTGAAGCAGCGAAGCTGCCACGATGGATGAAAATATATCTCCGGTACCGCCTCTGCTGTGCCCGCTCCTGCGTCCCGATATGAAGCTTACACTGCTTCCGTCCGCCACCACATTTATGATACGGTCATTGCGCTCGATACCGGTTATGACTATCTTATCAGGTCCCAGCTCCCGAAGCTCTCCCACCATGTCATGGATATAGGCCTTCAGCCTCTTAAGCTTGGGCTCTGCGGCATAGAGCTTCACCCTGTCATAGTCAAAGCCCGTAAGCAGGCAGGCCTCAGTGATATTGGGCTTGATGACCGTGGCCTGACGTATGAGCCTGTCCCTGATGTACCCGGCATAGTCATCGGTAAAGCCCCTATACAGCCTTCCATGGTCCGCCATGGCAGGGTCTACGAAGACCATGGTGTCCTTCTGCCTGAACCTGTCTATAAAATCCGCAGCTATCTTCACCTGCTCCTCATAATTCATGTAGGCGGTGATGATGCCGTCAAAGCCTATATCCAGCTGGCTCCACGCCTCGATGTACGGACGCATCTGCCTTGTCATGTCGAACTTGTACTCGCTCGGAAAACCGGTATGGTTTGAGAGCACCGCCGTGGGCACGGGGCAGCACTGGACCCCAAGGGCCGATATCACGGGTATGGATACACAGAGTGAGCACCGTCCGTAGCCCGAAAGGTCATTGATGACCGCAAGCTTTTTGGGTATGGAAATATCTCCTCCTGCGATGTCAGCCATGGCATCCTGCCTCTTCATATTTTTATTCATAGGTCAAATACCCCATACTCCTTAAGCTTTTTGTTATCTGCGGCCTTTTTCTCCGCCCTCTACAGCACTCCGCTCTTTGTGAGCACAGGCCTCAGCACTGTATAAAGCACGATGGATACCACGACGGCTATGACCGCATTGACCGCCGAGGAGGCAAATTTTTCTATCATCATAAGGCTGACCGCACTCATGGGTGAGCCCATGACGAAGCGATAGGTCACAAATTCCTTAAGCAGATATCCTATTATGTAGGCGATCTCCCCCAGCACTCCGCAGGCGATGAGCCTCGGCACTATGCCCTTATCCTTAAGCAGGCCCCTTTCAAAGCAAAGTCCCCCCACAAAGCCCATCAAAAACTTTGTGACGAAGGTCACTATCCAGCCCACAGGTGAGCCTCCCCAGAATACCACATCAAATAAAAATGACCCGAAGCCGGAGGCCAGTCCCCCCGGAAGTGCTCCAAGCAGATATCCCGAGAGCAAACACATGCCGTTTCCAAGGTGGAACCTCGATACCCCGAGGATAGTGGGAAATCTTATCTCTATCTTTGAGCCCACAAATACCAGCGCAGCCATAAGGCCTATAAGAGCCAGCATCCTTGAGTCAAAGGCATCCTTTTTTGCATTAGCAGACATATAAGCTCCTTTCGCAGTTTCGTCCTACTGCTCATCATGTTATGAAGGATGGACTCTAAGGTTTGAATAAAACTCCCTCCGATCCATAGGAAGCTTTTCTGCTCCTTAAACAGTTCAAATACCCTTCTGATTATGAGATTATATGCCTTTTATGACTAAACTCAATATTCAGCGAATATATTTAAAAATTGTTTAATATTCCTCTCGATGTCCCCATTGAAAACCGATGAGCCTGCTACAATTACATTGGCCCCCGCCTCCAAAATAGACGACACATTTTCGAGTGTAATGCCTCCGTCCACCTCTATGTCAAGGGAGGGATTGAGTATGTCCGAAAGCTGACGGAGCTCCATTATCTTATCAGTCACATAGGAGATATAATGCTGTCCCCCAAAGCCGGGGTTGACGCTCATAAGCAGCACCATGTCCAGCATCGGAAGTATATTGGTTATCTGATTTACCGGAGTGACCGGATTCAGGGCAACTCCAACCTTAAGGCCAAGGTCCCTTATCATGTTGACGGTGCGGTCGAGATGCCTTGTAGCCTCCTGATGCACGGTGATGATGTCCGCACCGGCCTCGGCAAACTCCTTTATATAGCGCTCCGGCGCCTCTATCATAAGGTGCACGTCAAATATCCTGTCGCTGCGGTCCCTGATGCTCTTTATGACAGGGAATCCGAGGGAGAGATTTGGCACGAAGCTGCCATCCATCACATCGATATGCACATAAGGTGCCCCAAGTCTGTCTATAAGCTCTATATCCTCTCCCAGCCTTGCAAAGTCCGCTGAAAGTATGGAGGGTGCCAATTTGATATCCATAATGCTCCATTCCGCTGCCCTGAGGCAGCTGCTATTTTTGATCATTTAATATATTGATAAAATATTAAAATGCAGCTTATCGCCATTTCGTTCGTCTTCGCTCTTTTGCTTAA
>DVNS01000111.1 GCA_018714145.1 Candidatus Avilachnospira avistercoris
ATTATAATGTATATGATACAGCCGTTTTTTCTGCGAAGCAGCAGGCTTATTTCCAATCAAAGCTTTATCAGCTGCGAAGGCCCGTCATGGGGAGCCACCGACATGCTGAGGGACTCTGATACCCTCTCTCCCAGCGCCTCCTTAAGCTCTGCCCTCACTGTAGACAGGGCGAGGGAGGGGGTATTATTTTCCTTGCTTAGATGACCTAAAAACACATGCCTTAGCCTCGGTCCTACAATCTCTGAGATGAGCTTTCCCGACTGGTTGTTGCAGAGGTGGCCCTGCCTTGACATTATCCTGCGCTTAAGATAGAGGGGATATTTGCCTCCCGCAAGCATGGCCCTGTCATGATTTGCCTCTATGAGGGCCGCATCAAGGCCTAAAAGATGGTCCCTTATATAGTCATCGAAATAGCCTGTATCCGTGGCCACGCAGACGCTTACCCTTCTCCGGAGCTCTGCATCCGGGACTTCGGCCTCTGTACTAAGGCGAAAGCCCAAGGGCTCCCTTGCGTCATGATAGATATGGAAGGGACAGACATGCACATCTTCTATGTCAAACTCATTGTCAGAGGCTATCTCATGCATGAGACTGCTTCCTGAAAATCTGAAATATTCATCCTTTGAGGACTCGTATACGCCCCTTAAGGTCCCTGCCGAAGCATAGACCGGTATGTTATAGGCTGACATAAGGCGCTTAAGCCCCTTTATATGGTCGCTGTGCTCATGGGTAAGCAGCACTCCGCTCAGCGAGGATATGGAAAGTCCGAAGGCGGAAAGCCCCTCGCTTATCCTCTTTGCGCTTATGCCGCAGTCTATGAGCAGGTCGCATTTATCAGTGTGAAGGAAGCTGCAGTTACCGCTGCTTCCGCTTGCAAGACTTACAAATATCATCTACGCACTTAAGTATCCTTTGTTCTAATTCTTCGAGGCTGCCGTCATTTAGTATGACATAATCTCCATAGGCACGGAAGCCCTCCCTTGAAAGCTGGGTCTCCTGAATATCAAGGAATCGCTCCTTAGTATAGCCCCTCTCCTTGCTGAGTCTTTCCTCTCGCTCTCCCGAAGGGCTTTCAAGGACTATGATAAAGTCACAGAGCCTTCTGAAGCTCTCGCTTGGAAGGGCAGTCTCTATGAGCACGAGTCTCTCCTCTGCCTCAGCCTCGCAGGCAAGCTCATCTATCCTCCTCCATACCCTCGGGTGGACTATACTGTCAGAAAGTTCGGCATTTTTCTTATCACTGAATATGAGCTCCCCATAGAGCTCCTTATCGAGCCTTCCCTCCCTGTCAGTAATATCCTGATGAAAGGCCTCTGAAAGCTCCCTAAGGAGGCTCTTATCCTCCATCAGCTCCTTTGCTATGTCATCTGCCTTAAGGAGACATACCTCCAAGTGGGAGGCTATGATGGAAAGGGCCGTGGACTTTCCTGAGCCCACTCCTCCCGTCACTCCTATCCTCATATCTCTCCCTCCAGCTCATGAAGCCTGCTGCTTAAAAAGCTGCATATGGACAAAAGCCCCTCCTCTGAAAATGGAAAATCCTCCTCCCCTATGCTCTCCTTAGCTGCATGGTCATAGGCAAAGGGGCCGGGCCAGTAAAGGCAGCGGATATAGACCTCCTTCTCCCCGCCCTCGCCTTCAGGCTCCTTTTCTGCCCTTTCAAGTCGGAAGCGCAGCCCGAACTTGGAGCCGGTATAGGCGGATCTTTTTAAAAAGGACAGGGGCAGCAGATCTGACCTTACTATGTCCCTGCTTATGTACTCCTTCTTAATGACAGTCATACCAGCTATCTCCTACATTGATATCACAGCTAAGGGGCACGGAAAGTTTTATGGCTCCCTCCATGCACTCCTTTACCAAGGTCTTGACCTCCTCAAGCTCATCAAGGGCCGTCTCTATCAGGAGCTCATCGTGGACCTGAAGGACTATCCTTGACTTAAAGGCCCTACCGCTTTGCTTTCCGGACTTATCAAGGCCCGAAAGCCTCATATTGACGGAATTCATGGCTATCTTCATGACATCCGCAGCGGTGCCCTGTATGGGGGAATTCATAGCTGCCCTCTCTCCGAAGGAGCGCTGCATAAAGTTAGAGGACTTAAGCTCAGGTATGGGCCTCCTTCGGCCGAAGTAGGTCCTTGCATAGCCATGCTCCTTTGCAAAGGCTACTGACTTATCAAGATATTCCTTAACCTTGGGATAGGTCTCAAAGTAACTGTCTATATAGGCCTGAGCCTCCTTTCGGCTTATGGAGAGACCCTCCCCAAGGCCGAAAGCGGATATGCCGTAGACTATGCCGAAGTTGACAGCCTTGGCATTGCGGCGCATCTCAGCCGTGACCTCCGAAAGGGGCACATGAAATACCTGCGAGGCCGTAAGCTTATGAATGTCCTCTGCATGCTTATAGGCCTCGATGAGCTTTTCATCTCCTGAAAGGGCTGTAAGTATCCTAAGCTCCACCTGACTGTAATCCGCATCCACGAAGGTAAAGCCTTCTGCGGGCACAAAGACCTTTCTAAGCTCCTTCCCCTCCTCTGTCCTTACAGGGATATTCTGAAGGTTGGGCTCGGTGGAGGATATGCGTCCCGTGGCCGTAACGGTCTGATTGAAATGCCCATGTATGCGGCCGTCCTCAGCTATATACTCGGGAAGACCTGCCGCATAGGTGGAGTAAAGCTTCATGAGCGTTCGGTATCTTAAGACCTTCATGACTATGGGATAGTCAGGGGCCAATTTGTTCAGCACATCGGCAGCGGTCGAATATCCGGTCTTGGTACGCTTTCCGCCCTTAAGTCCGAGCTTTTCAAACAATATATGGGCAAGCTGGGAGGGGGAATTGATATTGAACTCCTCTCCCGAAAGCTCGTATATCTCCTTTTCTATGGCATCAGTCTGGGATTTAAGGAGCTCTGCATAGTCAGAAAGCTCTGTCCTGTCAGCCCTGATACCGGCAGCTTCCATGTCGTTAAGGCTGTATATGAGGGGCAGCTCGATATCCTCATAGAGCTTAAGCATCTCCGTCTCTTTAAGCCTTGAGAGCACTGTCTTTGATGCAAGGAAGGCCGCTGCGGCTCCGTATACGGGAAGTCTGAGGGCCTTGGACCTCTTTTCCTCGTCTCCGGACGAAAGGGCCTCCGAAAAACTGGTCTTTGGCAGGAGCTCGCTCCTGCTCTCTGCAAAGGCTCCGATATGGTCCCTTGCTATATCGTCATAGTCATAGCTCTCCTTTAAGGGGTCAAGGAGGTAGGCTCCTATGGAAATGTCATATATAAAAGGATTGCGTCCTATATCGGGAAGGAGCTTGAGCTCATCCTTAAGAGAAAGGGTATAGACCTTCCTGCCCTCAGCTATAAGGAAACCAAGAAGCCCGGAAAGAAGGCTTAAAAGCTCATCAGAGGAAAGGCTGTCTTCCCCTTCATCAGAGTAAAAGCTGTAGAGCCTGTCCTTGGAAAGGGCAAGGCCCACATAGGCCCTCTCCCCGTTCCTTCCAGCGTAAAAGCCGATGCTCCGCTCCAGCTTTGCGTCCTCAAATACTATCTTTGCAAGGTATTTATCTGAGGTGGCTTTAAACCCGTCTATGAAGCTTTCCTCCTTTGAGGGCGCTGACATACGCTCGGAAAATTTTGCTATGAGGCTCTTGAATTCAAGCTCCCGCAGGATGGAGAGGGCTTCCTCGGTATATATGTCCCCAAGCTCGGCGTTCTCCTCCTTGAGCTCTATAGGGCAGTCTGTCACTATGGCAGCAAGCTTCTTTGAGAGCTCAGCCATGTCATAGTGCTCTGAAAGGTTCTGCCTTGCCCTGTTCGGTGTGATCTCATCCACATGGGCGTAGGCATTTTCAATGCTCTTATAGGTCTTTATGATGCTTGCTGCAGTTTTCTCGCCTATGCCGGGGACCCCGGGTATATTGTCGGAGGTATCCCCCATGAGGGCCTTCATGTCAATGAACTGAAGGGGCGTGACTCCGTACTCCCTCTCCACATCCTGAGGATAATAGTTAAATACCTCGGTACGTCCCTTAGAGGTCTTGGGTATGCTTACCTTGACCTCCTCAGTGCAAAGCTGCAGCAGGTCCCTGTCACCTGAAAGTATGGTGACCCCATAGCCAAGCTTTGAAAATCTCCTTGAGAGGGTGCCGAGTATATCATCCGCCTCATAGCCCTTGAGCGTTACTATGGGTATGTCCATGGCACTAAGGAGCCTCTGTATCACCGGCACCTGCTCCAGAAGCTCCTCGGGCATGGGCTTGCGCTGCCCCTTATATTCGGGATAAAGCTCTGTCCTCCACAGGTCTCCGCGGCTTAAGTCAAAGGCCACGCAGATATGGGTGCAGGCCTCATCCTCCATAGCCTTCAGCATGATATTGATGAAGCCATAGACAGCATTGGTGTGAAGGCCGTTTCCGGCAGTCAGCGTGGGTATGCCGTAAAATGCCCTTGATAATATACTGTGTCCGTCTATAAGCAGTATCTTCTTATCCATAGTAAATAAGCCCTGTTCCTTCTTGTATGATATGAATGAAAGACCGGCCTGAGCCAAGATGAAGCTGCCTGTCATCTTAAGGCTTAGGCCTCCTTAGTCACGTTATGTGTGATAGCAGCTGATAAAGCCCCTCTCCTGATGCTGCCGAGTCAGAAAGCATGAGCGGCTTTACTACTGCCACGGGACGAATATCCTCTACTAAGGTAATAATGAAAATAAAATATAGTAATGATTATACAGAAAATAAAAAAGTGCAGCCACAAAGGCCCAGAAGGCAGCAGTATCTATGACATAGCGTATAGTGAGCAGAGCCTTCCTGAAGCTAAGATAATGCTCAGAGCTCTTAAGCTTCCTGTCATAGGCCTTCGTCAGATCATAGTCGGAGCGCTCCTCATCAAGTATATTGATGCCCTCGATGACGATATAGTTTATCTCAAGCTCGTCCCTGCACTCAGGACAGGACTTAAGATGAGCCAAGAAATCATTAAGCTCCTCGTCCGTAAGCTCATTTGAAAGATATTGATTTATAAGCTTTCTGAAGGTCACACAATCCATCATTATTTCCTCAAACTGGATTATAGCAGTTTAGGGACCATATCTCAATAAAAAAAGGGCTCGGGCCGAAACTTAATTCCTGAATGAATTATAAAACTGCTTTCTTTTTCACAAAAATTTCTGCCTCTGACTGTCTGCTTCGCAAGGTCTTTTGGCAGAAGTTTTTGCAGTATTTTAATTCATGAAATTAAAGCTTTATGAAAAAAGCGTACCAAGACATCAAGCCTCGGTACGCCTTAAATGCTGAAATAAAAGCTTACTGCTCTGAGCTTACATCGTCAGACTTCTCTATCACGGCTGTCTCTGCCTTATCGTCCTTATCCGGATCGAAGGGTTCGGGAGCGCCCCACTTATTCTCACCGGGAACAGAGGGCTTGACAAGTCCTATGAAGCTGATGATAGCAACTGTCAGCATACCGATGGCTCCAACGCCCGTAGCAATAAGACTGCCGCCGAATATGCCGCCGGATTCAAAATAAGCTCCGAAGATGATGCCTACCAAAGAGCCAAATATTATGAAGCCGAAAACTCCCTCAAGCACATACATGAGCACAAGAAAGCCTGTGCTGCGCCCGCAGTCATGATAGCGCCTTGCAGTGGCGGTGAACCAAGGGATAAAGGTGGCTATCTGCAGCACAGTAGTAAAGATGCCGGTATCAAGGACAACATTAAGTATTGAGCATATGATGGCTATGATAAGATAGCCAAGGAAGGCCCACCAGTAACCGGCCCTTGAGAGCCTGCCATTAAGCTTAAAATAATTCCTGAAGAATTCCTTCATTGCATAGGTAAGATTTTTCATACTCTTTCATATTAGCCCGAAAGCTCCATAAACATAAGTCCTCTGTCTGACATATATATGAACAGACATGGCTCTCCCTCGAAAAAGACTTCACCTGATATAAGGAGGCCCAGTCCAAGGGGACTTTGATATATGGAGGAAGCAGGCCTTTCCCCTTTCAGAAAAAACGGCGATAGAAAAAACTATCGCCGTCTAAACTCAAAATCAATCTTCTACTTTTATGATCTCGCGTTTGTTATATGATCCGCAGTTCTTGCAAACTCTGTGAGGCATAACAAGTGCTCCGCACTTACTGCACTTTACAAGATTAGGTGCGCTCATCTTCCAGTTAGCTCTTCTTGAATCGCGTCTTGCCTTAGATGACCTGTTCTTGGGACAGATTGACATGTCTACACCTCCTTTACCGTCAAATAAACAACTTGATAAAGTATACACAGCTTTTTGTACCTTGTCAAGCAAAATCTACTATATACGGCAAAGGTTTATCTCTTCTCGATAAGTGCCTGAGTGTCAAGGGCGATCTTAAGCTCCTCATTGGTAGGGATGAGGTATACCTTTACTGTGGAATCATCGGCAGAGATGAGCTGCTCCTTGCCGCGGACATTGTTGCGCTCATCATCTATCTTTACACCCATGTAGCTGAGATACTCGTCACAGACTACCTTACGGGTCACCTTGTCATTCTCTCCTACTCCTGCTGTAAAGGCGATGACATCCACGCCGTTCATGGCAGCTATATAGGAGCCTACATACTTGGCTACCCTGTAGCGGAAGGCCTCAAGGGCTATCCTGCAGCGCTCATCTCCCTCAGCAGCTCCGTCCTCGATGTCTCTGAAGTCTGAGGAACGTCCGCCGCTCATGCCGAGCACACCTGACTTCTTATTGAGGATATTCAGCATCTCGTCCACGCTGATACCCTCCTTGTTGCAGATGAACTGAACGATGGCAGGGTCGATATCTCCTGAACGGGTGCCCATGATAAGTCCCTCAAGCGGGGTAAGTCCCATGGAGGTATCTACGCAGACACCGCCAATGGATGCGGATACGGAGGCTCCGTTGCCAAGGTGGCATACGATGACCTTTGCTGTCTTGGGGTCAGCTCCTGATATCTCTATGGCCCTGTGGGATACGAAATCGTGGGAGGTGCCGTGGAAGCCGTAGCGGCGTACGCTGTACTTGTCATAGTACTCTATGGGAAGTGCGTACATATAAGCCTTAGGCTCCATGCCCATACCGAAGGAGGTATCAAATACTGCTACATTGGGCTTTCCGGGCATTGCGTGCTCGCAGGCCTCTATACCCATAAGGTTTGCAGGATTGTGAAGGGGTCCAAGGTCGAAGCAGTCACGGATGGCCTGCTTTACCTCATCATTGACGATGATGGAGGCAGTGAACTTCTGTCCGCCATGCAGTACCCTGTGTCCTACGGCATCTATCTCATCAACGGATGCTACGACGCCGTGATCCTTGTCCGTGATGGCCTCCATGACCATCTGAACGGCCTTCTTGTGGTCGGGCATGTACTCTTCCTTTACATAGTTGTCATGGCCCGGTACCTTGTGGGTAAGCTTAGAGCCCTCGATGCCTATACGCTCGCAAAGGCCCTTACAAAGCACATCCTGAGTATCCATATTGATTATCTGATACTTAAGTGATGAGCTTCCGCAGTTAAGTACTAAAATATTCATCGGTATGTTCTCCTCAATATCATTATAAAGCTGCCAAGTCCTGTCTTGACAGTAAAGCCTTAAGCCGGTATGGGATATACCTGATACAGCCGCTTACCGGCTCAGCCCTCAGTTCAAAAGTCCTATGGCCTGTCAGCCGACTATGGTTCCCTTCATGTCCCTTCCGCAGGCAGCGGCATTGGACTCGTCGGTATCGATGTGCATAGCAAGTGCATAGCTGTCAGATACACGGATGACGGTATCTCCGTATACGGTCTTTCTTCCGTTTCCGGCATCAAGGAGCACGTCTACTATCTGACCATTCTCAACGCCAAACTCTGCTGCATCGGCAGGAGTCATGTGAATGTGCCTCTTAGCCACGATAACGCCCTCGGTAAGCTCTACCTCTCCCTTAGGTCCTACGAGCTTGCAGGGTGCTGAGCCCTTGGTATCTCCGGACTCCCTTACAGGTGCATCTACGCCTATGGAACGGGCATCAGTAGCAGAAAGCTCTACCTGATCTGCCTTCCTGCAGGGACCAAGGATGGATACATTTGCCAGCTCCCTCTTGGGACCAACTACAGTTATCCTCTCATTGGACGCAAACTGTCCCGGCTGAGAAAGCATCTTCTTAACTGTGAGCTCATAGCCCTCTCCGAACAGCTTGTGAAGGGTCTCCTCAGTAACATGTACGTGCCTTGCACTTGTTTCAACCATAAATTCCTTACCCATTGTTATCAGCCTCCTGAAAATAAATCATATCTCTATAGATCAGAATTTTTCAAATCTGTCCACGTCAACAACAAAGATCGTAGCTCCGCCAACCTCTACCTGCATGGGCATGCTTGCATAATTCACCATGCTGGTGCCTGAGATATAAGGCATATTGACTGTGATCCTCTGGCTGTGACCGCACTCTTTCCTTATAAGTTCGATGCAGGGCTCCACCTTGTCATCGTCGGTACCAATCATCAGCGTAACATTGCCCTTTCTTAAAAAGCCTCCGGTAGAAGCCAGCTTGGTCACACTGAACC
>DVNS01000112.1 GCA_018714145.1 Candidatus Avilachnospira avistercoris
AGCATTTCGGTGATGAGAGAGATGGAGATAAGGATAAAGGACCGGGAGCGCATCTTAGAAATATCAGGGAGGATGATATGAAGGATATCGATATAAGGACTATACTTACGGATGTGGCTGTGGATATCATAGCCTCGATATGTATTGCAGCAGGGGTACACAACTTTGCTCTTTATGCAGACCTGCCCATGTCGGGCTTTACCGGCATAGCCCTGATACTTTATCATCTGATCTCCCTGCCCATAGGTGTGGGCATACTGCTTTTGAATATACCGGTGGCTATCTTCTGCTACAAATATCTTGGCAAGGTCTTTTTCTTTAAGTCCGTAAAGACCCTTATCATATCATCGATATTTATAGACCATGTGGCGCCGCTGTTCCCTGTATATGAGGGAGACCGGCTCCTTGCCGCGGCCTGTATGGGAGTGCTCTGCGGAGCCGGATATGCTCTGGTATTTATGAGGGGGTCCTCCACCGGAGGTCAGGACTTCATCAGCATGGCCATAAGGCGGGCCAATCCCCATATAACCCTTGGCTTCATCACGCTGGTGATAGATACGAGCGTCATCTTTTTAAGCAGCCTTATAGTATTCAGGGAGATAGACGGGTTTATCTATGGTGTCATAGCTACCTATCTCATGGCCACGGTCATGGACAGACTGCTTTACGGCATGAATGACGGCAAGATGTCCCTCATCATCACGGCTGACGGCGACAGGATAGCAAAGCTCATAGATGATACCACGGAGCGAGGCTCCACCATACTTAAGGGCCGGGGCTACTACTCGGGAGAGCAGAAGGACATCGTGCTCTGCGCCTGCAATACAAAGGAGATGTATACCATTGGCAAGGCCATAAAGAAGGAAGATCCGGGAGCCTTCACCATCATCATGGAATCCAATGAGGTCGTGGGCGAGGGCTTTAAGGAGAGCATGAGGGAGTACTAAGCTTGGCATGGCAGCTCTGCAGCTATATCGAGAGGGGATTTTCTTAAATCATCCCTTTTAAAGCATAAGTTAGTTATTAAATGCCTTAGCAGCCTTTCTGATACAGTAAAAGCAGGCCGGTATGAGAAAAAGGTCAGCGAGCACCCATGCGGCGGGGGCTGCAAAGCAGGCTGCGGTAAATCCGAATACAGGGACTAAGACGAAGCCTACGAAGCTCCTTCCTATCATTTCCAGTATTCCCGCAAATATGGCGAGGGCGCTGAAGCCAAGCCCCTGCATGCAGAAGCGGAACACATTGACACAGGTAAGGGCTATGCCAAAGGCGGCATCGGCTATAAGGAAGAACTTTGTCATGGCAATGATATCCGTCTCGGCGGAATCAAGGAAAAGAAGCGAAAGGGGGTCGCCGAGCAGGACCATGAGCAAAAGCCCTAAAACGGAATATACACAGCCTATGATGGCCGAGCACTTAAGGCCCTCACGAACACGGTCGAGCCTGTGGGCTCCCACATTCTGTCCGGCAAAGGTAGCTATGGTGCTGCCAAGGGCGTCATAGGGAGTGCAGAAGAAGGTGCGGACTTTATTTCCTGCAGTTACGGCGGCGACCGCCATGTAGCCAAGTCCGTTTACGGCGGTCTGCAGTATGACTGAGCCGATGGCAGTGATGGTGTACTGTATGCCCATCGGGACTCCCATATAGAGAAGCTGCTTTATATATGACCTTCTGGGCCTCAGTTCCTCCCTGCTGCACCTTATGAAACTGAAGCGCTTATACATATATAGGGTACAAAGGGCTCCGGATACGAACTGTGAAAATATGGTCGCAAGCGCAGCGCCGACGACCCCCATATTGAAATAAATGATGGTTACAAGGTCGAGTATGATGTTCAGCACCGAGGATAAGAGCAGGAACCACACGGGGGTCTTGGAATCTCCGAAGGACCTTATGATGCTGGAACTCAGGTTATATAATATGGTGGCCGGGATGCCTGCAAAAACTATGAAGATATAGTCATAGGCATAGTCATATATGTCTGCCTGAGTATTCATGGCATGGAGTATATTGCCGGTGAGGGCGCAGACTATGATGGTGATGAATACGGCAAATACCGCGGATATCCATATGCTGTTTGCGATAAATTTCCGCATACGGGAAAAGCTTCCGGCTCCGAAATGCTGGGATACCGGTATGGAAAAGCCGGCGCAGAGTCCGGTGCAGAAGCCGATTATCATAAAGCTTATGGCACTGGTGGAGCCGACCCCGGCGAGGGCATAGACCCCTACGAACTTGCCGACTATGACGGTATCTACCATGCTGTAGAACTGCTGGAACACATAGCCTATGAGCATGGGGACTGCAAATGTGAGTATATGCCTCATGACAGGCCCTGATGTCATATCTGTGGCTCCGGCGAGTTTATTTTCAGTAGAATTTTCTTTATTCATGGTATGCTTCCTGTTGTATGCAGATGATTTTGCCGATATGATATCGACAGGGAGAAAATAAAGCATTTCTGCACGAAAATCAATATATAAAATGACTAAATGCCGAAGGGAAATATATGAAAAAATCAGACAAAAAAATGGGAAAAGAAAAGACCAATGTGATGCGTGTGCTGGACGCAAAGAAGATAGCCTATAACAGCTATGAGTACGAGGCCGGAGAGACGGCGCCAAGCGGAGGAGAGGTGGCCTCCATGCTGGGTCTTGACCCTTCGAGGGTATTTAAGACCCTTGTCACGGTGGGAGCCTCAAAGGAGCACTATGTATTCATGGTGCCGGTGCTTCGGGAACTGGACCTTAAGAAGGCTGCCAAGGCTGCAGGGGAAAAGAGCATAGAGATGATAAAGTCAAAGGAGCTTCTGCCCCTTACGGGCTATGTCCACGGAGGCTGTTCACCCATAGGCATGAAAAAGCAGTTTACGACCTTTGCCGACACAAGCGCCGAGGGCTTTGAAACCATATACTTCAGCGCAGGCAGGATAGGCCATCAGGTGGAACTTCCGCCAAAGGAGCTTGTTAAGCTAGTGGGACTTCGGTTTGCGGATATCTGCACGGAGAGGTAAAAGCTTGAATAATAAGTTTATTTAGGAGGCTTCATATGAAAGTCGTTATAGTAGGCGGAGTGGCCGGCGGAGCCAGTGCGGCGGCCCGTATCAGGAGACTCGACGAGAATGCGGAGATAGTGATATTTGAGCGCTCAGGCTTCATATCCTATGCAAACTGCGGACTTCCTTATTATATAGGAGGAGTGATAGAAGATAAGGAGGAGCTTACGCTGCAGACTCCTGAGAGCTTCGGTCTCCGCTTCAATACTGATGTCCGTGTCAGACATGAGGTGACTAAGATAGATAAGGAAAATAAGACCGTCACCGTACATGACCTTGAGCATGACAGGTATTTTGAGGAGAGCTATGATAAGCTCCTTCTTTCTCCCGGAGCGAAGCCGACACTTCCTCCCCTTTCAGGGCTTGAGCTTCCCATGCTCTTTAAGCTTCGCACAGTGGAGGATACATTTGCGATACATGAATACATAAAAATGCACCGGCCTAAGTCCGTCGTGCTTGCAGGCGGCGGCTTCATAGGCGTGGAGCTTGCGGAAAATCTCTGTGAGCTCGGCCTTAAGGTGACCATAGTCCAGAGGCCAAAGCATCTTATGAATACCCTTGATCCGGAGATGGCATCCTTCCTCCATGCACGCATGAAAAAGGCCGGTATCAGCCTGATGCTCGGACATACGGTGGAGGGCTTTAGAAGCTCAAAGGAGGGGACAGGCTTAGAGATGCTCCTTAAGGACGAGGAGCCCCTTTATGCGGATATGGGCGTGCTCTGCATAGGAGTGACCCCTGATACTGAGCTTGCCAAGGAGGCGGGCCTTTCCCTTGGCCTTAAGGGCAGCATACTTGTCAATGAGTATATGGAGACCTCGGAGCCTGATATCTATGCAGTAGGTGATGCAGTGGAGGTAAGGCATAGGGTGAGCGGCGAGAGGGCGGTCATCTCCCTTGCAGGTCCCGCCAATAAGCAGGGACGCATAGCGGCGGACAATATCTGCGGCGGAAGGAGCACATATAAGGGCTCCCTCGGGTCCTCGGTCATAAAGGTATTTGATATGACGGCAGCCTCCACCGGTCTCAATGAGACGGCGCTTAAAAAGACTGAGCTAAGCTATGATAAGGTATATTTGACGCCCCAGAGCCATGCAGGATATTATCCCGGAGCAAGGCCCATGGTCATGAAGCTTATATTTGAAAGGGAGAGCTATCGTATCCTCGGAGCCCAGATAGTAGGCTATGAGGGAGTGGACAAGCGCATCGATGTGATAGCTACGGCCATATGTTCAGGACTTTCAGCCCTTTCTTTAAAGGACCTTGACCTTGCCTATGCCCCGCCTTATTCCTCTGCCAAGGACCCGGTCAATATGGCTGGCTTCATGATAGACAATATCAAAAACGGAGTGCTTAAGCAGTTCTTCTGGGACGAGGTGGCCTCGCTCCCTCAGGATGACAGCATCATACGTCTTGATGTCAGGACGCCGGCTGAGTACGGCAGGGGACACATAGAAGGCTTCATCAATATACCCGTGGATGAGCTCAGGGACAGGATAGCTGAGCTTCCGAAGGGAAAGCCTGTATATGTTATATGTCATAGCGGCATCAGAAGCTATATAGCCTGCCGCATACTAAGTCAGTATGGCTTTGACTGCCATAACTTCTCCGGAGGCTTCGGGCTCTATTCTTCCCTTTCGGGAGATGAGATGCTGGCAAAGGAGCTCCTGCCCTGCGGAGCGGTGAAGGGCTAAGCCTTGACACTTAAAAGCCCATATTGACACGCTCCAAATTCAGAAGTAGACTAATACCGTATTTGAGACAGGACCAGATGCCAAGGCAGGGAGAGCCCCGGACCTGTAAGGGGATAAGTAAAGCCTTGGCCTTTGGTCCATGGCAGCTGATATTGGGATAAAGCGGGATAAAGATATCTGGTACCCGATATCGTCATGAAAAAAAGGAGCGGTTTTATGAAACAGCTTAGACTTGCCATAGTAGGAGCTACCGGTGCGGTAGGACAGGAGCTTATAAAGATAGTTACGGAGCGAAGGATCCCTTATACGGACCTCAAGCTTCTTGCCACTGCAAAGAGTGCAGGAAAGAAGATAGAGGTCTGCGGAAAGGAATACACCGTGGAGGAGACCACCTTGGACTCCTTCAGGGACTGTGACGCGGCGTTGTTTGCAGGAGGCCCTGCTTCCAAGGCCTTCGGCCGTGCAGCTGCCGAGATGGGCTGCGTGGTCATCGACAATTCCAGCACCTTCCGCTATGACCCGGAGGTGCCCCTTGTGGTGCCTGAGATAAATCCCGAGGCCCTTATCGGACATCATAATCTGATAGCCAATCCCAACTGCTCTACCATACTGCTTGTGACGGTCCTCTGGCCCATTTATAAGCGTACCAAGATAAAGCGCGTCATCGTCTCCACCTATCAGGCCTGCTCAGGAGCAGGCAAGGAGGCCATGGAGGAGCTTAAGGAGCAGTCCATGGAGGTGCTTAGGGGAGAACCCATTCATCCTGAGCATTTCCCTTATCAGATAGCCTTCAACGTCATTCCCCAGATAGATGTGTGGGTGGACGGAGATTATACCAAGGAGGAGATGAAGCTGGTATGGGAGACCCATAAGATAATGGGCGATGATACCATAGGAGTGACTCCCGTATGTGCGGTCAGGATACCGGTCATGAGGAGCCACTGCGAGGCAGTTTATCTTGAGACCGAGGAGCCCATCTCCGTGGAGGAGTGCAGAAAGCTACTTTCAGCAGAGGATTATATAGTCCTACAGGACGATCCGGAAAAGCTGCTTTATCCCATGCCAATCACCAGCACTGATACGGACAAGACTTATGTGGGCCGTATCAGGAAGGACACTGTCAATGACCATGCCCTCAATATGTGGATATCCTTTGACCAGCTGAGGAAGGGTGCCGCTACCAATGCGGTCCAGATACTTGAGGAGCTTATCAGGAGAGAGCTTCTTTAAGAGGGACATTAAGTGGAACATGAAAATGTAAAGCGAAGGAGTACCGACCTGCTTTCCGGGCCGATACTCCTAAATCTTTCAAAGCTTGCCATACCCATCATGGCTACAGGCTTCGTCCAGACCGCCTACAGCCTTACGGATATGGCGTGGATAGGCCTTGTGGGATCCAGAGCCACGGCGGCGGTGGGTGCGGCCGGCATGTTTACATGGCTGGCCTCCGGACTTGTGACCATACCCAAGATGGGCGGACAGATAGAGCTTGCCCAGAGCATAGGAGCAGGTCAGGAGGAGAGGGCGAGGAGCTTCCTTCGGGCAGCCCTTAAGCTCACTGTGGGCCTCATCCTTATATTTTCGCTGCTCGCAGTGATATTTACGCCTCAGATGATAGGCTTCATAGGCCTCAATGATGCTGAGACTATTTTTATGGCCGAAAGCTATAACCGCATCACCTGCGGACTTTATATATTTCAGGCCCTGAACCTGACCTTTACCGGCATATATACGGCCCTCGGGGATTCAAGGACTCCGTTTTTGGCTAACTGTGTGGGCCTCCTTGGCAATATGATATTTGACCCCCTTCTGATACTTGGCGTAGGACCGTTCCCGGAGCTTGGAGTAGAGGGGGCTGCCATAGCCACCGTGGGTGCACAGGCCGTGGTAACGGCTATTTTCATAATAAAGCGAAAGCAGAGCGACTACGCCATACTGAGGAAGATAGGCCTGTTTTGCCGGGTCCAGCGGAAGTTCTATATCAGGATAGCCAAGATGGGCCTTCCTGCTGCCCTTCAGGATACCTTCTACAGCTTCGTCGGCATGATGCTGACCCGTATGGTCTCCTCCTTCGGAGATGACATAGTGGCCGTGCAGAAGGTGGGCGCCAACATAGAGCAGATAGCATGGATGACCGGACAGGGCTTCGGCGCAGCGGTCAATGCCTTCATAGCCCAGAACTTCGGAGCAGGAAGGCTGGACAGGGTGAAGGACTGCTATATCGCTGCGGTAAAGCTGATGCTTTTGTGGGGCATATTTGCCTCGGGCATACTGTATTTTGGTTCAGGCCCGCTGTTCCGCATCTTCCTCCATGAGGAGGAGCTGATACCCCTTGGGGCAAATTATATGCGGATAATAGCCTACGGAGAGCTGTTTGTGTGCATAGAGATAATGACCAACGGAGCCCTGAGCGGCTTAGGTCATACGGGCATATGCTCCCTGATATGTATGAGCCTTACGGGACTTCGCATACCCCTCGGATATCTGCTCAGCAGCTCAAGCCTCGGGGTAGACGGCATATGGTGGACCTACACCGTCACCAGCACCGCAAAGGGCGTGGTCTACACCATAGTTATGATAATAATACTGAAGAAGCTGATGAAGCGTTACAGGCCGGAGGCTAAGACGCTTGAGGCCTGAGCGATTGTGCCGTGGGCAGCCATATGGAGCGACTTAGAAAGGTTATATATCCTTCTATAAGACCTGAGGGCTTCTGCCGCAGGCGGCCATGCTATTAGAATTTAAGAAAATGAAGCTGCTGCTTTTTCAAATGATAGGCTTTGATATGAACAGGAGATGATGAATGCTGTATATAATCAAGAGAAATGGACAGAAGGAAGCATATAACGCAGAAAAGATACTTAATGCAGTAAGGAAGGCTTTCCTCGGCACCGGAGCTGAGGTGAGCGAGGAGGAGCTTTTAGATATACTCAGGCTCACCGAGGAAAAGACCGGTATAGCCTCATATGTGGATAAGGCTAAAAAGGAGGCAGAAAAAGCCGGGGCAGAAACCGGACATGGCAAGGCCGAAGCCTGTGACGGTCCTGATAATAGGACCGCTGATGAAGCAGGTGCTCTTTCTGAGCTTACGGTGGAGGCCATACAGGATAAGGTAGAGGAATCCCTCATGGAGAGCGGTCACTTTGCAGAGGCAAGGGCCTACATACTCTACCGCAGGAAGCGTACCGAGCTAAGAGAGGCCAGACAGTTCATGGCCGACAGCACAGGGGCCGAGGGACTTTCCAAGGTGCTCATCAGGATAGAAAAGGACTTTCCGGGGGAGGAGTATTCGCTCCTTCGGCTTGCGGAGAAGTTCAGGAGCTTCCTTAAGCCGGATATGGATACGGAGGATAAGCTTGAGGCCCTGACCAAGGCAGCAGTGGAGCTTACCGATGAAAATGCCTCCCGCTGGGGCTATATCGCAGCAAGGATACTGTCATTTTCCTTCCACAGGAGGCTCTGCGGAGAGCTTGAAAAGCGGGGCATAGGGAGCTTTTATGATAAGCTTCGCTACCTTACGGATGAGGGCCTTTACGGAAGCTATATACTTGAAAACTACAGCCGCAGGGAGATAGAAGAGGCAGAAAAGCTCCTCGATGATGAACGGGACAGCCTTTTTGACTATTCGGGGCTTGACCTTGTCCTTGGCCGTTATGTCATAAAGACCCACAGCCATGTGCCCCTTGAGACCCCTCAGGAGATGTTCATGGGCATAGCCCTGCATCTTGCCATGAAGGAAAAGGACAGGATGCACTGGGTCAAGGAGTTTTATGATATGCTTTCAAAGCTCGAGGTGACCATGGCCACTCCCACCACCTCCAATGCGAGGAAGCCCTATCACCAGCTCTCAAGCTGCTTCATCGACACGGTGCCCGATTCCTTAAGGGGCATATTCCGCTCCGTGGACAATTTTGCCGAGGTCAGCAAATTCGGCGGCGGCATGGGCCTTTACTTTGGAAAGGTCAGGGCCAAGGGCGGAGCCATCAGAGGCTTTGAGGGAGCGGCAGGCGGCGTGATACGCTGGATAAGGATAATCAATGATACTGCCGTTGCCGTGGACCAGCTCGGTATGCGTCAGGGCGCAGTGGCGGTATACTTGGACGCATGGCATAAGGATATACCGGAATTCCTGAATCTCCGCACCAACAACGGCGACGACCGCATGAAGGCCCATGATGTATTTCCGGCCATATGCTATCCGGACATCTTCTGGCGCATGGCCAGGGAGAGCCTCGATCAGGACTGGTATCTCATGTGTCCCCACGATATAGAGATGGTCAAGGGCTACTGCCTTGAGGATTACTATGGGGAGGAATGGGAAAAGAGATATCTGGACTGCGTGAAGGACAGCCGCATAGAGAAGCGTGTCATAAGGCTGAAGGACATGATAAGGCTTATACTCAAGTCTGCCGTGGAGACCGGCACCCCCTTTACCTTCAACCGTGACATAGTCAACAGGGCCAATCCCAACGGTCACGAGGGCATCATCTACTGCTCAAATCTCTGCACCGAGATAGCCCAGAACATGAAGCCCATAGAGACAGTGGATATAAGGATAGAGACCAAGGATGGAGATACGGTGGTAGTCAATACCACAAGGCCCGGGGAGTTCGTGGTCTGCAATCTGGCGAGCCTGTCCCTCGGACATCTGCCGGTGACGGACAAGGCATATATGAAGAAGATAGTAAGCACCGTAGTCAGGGCCCTTGACAATGTCATCGACCTCAACTTCTATCCCGTGCCCTATGCAAGGCTGACCAATCAGAAATACAGGGCCATAGGTCTTGGCTGCAGCGGCTATCATCACATGCTGGCTAAGCATGCCATACGCTGGGAGTCGGAGGAGCACCTTAAGTTCGTGGATGAGGTATTTGAGACCATCAATCAGGCCGCAGTCGAGGCTTCCTCGAACCTTGCCTTGGAAAAGGGAGGCTATAAGCTCTTTTCCGGCAGCGACTGGGAGACCGGAGCCTACTTTGAAAAGCGGGGCTATGACAGCGAGGAGTGGCAGCGCATAAGGACCAAGGTCCATGCTCAGGGTATGAGGAACGGCTACCTCCTTGCAGTGGCGCCCACAGGCTCCACCTCCATCATCGCAGGTACCACCGCAGGCATAGACCCCGTCATGAAGAAGTTCTTCCTTGAGGAGAAAAAGGGAAACATGCTGCCCCGTATAGCTCCGGAGCTCGATGCAGACACCTACTGGTATTATAAAAATGCCCATCTCATAGATCAGACTTGGTCCGTGAGAGCCTGCGGAGTACGTCAGCGCCACATAGATCAGGCCCAGAGCATGAACCTATACATAACCAACGACTACACCCTACGTCAGGTGCTCAACCTCTACATACTCGCATGGGAATGCGGAGTAAAGACCCTTTACTACATCCGCTCCAAGTCCCTCGAAGTCGAAGAGTGTGAAAGCTGCTCCGCTTAAAGCATTTTTATGATTTAAAGGTAAAATTATATAAGAGGAGAAAAAATCATGTCTCAATTAGACCTTTCCGCTGCCCTTCCCCATAAGCCCCTCTTCAACCCCGAGGGCGATACGGAGGTACGCCTCCGCAGGATGATAGGCGGCAATACCACCAATCTCAATGATTTCAACAACATGAAGTACCAGTGGGTATCCGACTGGTATCGTCAGGCCATGAACAATTTCTGGATACCCGAGGAGATAAACCTAAGTCAGGACGTGAAGGATTATCCGAAGCTGGATAAGCATGAGCGCACTGCCTACGATAAGATACTTTCCTTCCTTGTGTTCCTTGACAGCATACAGACGGCAAATCTTCCCTGTGTCGGAGAATACATCACAGCCAATGAGGTAAACCTCTGCCTCAATATCCAGACCTTTCAGGAGTGCGTTCACAGCCAGTCCTATTCCTATATGCTGGATACGATATGCTCTCCCGAGGAGCGAAACGATATCCTCTATCAGTGGAAGACCGACGAGCACCTCCTGAGGCGCAATGAGTTCATCGGCAACATCTACAATGAATTCCAGACCAAGAAGGATGCCCACACCCTCTTAAAGGTCATGATGGGCAACTATATCCTTGAGGGCATTTATTTCTACTCTGGATTCATGTTCTTCTATAACCTTGCCCGCAACGGCAAGATGCCCGGCTCTGCTCAGGAGATAAGATACATCAACAGGGATGAAAATACCCACCTCTGGCTCTTCAGGAATATCATCAGGGAGCTCCAGAAGGAGGAGCCGGAGCTGTTTACCGAGGAGACCGTCAGTGAGCTTCGTGAGATGATAAAGGAGGGCGTGCGTCAGGAGATAGCTTGGGGCCATTATGTCATAGGAGATGATATCGCTGGCCTTACGAAGCAGATGGTGACCGACTATATCGAGTACCTTGGAAACCTCCGCTTCACCTCCCTTGGCTATGAGCCCATATACGAGGGAAAGACCGCAGAGCCTGAGGATATGAAGTGGGTATCCAATTATTCCAATGCCAATATGGTAAAGACCGACTTCTTTGAGGCAAAGAGCACTGCCTATGCAAAGAGCACGGCCTTGGTAGACGATCTGTGATCCGGAGGCAGAGTTTTATGCAGGTACTCCTTCACTAAGGCAAAAGGAACTAAACAGCCCTCCCCTCCTTGGAGCAGTAAGGAGCTTTTAAAGGAGCTTAAGGAGTGGGGAATGAGGCTGAAAGCAGTCTGATAAAAGAAAAGAGCAATGCCATGGCTATAGACAATGACTGGCTTCCGGCCCTCAAGCCGGAGTTTTCCAAGAGCTACTACAGGGAGCTCTATAACAAGGTCAATTATGAATATAAGCATTTTAAGGTATTTCCGGAGAGCAGGGACCTGTT
The DNA here is from genome assembly GCA_018714145.1 of Candidatus Avilachnospira avistercoris. Taxonomy (GTDB): domain Bacteria; phylum Bacillota; class Clostridia; order Lachnospirales; family Lachnospiraceae; genus Avilachnospira; species Avilachnospira avistercoris. Next base: position 11,580 of record DVNS01000112.1, read on the forward strand.
TTCGGCCTTTTCCCTTACGCCCCTTTCCAAGGTAAAGGTGGTCATACTGGGACAGGACCCCTATCACAATGACGGTCAGGCCCATGGCCTCTGCTTTTCGGTGAAGCCGGGTATAGACATACCGCCCTCCCTCCAGAACATATATAAGGAGCTTCATGAGGAGCTTGGATGCCATATCCCTAACAACGGCTATCTGGTGCCTTGGGCAGAGCAGGGAGTGCTGCTTCTTAACACGGTCCTTACGGTCCGGGCCCATCAGGCCTTCTCCCATCGAGGCATAGGCTGGGAGCAGTTTACCGATGCTGCCATAGAGGCCGTTGACAAGGTGGACCGTCCTGTGGTATTTATGCTTTGGGGGAAGCCTGCAGGCGAAAAGGCAGCTATGCTTCATAATCCGAAGCACCTGATACTGAAGGCGCCTCACCCGAGTCCCCTTTCGGCTTCGAGGGGCTTCTTCGGTTGCGGCCATTTTAAGGCCTGCAATGATTTTCTCACAGAGCACGGCGAGGCTCCCATAGACTGGCAGATACCGGATATCTGATGTGAGGGACCTGCTGATCTATAAAAATACTGCCGCCCTGCCTTGAGCCTGATAAAAGCCTCAGGCTGAGAGCGGTGTCCCGCTTAGAGGCTTTAATAAAAGAATGGATGGAATATCATGAGTTTTACAGAGATACTTAAGGTCATACTGTTTGGCATAGTTGAGGGATATACGGAATGGCTTCCCATATCCTCCACCGGACATCTGATACTGGTGGAGAACCTTGTGCATCTTGACCAGCCCGAGGCCTTCTTCAATGTGTTCAAGGTAGTCATACAGCTCGGAGCCATACTCGCCATAGTAGTACTCTACTGGCATAAGCTCTGGCCCTTCTCTCCGAAAAAGACCAAGGCCCAGATGGAGGATACGCTGGTGCTCTGGGCGAAGATAGTCATAGCCAGCATACCGGCGGCTCTTGTGGGCATACCCTTTGATGACTTCATTGACAGTCACCTGAGTACCCCGGGCGTCATTGCCGTGACGCTGATACTTTACGGTATCATCTTTATCATCATAGAAAAGGCCTATAAGGGAAAGAGCTTTGATATAAATAAGACCTCGGAGATAAATATACGGACGGCCTTTTTGATAGGCTGCTTCCAGACCCTGTCTTTGATACCGGGCACCTCCCGTTCAGGAGCCACCATCGTGGGAGCCATGCTCCTTGGCTGCTCGAGGGGAGCTTCAGCCGAGTTTTCATTTTTCCTCGGCATACCCGCCATGGCAGGAGCAAGCCTTATAAAGATGCTCAAGTTCGGCTTCAATTTTACCGGTGAGCAGATATTTATCATGCTGCTCGGCATGGTTATTTCCTTTGTAGTGGCCCTCTATACCGTCAGATACCTGATGGGCTATATCAAAAAGCACGACTTTACCATTTTTGGATATTACAGGATAGTGCTGGGCATCATAGTTCTCATATACTTCGGACTGATGGTATGATGCTTTGCCGCCTGCGGCGGCGCTTCCTTCCATTGCAGACAAGATATAATATCCGTAGTTTGAGAAAGACTTTTAAGAAAGGAAAGCTATCATAGATAAAAGGCAAAAAAAAGCAGTTATCGGCCTTTCCGGAGGCGTGGACAGCTCGGTGGCAGCCCTCCTTTTAAAGGAGCAGGGCTATGAGCTCACCGGCTGCTTTATGCGCTCCTTTGATACGGAGGCTTCCCTGAGAGAATGTGAGATGGCAGAGGCCATTGCGGGAAGGCTCGGCATAGGCTTCATGGTGGAGGATAGGAGAGCGGATTTCCTGAAGGAGATAATTGATAACTTTATCCTTGAATATGCCCATGGACGTACTCCCAATCCGTGCTGCATCTGCAATCCCCGCATCAAATGGCCCTCCATGCTCTCTGCCATGGAAAAGGCCGGAGCTTCCTTTGTGGCTACCGGACATTATGCCGGTATAGGCTTTGATGAGCATATCGGAGCAGGCGGGCGCTACTATATAAAACGGGCAGACGATATAAAGAAGGACCAGAGCTATGTGCTCTATGGGCTTACTCAGGAGGAACTGTCCCATACTCTCCTTCCCTTAAGCGGATACAGCAAGGAGGAGATACGGGAGCTTGCAAAAGAGGCTGGCCTTGAGACTGCGGAAAAGCCGGATTCGCAGGAGATATGCTTCATACCCGGAGATGACAGGGTAGGCTTCATAAGGAATTATGCGGAGCGCTTACTCAGGGAGCTTCCAAAGGAGGAGGCTGACGGACTTCGCTCTGCGATATACGAGGGAGGAGCCTTTACCGATATCCATGGCGAGGTCATCGGACATCATGACGGCCTCGTCAATTTTACCATAGGACAGCGCAAGGGCCTTGGGACCGCCTTCGGACAGCGTATGTTCGTAAAGGAGCTCATCCCTTCGGAAAACAGGGTCGTCCTCACTGACAATGCGGGCTTATTTTCAGACAGGGCTTATGTGGGAGATATGAGCTTTCAGGCCTTGGATATGGAGAGTCTTTTAAGGCTTTCGCCGGAGGCCGAATTTTCCGCCTTTGTGAAGATACGCTATGCAGACAAGGGCCAGATGGGCCGGGTTTCGATAAAGGACGGCCTATGCAGCATTGCCTTTGAGACTCCTGTGCGGGCTGTGACCCCGGGACAGGCGGCGGTCCTTTATGATGATGAGGGACGCATACTTGCAGGCGGACGCATTTTGAGAGATAATAATACATAGGCTATATGTACCTGAGAGCGGAAGCTGTGGGGCAAGGCTCATCATCATTGACATTGCCGAAGAGAGCTTCAGGACCCTAAGGTATCAAGGGTATTTGAAAGCCTTGAAAAATAGTTTTGGATAAGATGCGGAGGAAGATATGAAAAAAGACCGTTTTAGATACAGCATCATCGGCGTACTGCTTTGCGCCGCAGTGCTGTCCGTGTCCATAAATGTGCTTAACGACAGGGAGCTGGAGGGCGAGGACATGGGCAGTCTTTCTGCCAATGCGGCAGGACTTTCCGAGGTCGAGTTCATAAGGGACCCGGCGGCATCCGGTCCGGGGGTGACCGAGGCCTCAGGAGAGCTTGAGGATGCCAAAGACGAAGGTGCGGCCAGTGATGAGGGTAAAGCCTCAGCGGATATCGAGAGCAGTGCTTCTTCGGAGAGCTCTCCTTCAATAGGCGATGCTCCCGTGGGAGCGGATGAGGCTTCCGAGGGACCGGGAGCAGAGGCTTCAGAGGAAGAAACCGAGGCTGCATCAGAGACCGAGGAAGCTTCGGAGAGCTCCGCACAGGCAGCAGCCTATGAGGACGGAGAGCAGATAGCATTTTCACAGGATTGGGAATTTGCCTCCTTTGCAGCCATCAGCTCCGGAAATGCAGTATATTATCTGGGCAAGGGCGAGCGAAAGGGCATAGTCATAGCGGTCAATGCAGGACATGGCACCAGCGGCGGAAGCTCGGTAAAGACCTATTGTCATCCGGATAAGACTCCCAAGCTTACGGGAGGTACGACCTCTGCCGGAGCTACCAAGGCTGTGGCAGTGTCCTCGGGCATGAATTTTAAGGACGGCACCCCCGAGCATAAGGTCACCTTGCGCATGGCGCAGATACTTAAGGACAAGCTCGTTTCCGAGAGCTACGATGTGCTCATGCTCAGGGACGGAGAGGATGTCCAGCTGGACAATGTGGCCCGTACCGTCATGGCAAACAATATCGCTGACTGCCATATAGCCCTTCACTGGGACAGCGACGGCCTCTCATCGGACAAGGGCTGCTTTTATATGTCGGTGCCCGACGGCCTTAAGTCCATGTATCCCGTCAGCGGGAACTGGCAGCGCTGCGAGGAACTTGGAGATGCCCTCATAGAGGGACTTAAGGGACAGGGTCTTAAGATATGGGGCTCCAATCCCCTCGATATGGACCTGACCCAGACTTCCTACAGCACCATCGCCTCGGTGGATATAGAGCTTGGAAACCAGAGCTCCTCCCATACCGATGCGGACCTTGAGCTCAGGGCACAGGGACTTCTGGATGGCATAGATAAATACTTTGGTTATTAAAGAAGCCGTATATTTTAAGGAAATCTTCCGATAAGCTTTAAACTATCGGAAGATTTTTTCTGTATAATAGCTCCGATAATTTTGTGGCCTAATGAGCCTTGCAGAACTCCGTGCTCGCACAGGGGACTTTTTTTCATAGGAGATAAGATGACGAAACGCAGACTTAAGCATAGGGAAAATGACATATTTTTTGAAGATGTGGATATAGAGGATGAGGACCTTGGATACGCTGAGGGCACAGGGGACTATGAGGACGGCGGATCTGATGAGTTCGGGGACAGCGACGACGATGGATATCCTGAGGAGGAGCCAAGGCCTCACAGGGGCCGCAGGAAAAACGGATATGCCGCTCATAAAGAGAAGGACAAGAGAGACGATAGACCGACAAAGGGAAGACGGTCCTCAGGAGAAGCAGCCTTTCAAAAAGGCGAAGGCTTTGAAGCAGCTGGGGGAAAGGCTTCAAAGGGCAGGAAAAACAGAAAAAAGCGAAAGAAATGGCCCTTTGTGCTGCTCTTTATCATTATCGCCATAGCAGCCGTGCTCCTTTATAACAATTTCCGCACCGGACGAAACTGGACCATAGCCGTATTTGGCGTGGATTCCAGAAGCACGGAGCTGGAAAATGGCACCAGATCCGATGTCATCATGATAGTCAATATCGACAGGCTCACGGGTGATGTGAAGCTCTGCTCAGTATTCAGGGACACCTACCTTAAGATAGACGAGGAGGGCACCTATAAAAAGATAAATGCAGCCTACGAACGGGGTGGGCACGAGCAGGCCATAGCGGCCCTCGAGGAAAATCTCGATATAGAGATAGATGACTATGCCACCTTCAGCTGGGGCACCGTGGCTACGGCCATAAATCTCATGGGCGGCTTGGACATAGAGATAACCGATGCGGAATTCAGATATATCAATGCCTTCATAACCGAGACCGTAGAGGCTACAGGCATAGGCTCATATCAGCTCGAGCATGCAGGCTGGAACCATCTGGACGGAGTTCAGGCTGTAGCTTACGGCCGTCTCAGGCTCATGGATACGGATTTTCAGAGGACTGCAAGGCAGCGCAAGGTGCTGAGCCTCATGCTGGATAAGGTCAAGGTGGCTGAGAAAGCGGCACTTATCAACATGGCGAGGGTGCTGATAGGGGAGATATCCACAAGTGTGGGCATAGATGACCTGATGCCTGTTATCGGAACGGCGGCAAGATTCAACATACCTGAGGGCGGTTCCTCGGGCTTCCCGTTTTCGAGGGCCACTGAGGACATAGGCTCTCAGAATTATGTCATACCCACTACCCTTGAGAGCAATGTGGTCATGCTGCACCAGTTCCTGTTCGGTGATGAGGATTATACCGCGCCCCAGTCCGTAAAGGACATAAGCGCAAGGATATCGGCGGACAGCGGATATTATGAGCCGGGCCAGACGGCGCCCGTGCCCGAGGTGGGAGGCTCCTCCGGAGGCGGTACTGCAGATGAGCCTGCTCATGAGGCCCCTGCTCCGGCAGAGACTGAGCCTGAGACGGCTCCCTCAGAGGAGACGGCTGAGTCTTTGGAAGAGACCATGGAGAGCATGGGTGAAGACGAGTCCGAGTCCTCAGGTGAGAACGGAGAGGAAGATGCCTCTGATGAGAATGAGCCTTCGGAGGACACATCATCTGAGGCTGAGGAGGATGACTACGAAGCTTCGGAAGGTTCGGAAAGCGTTGAGGACGAGTCTGATGAAGATGACGAAGGCAGGCCTTCAGGAGAAAGCTCAGGAAGCAGGCCGGGAAGCACCGGAGAGGAAACTGGAGATGGAGGATCCAGCGGAAACGGAGCTTCGGGCGGTGCAGGCCAAGGTCCCGCAACACCGGACAGTACGGAAGGAGCTTCTGAGGGAGGTACCTCTTCGCAGGGCCCGCAGACTCCCGGCGGCGGAGCATCCGGCGACGGACCTTCGGGAGGTCCGGGGTCAGAAGATAGCGGAAAGGACATTCAGGAGTCCCTTTCTCAGCTCGACAAATATACACCGGTAGAGAGTGCTCCGGATACTGCAGCGGCTGAAGCAGGCCCCGGAACATGACTGTGACCTATCTGAAATTGGTCCGATGCCGCCAAAGGTAGCTTTAAGAGCCTATAAAATAAATATAGGTGGAAATTTTCCTTATTTCCCAGTATAATTAATGGGCTTATAAGTATAGTTTTTATTCATTCAGAAAGGAAAGCAAATGATATCCACTTCTAATCTGACATTCAGAGTAGGCAAGAAGGCACTGTTTGAAGATGTCAATATCAAGTTTACTGAGGGCAACTGCTATGGCCTTATCGGGGCCAACGGAGCCGGAAAGTCCACCTTCCTTAAGATACTTTCCGGTCAGCTTGAGCCTACCACAGGGGAGGTGGTCGTGTCCAAGGGACAGAGGCTTTCCTTCCTTGAGCAGGACCAGTTCAAATACGATGACCATACGGTGCTGGACACCGTCATCATGGGCAACAAGCGCCTCTATGACATCATGAAGGAAAAGGATGCCATCTATATGAAGGAGGACTTCTCCGATGAGGACGGCATCAAGGCTGCGGAGCTTGAGGCAGAATTCGCCGAGCTCGGAGGCTGGGAGGCGGAGTCAGATGCGGCTTCACTTCTGGAAGGCCTCGGTGTCACTGTGGACCATCATTATGAGATGATGGTCAGTCTTCCCGGACCCCTTAAGGTCAAGGTCCTCCTTGCCAAGGCCCTGTTCGGAAACCCCGATATCCTGCTCCTTGACGAGCCCACGAACCATCTGGACCTCGATGCCATAGCATGGCTCGAGGAGTTCCTGATTGATTTTAACAATACAGTTATCACCGTGTCCCATGACAGGTATTTCCTCAACAAGGTCTGCACCGCCATCGCTGACATCGATTATGGCAAGATACAGCTCTATGCCGGAAACTATGACTTCTGGGTGGAGTCATCCCAGCTCATGATAAGGCAGATGAAGGAGGCCAACAGAAAGAAGGAGGAACAGATAAAGGAGCTCAAGGAATTCATTGCCCGCTTCTCTGCAAATGCCTCCAAGTCAAGGCAGGCTACCTCCCGTAAGCGTGCCCTCGAGAAGATAGAGCTTGAGGAGATAAAGCCTTCGAGCCGTAAGTACCCCTACATAGATTTCAAGCCCAACCGTGAGATAGGAAACGAGGTGCTTCAGGTGACCCATCTCTCCAAGACCATAGACGGAGTAAAGGTGCTTGACGATATAAGCTTCATCCTAGGCAGAGAGGATAAGGTCGCCTTCGTAGGTCCCAATGAGCTGGCCAAGACCACCCTCTTTAAGATACTGATGGGTGAGATGGAGCCGGACGAGGGAGACTACAAGTGGGGCATAACCACCTCGCAGGCCTATTTTCCGAAGGACAACAGCCATGAGTTCGATTCGGAGGACACCATCTATGAGTGGCTGATGCAGTACAGCCCTGAGAAGGACGTGACCTATGTAAGGGGCTTCCTCGGACGTATGCTCTTTGCCGGTGATGACGGCATGAAGCATGTCAATGTGCTCTCCGGAGGAGAGAGGGTGCGCTGTATGCTCTCAAAGATGATGATAAGCGGGGCCAATGTACTCATCCTCGATGAACCGACGGACCATCTGGACATGGAATCTATCTCGGCCCTCAACAACGCCCTTATTAAGTTCCCGGGCGTGCTGATATTCTCATCAAGGGACCATCAGGTGGTGGAGACCACTGCCAACCGCATCATGGAGGTCAGGGACGGAAAGCTCATAGACAAGATGACGACCTACGACGAGTACCTTGCAGCCGATGAGCACGCAAGAAAGAGCTTTACCTTCACCCTTACCGGAGATGATGCCAATGATAACTAAAGTATTTAGTGACACTAAAGAGTATTTTGTGTTATACTAATAAAACGATATAAAAGTCTTTGCTTTCCGAGCCTTAGGCGGCTGTTTGGAACAGGACTTTTATGGTCAGCGGGTTGAAGGTATTTTGCCGGAGGGGGATAGACCGGCAGCTATATATTGAGAGGGGTGTATGATGATATCGAATACTTTACTTAAGAGCACGCTGGACGGTATCAAGACTATTGCGAAGATCGATCTGTTTCTGTTCGATCCTGACGGAAATATGATCTATGCCACTGAAGAGCCTGATGAGAGATGTGAAAGCTGGGCGAGGGAGTTCGTGGCTTCCGAGGCAGATACCCAGAGCATGTCCGGTATTCACTTTATCAAGGTCAAGGACAAGGGCTCGGCTGCCTATGTGCTGGCTGCTTCCGGCGCCGGCGATGAGACGATGGTATTTTTAAAGCTGGCTGCATTCCAGCTTCAGAGCATGGTCAACTCGGACAAGGACCGCTTCGACAAGGATAATTTCCTTAAGAACGTCATACTGGATAATCTCCTTCAGATAGACATATACGAAAGATCCAGAAAGTTCCATGTGGACAATGAGACACCGCGTCTCGTATATGTCATAGGGGTAAAGGACGACAGTGACAATGCAGTCCTTGATGTGCTCAGGCCTCTTTACGGGGAAAATACCGGAGGCTTCGTCTTCAAGGTGGATGAGCAGCATATCATTTATATCCGCAGCATAGCTGAAGGGGAAAATGAGACCGACTTCACCGCCGTGGCTGAAAATGTCCTCGATACCATCAGCACAGAGTGCCAGCAGGAAGTATGTATCTCCTACGGCAATCCGGCTCCTGAGCTCAAGGATCTCTCAAGGTCCTACAAGGAGGCGGGGCTTGCCATGGATGTGGGCAAGATATTCTACGAGGATCTCCGTATCATGGCCTATTCGAAGCTTGGTATCGGAAGGCTCATCTATCAGCTGCCCATAACTCTTTGTCGTATGTTCATCAATGAGGTATTTGGGGAGCATGACCCTACGGACCTTGATGAGGAGACCATCCAGACCATAGACCAGTTCTTTGCGGACTCGCTCAATATATCCGAGGCCTCAAGGAACCTGTATATCCACCGCAACACCTTGGTCTACAGGCTCGATAAGCTGGAAAAGACCTTGGGCCTTAACATCAGGAACTTTGATGATGCCATGACCCTTAAGATAGCCCTGATGGTGGATACCTATATGAACTATATAGAAAAAAATCATGACAGATAAAATTTTTAAGTAATGAGGTAATTATTGATGGGAGTTTATGAGGAGCTGATTGAGAGAGGACTGCTCGCACAGGTCACAGATGAAACGGAAGTAAGGGAGATGGTCAACGCAGGAAAGGCCACCTTCTATATAGGCTTTGACCCTACTGCGGACAGCCTTCATGTGGGTCACTTTATGGCACTCTGCCTGATGAAAAGGCTTCAGATGGCAGGCAATAAGCCTATAGCCCTTGTGGGCGGAGGCACCGGCATGATCGGAGACCCTTCGGGACGTACCGACATGAGGCAGATGATGACGAAGGAGACCATAGCTCATAACTGTGACTGCTTCAGACGTCAGATGGAGCGCTTCATCCACTTCGGTGAGGGCTCAAGCGATGCCATCATGGTCAATAACGGCGACTGGCTCCTTGACCTTAACTACATAGAGTTCCTCAGGGAGATAGGTGCCTGCTTCTCGGTCAATCATATGCTGGCAGCAAGATGCTATGAGCAGCGTATGGAGAAGGGCCTTACCTTCTTCGAGTTCAACTACATGATCATGCAGGCCTATGACTTCTACAGGCTCTACCTTGACTATGGCTGCAATATGCAGTTCGGCGGAGATGACCAGTGGTCCAACATGCTTGCCGGTACGGACCTCATCAGGAAAAAGCTCGGTAAGGATGCCCATGCCATGACCATCACCCTGCTCTTAAACTCCGAGGGCAAGAAGATGGGCAAGACTGCCTCCGGTGCAGTATGGCTTGATCCCAACAAGACCTCACCCTACGATTTCTACCAGTACTGGAGGAATGTGGATGATGCTGACGTTATAAAGTGCTTGAAGATGCTGACCTTCCTGCCCCTCGAGGACATAAAGAAGATGGAGGACTGGGAGGGCGCCAAGCTCAACGAGGCCAAGGAGATACTTGCCTATGAGCTCACCAAGCTCGTGCATGGCGAGGAAGAAGCTAAGAAGGCTCAGGAGGCTGCAAGGGCGGTATTTTCCGGAGCTGACTCAGAGCACATGCCTACCTATCAGCTTAAGGAAGAGGAGCTGACAGACGGCGGAGCTGACATCGTTACACTGCTTACACTTACAGGACTTTGTTCTTCAAGGGGAGATGCAAGGCGCAACGTGGAGCAGGGCGGAGTCACCGCAGGCGATGAGAAGGTCACCGATTCAAAGAAGGTATTTGACGCAGAAGAACTCAAAAAGGGCCTGATACTCAGACGAGGCAAGAAAAACTTCATAAAGGTAGTGCTTTAAGCACATATAAAGCCATAAACTTACGGCATCTCTGGGATAGACCTAAGGGATGCCGCTTTTCTTTGTAAGGATTTTGTAA
>DVNS01000013.1 GCA_018714145.1 Candidatus Avilachnospira avistercoris
AACCAGCCGGTAAGAAAATTGAGCAGAGAGCCAAAAAAGAATATCAGAGGAAATAAAAACATATATCTCTCGGGATTGAAAAAGGCAAATGCGGACATCAAAACCACACATATGCCTATGGCAATATGTGCGGCATCAAGTATAGTCCCAAGTTTTCTCGGAGAATATCTGTTATTTCCAGCCATATCCTGTTATATCCATCTCTGGGCCTGATTGGCATTTGATGATGATTATACCACATTATGCCGATAAGGTCAAAAAACATTTATATCGTCATATTGCTGCTTTTCGTCACTTTATGACCGCTTTGGTCCGTCTCAGCCCTAAAGCCGTCACTTCATGAAAGCTTTGTACGGCCTGAAGCCTGCCTGTCATTTCAGTGCTGTTTTAGACCGTCTCAACCCTAAGGCTGTTGCCTTATGACTCATTTATAACGCCGTTGTCTTGCAGCCTCGAACATGATGACCGAGGCAGCCACCGAAGCATTGAGGGACTCGGTCCTGCCCTCCATCGGTATGCGTATAAGCTTAGTGGCACAGTCCGATAGCCTGTCACTGAGGCCCCTCGATTCGTTGCCTATAAGTATGCAGCAGGGCACGGTAAGGTCGGTCCTGTCATAGTCCTCCTTGGCCTTAAGGTGGGCAGCCAGTATCTCATAGCCGCTTTGCTTAAGCTTATCCACCGCAGGAAATATGTCCTCCAGCCTGAGCACCGGCATCCTGAACACGGCTCCCATGGTGGAACGGACTGCCTTGGGGCTATATACATCGGCACAGCCCCTGTCGCATATGACCGCATCGGCTCCCGCCGCCTCGGCGCTCCTGAGTATGGTACCGGCATTGCCCGGGTCCTGAACCCCCTCAAGGAGTATAAGGAGACCGGTCCTGCCGGCCTTTTCTATGGAGCCAAGGATTTCTCCTATGCCCCTTGGCCTCTTCTGCCTCACTAATGCCAGCACCCCTTGGGGAGTGACTGTGTCAGATATCTGCTTCATCTCCCGTTCAGTAACGGTCTCGTAGCCCTTCCTTGAAAGGAGGGACGAGAGCCTTTCCATCTGCTCTGCCGATGAAAGAAGGGCTTCTGAGACAAAGACCTCCTCAAGGAGCTCCTCCGGTATCTCTCCGCACATCTTGGGGCCGTCCACCACATAGAGGCCCGACTCCCTCCTCAGGCTCGGCTTTTCCATAAGCTCCTTTATGAACTTTTTCTTTCGTCCCTCCAAGGCTCTGTATCTCCTTCATTATTAAAGTGATGCTATCTCCCTTAGCCACTCCTCCGCACAGGCATCCGAGGGCATCATGTAGCCTCCTCTGGGGCTCAGGTCTATCTCACTTACCTTGGGTCCGTCAAGGGCCGTGCTGCGCTTGAACTGCTGGCTGAAAAATCTCTTATAAAATACCTCCAGCCACTTCTTTATCTCAGCACTCTCGTAATCTCCCTTAAAGGCCTCACAGGCCAGCTCATAAATGCGCCTCGGCGAGGAACCGTACTTTACTGCATAATAAAGGAAGAAGTCATGGAGCTCATAAGGTCCCACTATATCCTCAGTCTTTTGTTTTATGCTGCCGTTGTCATCAGAGGGCAGCAGCTCCGGCGATACGGGAGTATCAAGTATGTCCTTAAGTACTGCGGCTATGCGCTCATTAGCCTCACTGGCTGCGATCTCTGAGACTATGACCCTGATGAGGGTCTTCGGTATGCTCGTATTGACAGAATAATTAGCCATATGGTCCCCGCCGAAGGTGCACCAGCCAAGAGCCTCCTCCGAAAGGTCTCCAGTGCCTACATCAAGGCCTCCCACATCATTGGCTATGTCCATCAGTATCTGGGTGCGCTCCCTTGCCTGAGCATTTTCATAGGCGGAATTGCGCACATCGGGGTCATGGCCTATATCTTCAAAATGTTTTAATATGCTGTCGCTTATCCTTATCTCCCTGAGCTCTGCCCCTATCTCTCTGGCAAGGGTGCAGGCATTGTCATAGGTGCGGTCGGTAGTTCCGAAACAGGGCATGGTCACACAGATGATATCGCTCATCGGCCTTCCCATGAGACTGAACGCATGGCGAAGGGCAAGCAGTGCAAGGGTCGAATCAAGACCTCCTGAAAGGCCCAATACGGCCTTCTTGGAACCTGTATGGGTAAATCTCTTTATGAGCGCCCTAGACTGGATATCCAGTATCTCCCCGCTCATTGAGGCCTTATCCTCTACTCCGCTAAGGAAGGGTGCCTTAGAGATATGACGGTCGAGCACCTTTGACCTAAGGCTCTTAAAGCCGAAGCTCACTGACTGAGAGCATTCATCGTTCCGTCCCCCTGCCTCCTCATGCCGGTCCGTGGAACTAAGGAGCTTAAGGCTCTCCTCCCTTTCAGAAGCAAGGGTCCTTCTTTCCGCATTGATGGCCTCTATATCCAGATCAGTGATGCAGAGCCTGTCCTCGGCATAGAGGGGATTCTCAGAAAGGACGTCCCCCAGCTCCGCAACAAGGCACTGTCCGCCATATACATAATCAGTAGTGGACTCTCCTGAACCGGCAAAGGCTGCGATATATCCTATGCTCAGCCTGCGGCTCTTATCCCTGATTAGCTCCGCCCGTTTCTTAGCCCGTCCGTAGGTCTCGAAGGAGGCGCCAAGTCCGGCTATGACCGTGGCTCCCCTTAGGCTTAGCAGGTCTGCCGGAGATATAGCCGCTCCTATCTCAGCGCCGCTCTCTGCGGCTATGGAAAGGCCGGGCACATTGGTACATTCAAATATCAGTCCTCCTGAAAAGGTCACTCCCTCAGCCGTATATGAAAGTCCCATGCTGCCCTTGACAAAATGTCTCTCCTCAAAGGCGCCCTCTCCCTCGGAAAGTATGGTCTTGGGCACGAGACCCAGAAGCTCTCCGTCCTTAAATACGGCCACGGTACTATACAGCTTTCCGGAAAAAAGCCAGGGAAGCCCTGTAAATATAAGCATATCCTTATCTGCTCCAGCCCTTATCAGGTCATAGAGCCCCTTCCTTGAAGCGTCTATGAGACGCTTCTGCAAAAACAGGTCTCCGCAGGTATATCCGCTTATACAGAGCTCCGGGAGCACCAGTATCTTCACATCCCGCTTATATGCTTCCTCTATGATGCCGGTCATGACCTCTACATTGCCGCTCACATCCGCAGGCCTCAGCCTCGGCGAAGCAGAAGCCACCTTCAAAAATCCTTCCATACTGTGCTCCTTTCAAAATATGATAGAAAATTATATCACAGCAGCCCTTATTTGTGTTATATTTTTAGAGAACAAGTTT
>DVNS01000113.1 GCA_018714145.1 Candidatus Avilachnospira avistercoris
GTAAAAATTCAAACTCTCACCTATTGAAATTGCAAAATCTGTCTGAATGAGGGCTCAGCATATCGGCTAAATAAAAAATGTTATGTTTAAAGAAGCTTTTATTATAAGGCTTATAACTATGCTGAGCGAACATGAGTCACTTTTATCTGTGAACGAACGGTGAAAATGCTAAAATTTATCTAAATAATGGGGTCTAAGACTTGTTATCGGACACATTTTCATTTATAGTTTGTGACAGGATGTCATATCGCTCTTATGGGCGGAAATATGACATTGGATATAATTCAGACCTTCAGGCAAGGCTTCAAAAGCTTAGCCTCAGGTTTAGGATAAAGCTTTAGAAATGGAGTATATATGGCAAAATTAGGAAACATTTTCGACCTTGACAATGACGATGACTCCTCCCAGCAGGGAGGCAATCGCCAAAACAGCAATAACCGGGGGAACGGGGGAAATAATAACGGAGGCAACAGGCCTCATCAGAAGCCGCCCAAGCAGATGATATATTATTATCTCATCGCGGCCCTTATCATTATTGCCCTTAACTTCTTCTTCCTGCCTTCGATGGCAAACAGGAGCATAGTAGAGGCTACCTACAATGAATTCGTAAGCCAGGCGGAGCAGGGCAATATAGACCAAGTAGTCATAGACGAGGAAGAACGCACCATCACCTTTACGCTCGAGGGACAGAACCTCACCTACAGGACCGGCTATATAAGCCTTGACTATGAGCTTGTGCCGATGCTGAAGCATTCGGGTGCGGACTTCGTATCCGAGATACCTACAAGTATCAATCCGATATGGCTCATCATTTATAACCTGCTCCCGTTCATACTGCTGTTCGGCTTCGGCTCGTGGCTGTCAAGGCGTATGCAGCAGTCCATGGCTTCGGGGGGAGGCATGTTCGGAGGCCTCGGCAAGGCCAATGCCAAGGTCTATGAAAAGGACAAGACAGGCGTTACGTTTAAGGACGTGGCCGGAGAGGACGAGGCCAAGGAGCTCCTTCAGGATATGGTGGACTTCCTGCATAATCCTCAGAAATATAAGGCCATAGGCGCTACGATACCCAAGGGAGCCCTGCTGGTGGGCCCTCCCGGAACGGGTAAGACCCTGCTTGCAAAGGCTGTGGCAGGAGAGGCCGACGTGCCGTTCTTCTCCATGTCGGGCTCAGAGTTCGTGGAGCTCTATGTGGGCATGGGCGCGGCCAAGGTAAGGGACCTCTTTAAGCAGGCTGAGCAGAAAGCTCCCTGTATAATATTCATAGACGAGATAGATGCCATCGGAAAGAAGCGAGGCAACGGCGCCTTCGGCGGCAATGACGAGCGCGAGCAGACCCTCAATCAGCTCCTTACAGAGATGGACGGCTTCGACGGCACCAAGGGTATCATCGTACTGGCGGCTACCAACCAGCCCGACAGCCTCGACCCGGCCCTGCTCCGTCCCGGACGTTTCGACAGGCGCGTGCCTGTGGAACTTCCCGATATGCAGGGACGTGTGGACATACTTAAAGTCCATGCAAAGGACGTCAAGATGGCGGGCAATATCAACTTTGACGCCATAGCCAAGGCCTGCCCCGGAGCTTCCGGCGCAGAGCTTGCCAATATGATAAATGAGGCGGCCATACGTGCGGTCAAGGCAGGCAGGGAGCGCGTCATTCAGCAGGACCTTGAAGAGAGCATAGAGGTAGTCCTTGCAGGCTATAAGAAGAAGAATAAGATACTTACGGATAAGGAAAAGCTTATTGTGGCATACCACGAGGTAGGACATGCCATGGTAGCCGCAAAGCAGGACAATTCTGCTCCGGTACATAAGATAACCATCGTGCCCAGAACTTCCGGCGCCCTCGGATACACCATGCAGGTGGACGAGGAAGGCAACCATTATCTTATGAGCAAGGAGGAGCTGGAAAACCGTATCGCCACCATGACCGGAGGCCGTGCGGCTGAGGAGCTCATTTTCAAGAGCATTACCACCGGAGCCGCCAACGATATCGAGCAGGCCACTAAGCTGGCAAGGGCCATGATATCCCTTTACGGCATGAGCGACAGCTTCGATATGGTAGCCCTTCAGCAGAGGGCTAATCAGTATCTTGGCGGAGATGCAAGCCTTTCCTGCTCCGAGGAGACCCTTAAGCGGGTGGATGATGAGGTCATTGCCCTTGTAAAGAAGCAGCATCAGAAGGCATATAAGATACTTTCCGACAACATCATGAAGCTCCATGAGATAGTCAAGTTCCTCTACGAGAAGGAGACCATCTCCGGAGAGGAATTCATGCAGATACTCAATTCCTCTGAGAATGCCATCGAGGAGCAGGCCCGCCAGACCGAGGCCCAGCAGAAGGCCCTGCATGAGACCGAGGACAACGAAGGAAAAGCGGAGTAAAATCAGACAGGGAAAGAAAAGCTGAATAAAGGAAAAAATAAGCACTGGCTTCCAGTATCGGAGGCCGGTGCTTTTAACTATATTCACTGCTAATAGTTAAGGCTTATCTGCAAAAACTTCTGCCTCAGACTTATCTG
>DVNS01000114.1 GCA_018714145.1 Candidatus Avilachnospira avistercoris
GCCTGGTGATACTGCTTGTCGGTATCATTAAATTCAAGATGGATGCCGGTATGATGATGCTGCTCACTGCCCTCATCACCGGTTTTATGCTGGGTATGCCCACCAGTGAAAATGTGGCTACTGTGGCCAGCGGCTTCGGGAACATGATGGCTTCACTGGGTATAGTCGTAGGACTCGGATCGATCCTTGGCGGCATACTTGCAGAGTCAGGAGCTACGGATCAGCTTGCTCTCAGTATGCTGAAGAAGTTCGGAAGCAAGCATGCAAACGTGGCCCTCAATGCATCAGGCTATCTGATCTCGATACCTGTGTTCATGGGACCTGCATATATCATCCTGAATCCCATATGTACGACCCTTGCGAAGTACACAAAGAAAAACGTTATCGGTTATACTACCGCTCTTGTAGTAGGTCTTATGTGTACCCACTGCCTGGTCATCCCTACGCCGGGACCTTTGGCTGTAGCAGGTACCCTTGAAGCTAATATAGGCCTCTTTATCCTTTATTCCATTATCGTCAGCCTGCCTGCATCCATCTGCGGAGGACTGCTTTATGGAAATTATCTTTCAAAGAAGTTCAGCACCAATACTGAGGCTGCTGATGTAACGGATGAGGAAGCCATCAGTGAAATAGAGAAGAACACAAAGTCAGTACATCCTTCAGCAGTAACGGCAGTATCACTTATCCTGCTTCCAATCATGCTTATCATGATCGCTACGCTTATACCCTATGTGACCTCTGCGCAGTTCATGATCGATTTCTGTAATTTCATGACAGCATCAAACGGTGTAGGCGCTTTGACTGTATCAGTCATGGTGGCATGGCTCGTGCTCAGAAAATATATTGATAAGACCCCTGGACAGATCTTTGGCGCAAGCCTCAATGATGTCGGCAGCGTACTGTTCATGCTGGCTGCATCAGGTTCCTATGGAGCTATGATCACAGCTTCCGGCATAGGCACAGTGCTTGGAGATATCATGCTGGCTACGAACCTTCCGCTGTTCGTGCTTGCTTTCCTGATGTCAGTACTTTTAAAGGCGGCTTTGGGCTCATCGGCTACGGCCCTTGTTACCACAGGCTCCCTGATAGCGCCGATGCTGGCTACCACAGCGGCAAATCCTATCATAGTGGGCCTTGCTATCTGCCTTGGAGGTCTCGGCATCTGCCTTCCTACTGACGGAGCATTTTGGCAGGTGAAGTCCTTCAATGACCTTTCCATGAAGGAAACCTTCATAGCTCATACAGGCGGAAACCTTATAGCCTGCATAGTCGGATTTATCACGCTTTGCATACTGGTGATGCTGAGC
Source organism: Candidatus Avilachnospira avistercoris (assembly GCA_018714145.1). Taxonomy (GTDB): domain Bacteria; phylum Bacillota; class Clostridia; order Lachnospirales; family Lachnospiraceae; genus Avilachnospira; species Avilachnospira avistercoris. Next base: position 1,308 of record DVNS01000114.1, read on the forward strand.
GGTGTGCTTCCCGGACTGGCATAATACGGGATATGATGGTAAAATAATATAAATATGATCAAGTAATGGAGGAGTTTTGCGTGAAACTGCTGTTTGTATCAGATTCTTTTAAGGGATCTCTGACCAGTGAGGAGACGGTCGAGCTTTTGGATAAAGCTGCGCGGAAAGTATTTGGAGCTTGTGAGACGCAGGGCTTCTCCGTTGCTGATGGAGGAGAGGGCTTTGTGGATGCGGTAATAAAGGCCTGCGATGGCGAGCGCATCTATCGGGAAGTGCATGGCCCTCTTGGCGAGACGGTGAAGGCCTACTATGGAGCGGTCGGCGATACCGCCATCATCGAGATGGCCCAGGCCTCGGGACTTACTCTTGTAAGGCCTGAGGACAGAGATCCAAGGCTGACCACGACCTATGGGACCGGCGAACTCATCATGGATGCCGTCTCAAGGGGATATAAAAGCATACATATAGCCATAGGCGGCTCTGCGACCAATGACGGAGGCATGGGCTTTGCTAAGGCCATAGGCATACGCTTCCTTGATACAGCCGGGACTGAGCTTAGTGGAAGGGGTGCGGACCTTGGCTTAGTGGATCGCATAGACATGAGCGGGCTTGATCCCAGGCTTTCAGAGGTGGATTTCACAGTCATGTGTGATGTACAGAACCCTCTTTGCGGCCCTGACGGCGCGACCTATACCTTCGGGAAGCAGAAGGGCGGTACGCCCGAGATACTGGATGAGCTTGAGAGAGGCATGCAGCATTACTGCAATGTGATCACGAAGGAGTTTGGAGCAGACCCGCAGGCCGTACCGGGCACCGGCGCCGCCGGGGGCCTTGGAGTGGCGCTGTTCGTATTCCTGAAGGCTAAGATGCAGTCAGGCATAGAAAGCATGCTGGAGCTTATAGAATTCGATAAGAAGCTTGATGGCGTGGACCTGGTGGTCACAGGAGAGGGACAGACCGACTGGCAGTCCTGCTTTGGAAAGGTCATGCAGGGAGTAGGGGACCACTGCAAAAATAAGGGCATCCCTGCCGTAGCCCTTTGCGGCTCCCTGGGTGAGGGCTATGACCAGATATATGAGCATGGCATCAGCTCACTCATGACTACGGTAGATTCTCCCATGACGGTGGAGCATGCCATGAGTGAGGCTAGGGACCTTTATCTGAAGGCAGCCATCAGGATGTTCAGATTCATAAAGACAGGGATGGAGATCAGGAACTAAAGAGGATGATCCTGACAAAGAGCTATGCTCTCAATGGCAGCAGGCTTCGATGAACCTTGTGAAGATAAGCTGCTGCTTCTGACTGTCATACATCTTTTCCGGATGCCACTGCACGCCGAGCACAAAACGGCTGTCCTGTACCGGCTCTATGGCTTCTATGACGCCATCCTCTGAGAGGGCGGAGGCGTAAAAGCTAGGAGCCACATCCTTTACTGCCTGATGATGGTAGGAGTTGACGCCTGCCTTATCCTGGCCAAAGATATCAGCCAGTCTGCTTTCGGGCTTTATATTTATAAAATGAGAGACAGAGTTCATGGGATAGTTTTCCCTTGAATGGGAAAGGAAGCCCCCATCTGACTCAAGATCCTGATATATACTGCCTCCAAGGGCCACATTCATGACCTGGACGCCTCTGCATATCCCAAGCAGGGGCTTTTTTGTTTCCCTGAAAATATATCTTGCTATGGACAGATCCTGAGCATCCCGCCTAGGAGAGATGCGTCCGCTTTTTCCCCGGTCTGTTTCCCCGAAGAGTATGGGATCTATGTCATTTCCGCCGCTTAAGAGGACGCCGTCAGCCATATTAAGGGCTTCCTTAAGGTCGAACTCATTTTTGTAAATAGGAAGGAGCAGGGGCACGCCTCCAGCCTCTTCCACGGCTCTTGAATAATTATCCGAAACATAGTGGTACATGACAGTGATATCAGAGATATCGCCTTCGCTGTGCGTAAGGCTTTGAATACTGTCAAAATTGCAGCTTATCGCAATTACAGGCTTTTTCATTTTTACTCCATTTCACTGAAAAATATAAAATACCTCTGCTGAACTTTCTGCCTCGGACTGCTGCTTCGCAAGGCCTGCAGACAGAAGTTCGCAGAGGTTAAACTTCACATTTTTAATATTAAGTTAAAATCACACTGAACTATGATAATTATTTCTGCTGAAGCAGCATGGCCATGGGCGGTATGAACTGCTTTTTACGGCTCACCACGCCGGGCAGGCGTATGACGCCGTTTGCCATGGCAGTGGCCCCGAAGGCCTCCTCAGCATTTCTGACTGCGTCCTTGCCTACGCAGATGACGTCAGAGCTTTCCGAAAGTATGCCGGTAAGCAGGAAGTAGAGGCTGTCCACCCTGAGCTCCGAGAGCTCCTTTTCCATGAAGGGCTTCAGCTTTTCTATTATCTTCGGGAAATCCTCCTCACTCATGGAGTTTATCTGTCCTGCACCAAAGCTCACCTCGCCCACATTGAATTTCTTGAAGTCTTGGAAGAAGATATCCTCTGCAGACTTATTTTTGAGGTCCGAACCGGCCTTGAACATATCCCTTGCAAAGCTCTCGAGCTGGATACCGGAAAGCTTGGCGAGCTCATCGGCCGCATCAAGGTCCAAGGGAGTACAGGTGGGGCTCCGAAACATCAGCGTGTCTGAAAGTATGGCTGAGCAGAGGAGTCCTGCTATGGTGGGAGAGGGCTCTATGCCTTCCTCCTTATACATACGATATACTATGGTCGCCGTGCATCCAAGGGGCTGACAGCGGAAGAACACCGGCTGGGCAGTCTCCAAGGCTCCGAGCCTGTGATGGTCGATGATCTCAAGGATATCAGCATCGTCAGCTCCGTCCACGGCCTGATCGAGTTCATTGTGGTCCACGAGTATTATCTTTTTCTTTTTAAGACCCAGGAGGTTACGTCTGGATATCATGCCCACATAATTGCCCTCGCCGTCAAGTATGGGGTAGTCCCTGACCCTGTGCTTGGTCATGACCTCCCTTGCGTGCTCCACGCTGTCGGAAAGCTTGAAGCAGAGCAGGTTTTCATGGGCCATGAAGCTCTTTACCGGCATGGAATGGTTGATGAGCCTTGCCGTGGTATAGGTGTCATGGGCCGTCTCTATCATCGTGACACGGTTTCTCACCGCATAATCGAGTATCTCCCTCGAGATACGGTGGGGACCGCATATTATGACGCAGCAGGCACCGTTTCGGATGGCCGCATTCTGGGCATCGGGACGATTGGCGGTTATGACAAGGTCATCCTTCTGTATATAGTCATCCATCACATCCCTTGAGGAGGCGGCGATGGTGGTCTTGCCCTTATCTATGCTTCCTCCGGCATCTCCGCAGAGGAGCTTTCCGTCTATGGTGGAAAGGATATTTTTTATCGGGGTATTGGACTTGCCGATGATATGGTTATCGAACATATCCATATCAGATTCGGCTATGTCATTGATGGTGATGACCCCAGTAAGGTGATTGTCCTCATCCACTACCGGAAGGGTAACACATTCCTGCTCCTTCATGATGCGGTAGGCAGTATTGAGGGAGATGTCGGCACTGATGCCGGGGATGCGCCGTATCTCTATGTCAGTCACCTGAGGCGATACGTCGGTCATATACTTGGGTGCCTGTACCTTAAACTGGTCAAGGACATACTGGGTCTCCTGATTGACATGCCCGCAGCGTATGGGCATGTACTTGGTCGAGGTGGCTATGCCCTCATCCCGTTCCCTCATGCGGTTTTTAAGGTCTGCATAGGCTATAGCTGAGCAGATGGAATCCGTGTCCGGATTTCTGTGGCCTATGACGAATATCTTGCGTTCTCTTCCTGCCATAAAATGACCTTCCTGTAGTTAGTTTTATTAAACAAGGGCCTTCTTTTCCTTCAGCTCCTTCTGCAGGTTCTTTTCAGCCGTGGCAAGCATGAGCTTGATACGATTCAGCTGATTGACCTCAGAGGCGCCGGGGTCGTAGTCCACGGCTATGATATTGGCCTCGGGATAGTGTCTCCTGAGCTCCTTTATGACTCCCTTTCCGACTATATGGTTGGGCAGGCAGCCGAAGGGCTGGGTGCAGACTATATTGTTTACTCCCTCATGGATGAGCTCCAGCATCTCTCCCGTAAGGAACCAGCCCTCACCGGTCTGATTGCCAATGGAGACGAATTCCTTCGCCATCTGGGCAAGCTCCCTTATATCCGAGGGAGGGTCAAAGTGTCTGGACTTCTCAAGCTCCTTCTTAGCCGTGGAGCGAAGGAGCTCAAGGAGGGATATGCCTATGTTGGCCATATTGGCAGTGGATTTCTTGAAACCGAGGTTCTCTGCCTTGAAGTTGGTGTTGTAGAAGCAGTAGAGCAGGAAGTCCATCAGGTCGGGCATGACGCACTGGGCCCCCTCCTTCTCGAGGAGCTCTACTATATGGTTATTGGCAAGGGGGGAGAACTTGACAAGTATCTCGCCCACCACACCTACCTTGGGCTTTACCTCACCGGTCCTCGGAAGCTCATCAAACTCCCTTATGATGCCCTTTACATTGCGGCTGAACTCGCTCAGGCCGAAGGAACGCTTGGTAAGGTGCTTCGTGACAGTCTTTTTCCACTTTTCATGCAGGGCATCTGCGGAGCCCGGAATTATCTCATAGGGCCTTGTGGCATAGAGCACCCTCATGAAGATGTCTCCGTAAACCACGGCCTGCATGGCCTTTGAGATAAGGGCGGGAGTGAACTTGAAGCCTGGGTTCGTCTCCATGCCGTTGGCGTTGACGGAGATGACCGGTATCTGTCCCATGCCGGCCCTCTCAAGGGCCCTCCTTATGAAGCCGATATAGTTTGACGCACGGCAGCCGCCTCCTGTCTGGGACATGAGCACGGCCGTATGGTCGAGGTCATATTTGCCGGAGAGCAGGGCCTGCATTATCTGTCCTATGACTATCAGGGAGGGATAGCAGGCGTCATTGTTGACATACATAAGTCCCGTATCTACGGCGGAGCGGTCGTCGTTCTGAAGCACCTCTATGTGATAGCCGAAGGCATTGAGGGCAGGCTCCAAAAGCTCAAAGTGTATCGGTGACATCTGAGGACAAAGGAGGGTATAGTCCTTCTTCATCTCCTTTGTAAATACGACCCTTTCATAGGCCGCCGAATGCTCTGTCCTAGTGATGTGGCGCTGGTCCCTTACCTTAAGGGCTGCGATGAGGGAACGGATACGTATGCGGGCGGAGCCAAGGTTATTGACCTCGTCTATCTTAAGTACGGTATATATCTTTCCGGAGCCGGTCAGTATGTCGCTGACCTGATCCGTGGTCACGGCATCAAGGCCGCAGCCGAAGGAATTCAGCTGGACGAGGTCCAGATCATCCCTTGTTTTTACAAAGGTGGCGGCCCTATAGAGCCTTGTATGGTACATCCACTGGTCGGTGACGATGATGGGGCGCTCCACCTCGGCAAGGTGACTCACCGAATCCTCAGTCAGCACCGCAAAGCCGTAGCTGGTTATCATATCGGCGATGCCGTGGTTTATCTCAGGGTCCACATGGTAGGGGCGTCCGGCAAGGACTATGCCTCTGTGACCGGTCTTTTCCATCCATGAGAGGACTTCCTCACCCTTCTTTTCAGTGTCTTTCTTTGCCTGAATAAGCTCCTCCCAAGCAAGATGAGCTGCCTCCCGTATCTCCTGCTCGGTAAGACCGGGGACGGTCTCTCCGAAGCGGCCCTCCATGGGCTTTCCGAACTTTTCCATAAATACCTTCACAAGGCCGTCGGTAAGCACCTTTTCATCGGTGAAGGCAAGGAAGGGGTTCATGAAGTCCACATGCTCTGAGTGCAGGGACTCCACATTGTTTTTGATATTTTCAGCATAAGAGGTGACGATGGGGCAGTTGTAGTGATTGCCGGCATCGGGACTCTCGTTTCGCTCGTAGGGTATGCAGGGATAGAAGATGAACTTCACCCCGTTTTTGATGAGCCACTCCACATGTCCGTGGGATATCTTGGCCGGATAGCACTCGGACTCGGAGGGGATGGACTCTATGCCGAGCTCATATATCTGCCTCGTGGAGAGGGGGCTTAATACGGTCTCAAACTTGAGCTCCCGAAAGAAGGTGGCCCAGAAGGGATAATCCTCATACATATTGAGGACCCTCGGTATGCCCACCCTGCCCCTTACGGCAAGGTCTGCAGGCAGGGGCTCATAGTCAAACATACGCTTAAGCTTATAGTCAAAGAGATTGGGTATCTCCTTACGGCGTCTTTCCTTTCCAAGGCCACGCTCGCAGCGGTTTCCTGAGATGAAGTTCCTGCCGGCGCCGAAGTTGTTGATGGTAAGGACGCAGTGGTTGTTGCAGCCCTGACATCTTGTCATGGAGGTCTTATACTTAAGGCTTATGATGGAGTCGAGGGGCAGCATGGTGGTCTCGGCCTCCTCGCCTGCCTCTTTCTTCATATTGTAGCGCTCCCTTGCTATGAGGGCTGCGCCGAAGGCTCCCATGATGCCGGCTATGTCCGGCCTTGTGGCAGTGCAGCCTGCTATGAGCTCAAAGGCCCGAAGCACTGCGTCATTGTAGAAGGTACCGCCTTGGGTAACTATGTGGCTGCCAAGGTCAGAAGCCTTGGTTATCTTGATGACCTTATAAAGGGCATTTTTGATGACGGAATAGGCAAGGCCGGCGGAGATATCCGCTACGGTAGCACCCTCCTTCTGGGCCTGCTTCACGTTGGAATTCATGAATACGGTGCAGCGCTGACCGAGGTCCGTGGGGTCCTTGGCAAAGAGAGCAGCCTTGGCAAAATCCCTGACGCTGTAGTTCAGGGAATTGGCAAAGGTCTCTATGAAGGAGCCGCAGCCGGAGGAGCAGGCCTCATTGAGCTGGACTGAGTCCACGGTGCCGTCCTTTATGCGGATGCACTTCATGTCCTGTCCGCCTATGTCCAAGATACAGTCCACCTCAGGATCAAAGAAGGAGGCTGCATAATAATGGGCTATGGTCTCTACCTCCCCCTCATCCAAAAGGAAGGCGGCCTTAAGCAAGGCCTCACCGTAGCCGGTGGAGCAGGAATAGGCTATATGGGCTCCGGAAGGAAGAAGCTCCTTTATCTCCTTGATGCTCTTTATGGCAGTGGCAAGGGGAGAACCGTTATTGCCCTCGTAGAATTTATAAAGCAGAGAGCCATCCTCAGAGACCAGAGCTATCTTTGTGGTGGTGGAGCCTGCATCTATGCCGAGATAGCAGTTGCCGCTGTAAGTGGAAAGATCAGCAGTCTTTACATTAGAACGGGCATGCTGCTCCAAAAATGCGTCATAATCTTCCTGAGTCCTGAACAGGGGCTCAAGACGCTTTATCTCAGTATCGAGCTTGATGCCGCTGCGAAGCTTCTGCTCAAGCTCCGTAGCATCGATGATGGGAGACTTTTCCCGGGCAGCAGCGGTCACAGGTGCGTCCATATCCACGGGGATATTCATGGCTGCGCCCATGGCGGCAAACAGATGGGAATGCTCTGGGGCTATGACATGGTCATCCGTAAGATGCAGGGTCCTTATGAAGGCTGAGCGGAGCTCGGGAAGGAAGTGCAGGGGACCTCCGAGGAAGGCGACATTGCCCCTGATGGGCTTGCCGCAGGCGAGGCCTGATATGGTCTGATTGACCACGGCCTGAAAGATGGAGGCCGCCAGATCCTCGTGGGTAGCACCCTCATTGATAAGGGGCTGTATATCGGATTTTGCAAATACACCGCAGCGTGCGGCTATGGGGTAGATGGCCCTGTAATTGCGTGCAAGGTCATTGAGTCCCTTGGCATCGGTCTGAAGCAAAGAAGCCATCTGATCTATGAAGGAGCCGGTGCCTCCTGCACAGATGCCGTTCATACGCTGATCCACGCCTCCGGTGAAGTAGATTATCTTGGCATCCTCCCCGCCGAGCTCTATAGCTACATCGCACTGGGGCGCATAGTCCTGAAGGGCAGTAGCCACGGAGACCACCTCCTGAACGAAGGGCGCTCCGATATGCTTTGAGATGGAAAGTCCGCCTGAGCCGGTGATGGCGGGGCGGAGCTTCATGTCTCCGAGCTTTTCCCTTGCCTCAGAAAGGAGGTCTGCAAGGGTGTTCTGGATATCAGCAAAATGACGCCTGTACTCTGCAAATAAGAGCTCGCCCTCATCGCTTATGATAGCCGTCTTAACCGTGGTGGAACCTATGTCGATACCTAATCTGTATATCTTTTCTGCCATATAAAAAACTATCCTTTTTCTAACAAGGTAAATATGTATTTAAGTATGGAAAGCCGGTCAGTCATCCGGCTTTACGCATGGGAAATAGATGCGAAGCCTGTTCCCATTCAATGTATAGTAACACAAAATCCCTTCCTAATAAACAGTCAAAGTGTTAAAAAAATATAAATTAAATACAGCGCTTATATATATGTATATTCCATGCCAAGGAGGGGTAAAATACTGGTAAATGAGACCTTTACTGTTTACAAAGCCGGACTAAAAATGTATACTGACAAAGGTGAAAGGGGGAAAGCAGATTGATACGTTACTTCATGACAGTGGATGGGACGATATCTGAAAGGGAAGCAGCCGAGCCGGGCTGCTGGATAGAGCTTACCCACCCCACATCCTCCGAGACAGAGCTTATAGCTGAGAGATATAAGATAGACATAGACGATCTAAGGGCACCCCTCGATGAGGAGGAAAGGTCCCGTATAGAGACTGAAGACGACTATACCATGCTCCTTGTGGACATTCCTGCGGTGGAAGAGCGCAACGGCACTGACTGGTTCGAGACCCTTCCCCTTGGCATATTTGTGACCGAGGAGGCCATCATCACGGTCTGCCTTCAGAACTCGCCCGTGCTGTCTGCCTTTGCGGATGGAAGGGTAAAGGATCACCATACCTTTAAAAAGACGAGGTTCATCCTCCAGATACTTTATAAAAATGCCCAGCTCTTCCTGCAGTACCTGAGGATAATAGACCGCAAATCCGAGATAATCGAGCGCAGCCTTCACAAATCCCAGAAAAATAAGGAGCTCATAGAGCTTCTGGAGCTGGAAAAGACCCTCGTATACTTCACCACCTCCCTCAGGGGCAATGAGATGGTCCTTGAGAAGATGATGAAGATAGGCAAGATAAAGAAATACCCCGAGGACGAGGAGCTCCTTGAGGATGTCATAGTCGAGAACAAGCAGGCCATAGAGATGGCCAATATCTACAGCGGCATACTTTCGGGCATGATGGACGCCTTTGCATCGGTCATATCAAATAACCAGAACCTTGTTATGAAGACCCTGTCTGCCATAACCATAGTGCTCTCCATACCGAATATCGTGGCAGGACTTTTCGGCATGAACTTTTTGAATCTGCCCTTTGAGAATGACCCCTATGCCTTTCCGATAGTCTGCGGCATCATACTTTTGGTCACCCTCATCGCCTTTGTCATACTTAAAAAGAAGGATATGTTTTAATGAATAAATTTTTTCAGAAGATGAAATATAAATTCGGCAGATACGCCATTTACAATCTGTCGCTTCATATCACGCTGATATTTGCCATAGGCTATCTGCTTATCATGTCGCCCTTTGGAGCCTACCTTTATTCCAACTGGCTGGCATTTTTCCCGTATCAGGTCCTCCATGGACAGGTATGGCGCATAGCTACTGCCATACTGTTTCCTCCGGTGACCTCAGGCAGCATAATATGGGCAGCCATATGCCTGCTCCTTTATTATAACTTTGCCTCCTTAGTCGAGCGTATGATGGGGACCTTTGAATTCAATGTCTACTTCTTCGGGAGTATACTTGTGGGTGAGCTGGGAGCCATCATAAGCTACCTCATCACCGGCATCAATTACCCCTATCTTCCGATATATACGCATTTTGCCATCATCATGGCCTTTGCCATCATGTATCCCGATGCATCGGTGCTTCTTATGTTCTTCATCCCCCTTAAGGTCAAGTGGGTAGCCATAGCCGAGGCTGTCATCTACCTGTATAATTTCCTTATGGGTGGCATCATAACCAAGATAAGCATAGTTGCAGCCTTCATCCCCGTGGTGATATTTTTCCTGTCGGTATACGGAGGAGGCGGAAATGTCATAAGCAATTTTAAATTCAGGATGAAGCAGAGACAGCGTCAGAAGGACTGGCGTGACCAGTGGAGATAAGCTTTTGGAGGGGGAATGTATGAGACACACAAAGATAATCTGTACCTTAGGTCCTAATCTGGATGATAAGGATGTATTTCTTAAGCTTGCCGAGAAGATGGATGTGGCAAGGTTCAATTTTTCCCATGGAGACCACAGGGAACATAAGGGGAGACTGGAGCTCCTCAAGGAGGTAAGGAAGGAAACGGGCAGACCCATAGCCGCCCTTCTCGATACCAAGGGGCCTGAGATAAGGACCGGTCTTCTTAAGGACCATAAGAAGATAATGCTCACGGCGGGGGAGGAGACCTGCCTTACCACGGATGAGTGCGAGGGCTGCAAGGAAAGACTGTTCGTAAATTATGCGGGCCTCTGCGAGGACGTGAGTGAAGGACAGCACATACTCATCGATGACGGACTCATAGACCTTCAGGTTGAGGCTGTCAGCGGACATGACATCAGGTGCCGCATCGTAAACGGCGGTGAGCTCGGCGAGCAGAAGGGAGTCAATGTTCCCGGAGTGAAGGTAAAGCTTCCGAGCCTTACTGAGCGGGATATCGATGATATAAAGTTCGGCATCAGGGAGGGCTTCGACATCATCGCTGCCTCCTTTGTAAGGGATGCGGACTGTATCAGGCAGATAAAGGCCATACTTAAGGAAGAGGACGCAGAGGATATCCTCGTCATCGCAAAGATAGAAAATCAGGAAGGCGTCAACAATATCGACGAGATAATCAAGGAAGCCGACGGTGTCATGGTGGCAAGGGGAGACATGGGCGTGGAGATAGAGCCCCAGAAGCTCCCCAATATACAGAAGACCATCATCAGGAAGTGCAATATGGCCGATAAGGTGGTCATCACCGCCACCCAGATGCTGGACTCCATGATGCGTAATCCCAGACCCACGAGGGCAGAGGTATCGGATGTGGCCAATGCTGTCTATGACGGTACTGACTGTGTGATGCTCTCAGGAGAGACTGCCATCGGCAAATATCCCTGTGAGGCCCTGTCCATGATGGCCAAGATATGTGAGGATACTGAAAAGAACATAGATTACGATTCATTCCGCCATAAAAAGACGGAAAATGTCCACTTTGACCAGATATCCAATGCTGTGGCCCATGCGACCATATCCACGGCCATGCGCATATCCGCATCAGGAGTCGTGGCTCCCACCATGAGCGGACATACGGCGAGGCTCCTTTCCAAGTGGAGGCCTGTCATGCCCATATATGCCATGAGCCCGTCCATGGCTACGGTAAGGCGTACCATGATACTCTGGGGCACCATACCCGTATGGTCCAGGAGGGCAGAGTCCACGGATGAGCTTATCGAGAGCTCCATCGAGGAGCTCAAGAAGGAGGGCTATCTTAAAAATGGTGATATCACCGTGGTGACCGCCGGAGTCCTTAACTTCAGGTCTAAAAATGAGAGGGCAACGGACACCAATATCATGCGTGTGGTTCCGGTCATCTAAGGGGGATATGATGGAAAAGAAGAATCTTGGGCCTTCGGGCAGGATAGCTGAGAAGGATGCGCCGGTAAAGTGCCTTTCCCACAGGCTTGCCTATGAGGGCAAGATACTAAAGGTCTATGACGACCTGATGGAGGTCAATGGCAGGGAGACCCACTGGGACCTGGTTCACCACAATGGAGCAGCCTGCGTGCTGCCGGTGACTGAGGACGGGAAGCTGCTTATGGTGAGACAGTATCGCCACGCCCTTTCCCGCTATACCCTCGAGATACCCGCCGGCAAGCTGGACAGCCCCGACGAGCCTATGATAGAATGTGCAAGAAGAGAGCTTGAGGAGGAGACGGGCTATAAGGCGGCAGAGCTTACCCATTTCCTCGATATCAATACCACTGTGGCCTTCTGTGATGAGTTTATCGGAGTGTTCTTGGCTAAGGGCCTTACAAAGACCCATCAGCATCTGGATGAGGATGAGGACATCAATGTGGAGGCTTGGGAGCTTTCAGACCTCCTTCAGCTGATATATGAAAGGAAGATGACCGACTCAAAGACCGTGGCTGCCATCATGGCCTATGCGGTAAGCCTTGGAAAAGGCTGAGAGGCATGGGAAACGGAGACTTGGACATAAAGACGTAAGCATATGTCTGGCCAAGGGAAATGAGCCCGTGTCTGGAAGGATATATTGCCTGATAGGCAGAATAGGAGATTGAAACGATGATCAGAGAAAAGCTTGAAGATTATGTAACGACCGTACCTGACTTTCCCGAAGCTGGAGTAATGTTCAGGGATATCACCACTATCCTCAGCGATGCTGACGGCCTTAAGCTGGCAGTGGATACCTTTGCCGATATGCTTAAGGATGTGGATTTTGACCTTGTGGTGGGCTTGGAGTCGAGAGGCTTTATGTTCGGAGTTCCGCTGGCTTACAATCTCCATAAGCCCTTTATCCCCGTAAGGAAGAAGGGAAAGCTGCCCAGAGAGACCGTATCCCAGAGATATGACCTTGAGTACGGCCATGCCGAGATAGAGATGCATAAGGATTCCGTGAAGCCGGGCCAGAAGGTAGTCATCATCGACGACCTTATAGCCACCGGAGGCACCTGCGAGGCTACCTGCAAGCTGGTGGAAAAGCTTGGCGGAGAGGTAGTAAAGATATGTTTCCTGATGGAGCTTGCCGGACTCGATGGCAAGGAGAAGCTTGCAAAGTACGATGTGGAGTCGGCTATAGTTTATCCCGGAAAATAGCTGCCTAAAAATATTATAATGCACATACCAGCCAAACTGCTTCATTGCAGGCTTTTTCCGAGACTTTTCCCTGCGAAACTCGAAAAAGCTGCTTGTAATGTTTTAAATTCCTTTATTTTTATGAGCAGCTTTTTCTCAGACATGTCCTCGGGAAAATCGGAAATAAGCCTGCCGCTTCGCAGAAAAAGCGGCTGTATCATGTGCATCATAATATTTTTAAATGCGAAGATATACTTCGGATTTTAAAATATGTTTACGAAAAATTGCCGAAGGCAGGGAGCCTTCGGCAGTTTTAGTATTGACTTATCTTATCATTTTCGGATTCTCCGGTCTTTTCTAAGGCCCTGATGGTGAGATGCATGAGGGCTCCTCCGGGGAGCCTTACCTCTATGCGCTGCCCGACTCTTTTTCCGAGAAGGGCCGCTCCGATGGGAGACTCGTTGGAGATGAGGCCCTGACGTATGTCTGACCTGATGGGCGTGACTATGCGGTAGACTGCCTCCATGTCCCGCTCCTCAAAGTATACCGTTACGGTATTGTTAAGGCCTACCTCGTCCTCGGCTGAGCTGTCATCTATGATATCCGCAGTCCTGAGCATCTTCTCCAGATAGCGGATGCGGCTGTTATTCTGATTGTTGGCCCGTTTTGCGGCATAGTATTCAAAGTTTTCCGATAGGTCCCCTAGGGAACGGGCGTATTTGAGGTCCTCGAGGGCCTTGGGACGCACGACATTCTTCCTGTGCTCTATCTCTTCCTCTATGCGTTTTACATCAGCCCTTGTGAGCTGTTCACGTCCTTCGATACTCATTTTATCCTCCATTAGCGCATGACCGCTGCAGTTTAAGCCCCTGCGCTGCAAAGCCTTTTCCTGAGCCAATCAGATAGCAGGCTTTTTTATGCCCCATACCGGAGGGCTCAGCTTTTTCCTTTGACGACCATATCGGCCTGTTCCAACGGATTATAGCCTGTTTCTTTGGAAAAATCTATATCTGTAATGATTTTTAACTAAAAGCTTAAATTTTATTATAGAAAACTTCAGCCAAAAGGCCTTGCGCAAAGACAGTCTGAGGCAGAAGTTCTGACAGCTGATGCCCGCTTTGCCTTGCCAAAAATATAACTATCCCCTCAACTGCGAGAAATTTGGCCGTTTTGATTGACTTAGGCCGCAAAGAGTGGTAAAAAGTTAAACGCTTATATTTTTTTGACCGGGTAGGGTGAGGACGATGAAAAAGTCATATGAGATCGATATGCTCCATGGAGCTCTGCTGCCTAAGATACTGATGTTTGCCATACCTCTGGCACTGAGCAGCATACTCCAGCTCTTATTCAATGCGGCGGATATCATAGTTCTGGGCCGATATGTCAGTGCAGAGGCTCTGGCTGCGGTGGGTTCCACCAGCTCCTTCGTAAATCTGCTGGTGAACTTCTTTGTAGGCATCTCCGTCGGAGTCAATGTGCTGGTGGGACAGTTCTACGCCAAGCATAATGATGACATGGTAAGGGACGTGGTCCATACCTCCATAGGTACCTCCATACTGGGAGGCCTCCTGTTCATCTTTGTCGGAGTATTCATCTCGGAGCCTGTCATGATACTGATGGGCTCTCCTGAGGAGGTCAGATATATGTCTGTCCTCTATCTGCAGATATATTTCATCGGGATGCCCTTCATCATACTTTACAACTTCGGTGCAGCCATACTTAGGGCCATAGGAGATACCAAGAGACCCCTTTACTATCTGCTCGTCGCAGGTATAGTCAATGTCATACTGAACCTTTATTTCGTCATACAGTGGGATATGGGCGTTGCGGGAGTTGCCATAGCCACCACCGTATCGAATCTGATATCCTCCCTTTTGGTGCTTCGGACCCTTATGAAGGAGAAAAGCGTACTTAGGGTAGAGCTTAAGCGTGTCAGGATAGACCCTAAGGTCCTTTTCCGTATCTTCAAGATAGGACTGCCGGCGGGACTTCAGAGCTGCTTTTTCTCCATCTCCAACATGGTCATCCAGAGCTCGATAAATTCCTTCGGAGCCATAGCCATGGCAGGAAGCTCAGCAGCCTCCAATATAGAGAACTTCGTATACAGTACGATGAATGCCGTATATCAGGCAAACCTGAGCTTCACCAGCCAGAATGTGGGCGCAGGCAGATACAGCCGTATAAACAGGATACTCGGAGCCTGCCTCGTGGCAAATATGATAGTGGGACTTCCCACCGGCCTCCTTGCCTGCGTATTCGGCCATCAGCTTATTTCCATATATAATACTGACCCCGATGTCATAGCCTCAGGCATCGTAAGGCTGTATATCATATGCAGCGTTTACTTCATATGCGGAGCCATGGATACCATCGTGGGTTCCCTGAGGGGCATGGGTGAGGCCTTCATTCCGATGATGGTCACGCTGGTAGGAGTCTGCGGCTTCCGTATCATATGGATCATGACCGTGCTTCGGGTATTCAACTCGCTGGATGTGCTGTATCTGAGCTATCCCGTGAGCTGGACCGTGGCCGGACTGATACAGCTTTGGTATTTCTTTAAGGTAAGGCGCAAGCTTCCCAAGGAGGATGCGGTAGGAGCCTAAGAATGAAAGACCGGCCCCTATAGGGACGGCTTGGCATAAAGTTAAGAGACAGCGCAATTTTCACAAAAGAAAGGAGCTGCCATGAGCAAAGGATTTAACCTGACCCTGCTTACGGACCTCTATGAGCTTACGATGATGCAGGGATATTTTAAGAATGAGCATGCCAATGTAAATGTGGTATTTGATGCCTTTTACCGGAAGAACCCTGACGGCAACGGCTATGCTGTATGCTGCGGACTTGAGCAGGTCATCGAGTACATAGAGGCCCTCAGATTTGAAAAGGATGATATAGACTACCTTCGTTCCGTAGGCATATTTGACGAGGATTTCTTAGAGTACCTTTCAGATTTCAGATTTACCGGAGATATCTACGCCATACCCGAGGGCAGGGTCATGTTCCCGAGGGAGCCGGTTCTCAAGGTCAAGGCTCCGATAATGCAGGCCCAGCTCATAGAGACTGCCATCCTCAATATCATAAACCATCAGTCCCTTATCGCCACAAAGGCTGCAAGGGTGGTTCATGCTGCCGAGGGCGACAATGTCATGGAGTTCGGACTTCGCAGGGCCCAAGGACCCGACGCAGGCATATACGGCGCAAGGGCAGCGGTCATAGCAGGCTGCTCCGGCACCTCCAACACTTTGGCAGGCAAGCTTTTCGGAGTACCGGTCATGGGCACAAATGCCCACAGCTGGGTCATGTCCTTTCCGGACGAGCTGACGGCCTTTCGTGAGTATGCAAAGATATATCCGGAGCACTGCCTCCTTATAGCCGATACCTATGATACCCTCAAGTCGGGAGTGCCCAATGCCATAAAGGTATTTACTGAGCTTCGGGAGCAGGGGGTAAAGCTTAAGAATTATGGCATAAGGCTCGATTCGGGAGACCTTGCCTACCTTTCCAAGAAGGCAAAGAGGATGTTCGATGAGGCTGGCTTCACCGATGTGACAATCTCAGCCTCCAATGATCTGGATGAAAATCTTATATCCTCCCTGAAGCTTCAGGGGGCCGCAGTCAACAGCTGGGGCGTGGGCACAAATCTCATCACCTCCAAGGACAGCCCCTCCTTCGGTGGAGTGTATAAGCTTGCGGCCATTCAGGATGCTGAGAGCGGAGAGTACATACCTAAGATAAAGATATCGGAGAATTCCGAGAAGATAACCAATCCCGGGGACAAGGTCATCTACCGTGTGTATGATAAGCAGAGCGGAAAGATATTTGCAGACCTGATAGCCCTTTCCGATGAGCACTATGATGAGAGCAAGGACCTGCTGCTCTTTGACCCGGTGGAGACATGGAAGAAGACCCTCATGCCTGCCGGAAGCTACAGCATGGAGGAACTCATGATACCCGTATTTAAGGGCGGAAAGTGCGTCTATAATGACAGGCCCACGGTCATGGAGCTTAAGGAGGTATGCAATAGGGACAAGGAAGCCCTCTGGGAGGAGTGCAAGCGTCTCGTAAATCCCCACCACGTCCATGTGGACCTTTCAAGGAAGTTATGGGACCTCAAGCAGAGGCTCCTTGACGAGTACCACGGCATTTAAGGGATGGCTTGCATTATTTGACATATACATTTATAAT
>DVNS01000014.1 GCA_018714145.1 Candidatus Avilachnospira avistercoris
TTTTCATTGCTGAAAGGAAATGTTTTATTACACTATGGCAAAGCTTTTCTGATAGCTTTTTTGATTTGTTTGCTGTCCTATACAAAGCAAGCGTAAGCCTGTATCCGCCAGACTTTATTCACCAAACTGTATCCACCCAACTTTATTCACCCGACCTTATTCACCAGATATTATCCCTCCCTTAATCTATCGGCCTCATATGATAATTGCCATGGATGCTCTGGGAAGCCACCACATTTATGAATGCGTGCATATCCACTTCCCTAATGACCCTCAGCACCTGAGGCATCTGGTCAGCATCTATGATGGTATAGATGACATACTTCGGCTGATGAGTGTAGGCGCCCTCGGCCTTGAACATGGTGGTGCTGTGATGAGTGATGGACATGATGCGGTCCGACACGGCCTGAGGACGTTCCGTCACGATAAATATGGTCTTTCTTGTGTAGCGCTTATAGAAGGTATTGAGCATCTGGGTCTGAACGAACTGGTAAATGATGGTGTAAAGCGCACTGTCCATACCAAAAAGCACTCCGGATATAAATATCAATGCCACATTGGCAGCCATGACATAGTTCCATGTACTTATGCCCTTCTTCACAGAGAAGTACATGGCAAGAAAGTCCGTTCCGCCGGAGCTTGCTCCTGCATTCAGTATCAGTACCAACGCAAAGCCGTTTATCAGTCCTCCGAATACCGCTATCAGAAGCGGATCATAGGTAATGGGCATGGAGGGTATCATATCAGTAAAACTGGAATAAAGCAATATGCAGGCACAGCTAAGTATCGTAAACTTCTTTCCTACCGTCTTATAGGCAAGATAAGCCGGAAAGACATTGAACAGCACTGAAAGGGGCGTAAAGGGCAGCTCTATATCGAAAAAGGTCCTTCCTATCCTCTGAAGCAGCACGATGGCGCCGTTGAAGCCTCCGGGCACAAGATTACCCTGATTTACGAAGCTGTTGAGGTTAAGGGCCATGATGAGCGAGGAAATTATGACAAACAGCACAGTCTTGGCATTTGTCTCAATCCTGTGATTATTCTGCTCTGCCGCATAGAGGGCATAGGCATCGTCGATGCGTTTATTGACCGGTCTTTTGCGCTGTTCAGAGCCCGCCTGCTCCGTATCAGCCTCCCTGCCTGCTCTTTTATTTTCAGTATCCATATCCTTCACCTAAGCTATCCCTTCAGTGCTTAAAAAGCCCGAAGGACCCATGGTCCTCCGGACTCTTTCATTTTTAAACTATAAGCCTTCCAAAGGCCCCATCATAAGGCCCGGAAAAATGTGCTCTGCTGGTTGTACGAGCAAAGCCCTTCATGACTATATCAGCAATGCTCCTTTGCAAGCTCGCAGAGCTTTGCAAATGCAGCTGCATCGTTGATAGCAAGCTCAGAAAGCATCTTCCTGTTCATGTCAACGCCAGCCTGCTTAAGTCCGTGCATAAGCTTGGAATAGCTGAGGCCGTTGATCCTTGCGCCTGCGTTGATCCTAGTGATCCAGAGAGCTCTGAACTGTCTCTTTCTCTCCTTACGTCCTCTATAAGATGTGGCAAGGGCCCTCATTACGGACTGCTTTGCTACACGGTACTGCTTTGAACGCGCACCTCTGTAACCCTTTGCCATCTTGAGTACTCTGTTATGTTTTCTCTTTGCGTTTAAACCGCCTTTAATTCTTGCCATTTACTTTTCCTCCTTCAGGTTACAGATACGGAAGTATCTTCTTCATGGTCTTTACATTGGTAGCATCCATCTCTACGGACTTTCCGAGATGTCTCTTTCTCTTCCTGTCCTTCTTTGTAAGGATATGCCTCTTGTTGGCGTGGTTTCTCATAAGCTTACCGGTACCGGTCTTCTTGAAACGCTTTGCGGCGGCTCTTTTGGTCTTGAATTTAACTGCCATTTCTATTTCCTCCTTAAGTCTTTATGATCAGCTCTTCTTAGGGCTGAGTATGAGCACGAGGCTCCTTCCCTCAGCCTTGGCTTGGCGGTCAACTGCCGCCACGTCAGACAGCTTTTCAGCAAAATCATCAAGGATATATGTGGACTGCATCATCCTTGAGAGCTCTCTGCCCCTGAATCTCAGGTTGACCTTGATCTTATTGCCCTTCTCAAGGAATTTCCTTGCGGCATTGATCTTGGTATTAAGGTCGTTGGTGTCGATATTCGGCGAAAGACGCACTTCCTTGACCTCTATGACCTTCTGCTTCTTCTTCTGTTCCTTTTCCCTGCGCTTCTGCTCATAGCGGTACTTTGAGTAGTCTATGACCTTCACCACAGGCGGATTAGCGTTAGGCGCTATCTTAACAAGGTCAAGCTCCGCTTCATCGGCTATCCTCTGGGCTTCCTCCGCGCTCATGATGCCAAGCTGTTCTCCGTCCTCTCCAATGACGCGGACTTCTTTGTCTCTTATCTGTCCGTTTATCTGGACATTGTTATCGCTGATATCAATACACCTCCCCTACTGATCGTTGATATCCGGTCCGACTTCATTAAAAAAAGCGGACACGTCGGTGTCCGCTAAGATCCTCTCATAAAAGCTCTGCTGCCGTTCGGCTCTGCAGTACACATCGGTGCCTGACAAGACCAAACGATAAAGCTATATTTCATGGATATCAGACCTGCGTATCAATATACACGAGGTGAGGCGGACAGCCTTCTTCTTTTTAACCTCGTCTATGATAATGTATAAAGTCCTAAATGTCAAGCATTTTGTCTTAAATACTGTTTCCACCGGTATTTACAGATTTAAGATACATATCTAAAATACTGCTCCGGTATTCAGCCTTCACGATATCTCTATCAAGCATAACTTCCCTTCTGCACCGCAGTCTGATATCCATTTCTTTTATTCCGCAAGAAGCCCCTTTTCCACAAGGAAGTCATGGGCGATATCCGCAGGTTCCTCTCCAAGTTCTGCTCCCCTGTAATTAAGATCCTGCATCTCCTGATCCGAGATGGCAAATTCAAGCTCCATGCAGGCATCCAGCACCTCGGGATGTTCTTCGAGGATAGCGTCGTCTATCATCATAAACAGTACGTAAGGCGGGAAGAATTCTTTGTCGTCCTCAAGGAAGACAAGATCGTATTTCTGCAAAAGCCCGTCCGTCTTATAAGTAACGATGACCTGTATCTCATCATTTTCAAGGGCGAGGTACATGGGCGCAGCACCCAAGGTCAGGGCATTCTTGAACTTAAGTCCGTATTCCTCGCAGGCCGGCACAAGACCGTCTATATCCCTCGAATAGAAATTCGGCGAGCAGCCCACGGTAAGCTGCGGAGCGATGGCCTGTAGATCGGAGACCGTCTCAAGTCCGTACTTTTCAGCAAGCTCAGGCTTCACTGCAAATACATACTGGTTGTTGGGTCCGAGCTGACCTGCTGCAGTGACGTCATAGTCCTCAAGAGCCACCTCTATCTTATCATATATCTCATCGGCGGTTATGCCCGGATAAAGTGGCTGACCAAGCACCGTCGAATAATAGGTGCCGGTATAGCCCGGTACCCCGCTGATTTCATCCGCCTTCAGCGCCTCCCATACTATCAGAAAGCTGCCCATGGCATTGTTGAGCTCCACGGTCACGTCCGTCCTGTCCTCTATGAGCTGCTTATATATCTGAGAAATAATACGAAGCTCTATATACTCCGTCGTACCTATGACGAGCTTATCATCCTCGTCCCAGTCTATGCTCTCATATACCATGCTGCCGAGGAAGATCGCAAGCACCAGTCCCGCTATGATAAATGTACGTCTGCGGCTCCGCTTCATAC
Source organism: Candidatus Avilachnospira avistercoris (assembly GCA_018714145.1). Classification (GTDB taxonomy): domain Bacteria; phylum Bacillota; class Clostridia; order Lachnospirales; family Lachnospiraceae; genus Avilachnospira; species Avilachnospira avistercoris. The sequence goes on from DVNS01000014.1 coordinate 3,769, forward strand.
GCTCTACCGCAGCCCTGTCTATGGCTGAGGAGGCCAGTCTCAGGCTTATCGGCACCACGGCCTTTTCTATAAGCCCGAACAGATAATCCATCAGAAGCGCAAGCAGGCAGGCGGGGATTGCTCCGGACAGTATCATATTGGTGCTGATGATCTGTATGCCGGCCTGTATCTGCTTTCCAAGGCCTCCGCCTCCAATGAAGGCTGCCAGCGTGGCCGTGCTGACCGAGCTTACCGCAGCTACCCTGACACCGGCCATGATGACCGGAAGAGCCAGCGGAAGCTGCACCTTAAACAGTATCTGCCGCTCCGTCATGCCTATGCCCCTTGCGGCCTCAAGGGTCGACTGGTCGATATTGGTAAGTCCAGTATAGGTATTCCTCAGTATCGGAAGTATGGCGTAAAGGGCTATGATTGTGATGGCCGTCTTATCTCCTATACCGATAAGCGGAATGAACATACCCATGAGGGCAAGGCTCGGCACGGCCTGCATGATGCTGGCACAGCCCAGCACCGGCCTCCTTGACCAAGGTATCCTAGATATGAATAAGCCCAGCGGCATACCGATGAGGATGGCAGCCGATACCGCCAGCATGCCGATGCGCAGGTGCTGCATCGTGTACTGTATCAGTATCTCATAATTGTCCGCTACATATGCTAAAAATGAACTCATGAGGCTGCCTCCTTTCCAAGGTCGATGTACTGGCGGCTCATGGTGGTCACGAGGCTTGAATTGGTTATCAGTCCCTCAAGTCTGCCCCACTGATTTACCACAGGAAGGGCCTGAGCATCATTGGTATTGATAAGGTCGAGGAGCTTCACAAGGTCATCCTCGGGACTGGCCACGGCCTTGGCCTGACGCATGAGCGTGGATACGGCCACATTTTTATCCTCGGCCCTCTGGATGTCTATGCCCCTCACATATCCCTTGAAGCATTCCTCCTCGTCAAGCACCATGGCACTTGTGACATGCTTCTCACGCATCTGCTCCATGGCATGTATGGCTGACAGGCTCTCAGGCACCGCAAGGGGATCCGTGAGCATGATATCCCTTGCCCTTATGTATTCGGGATTAGCCCATATCCTGTTCCGTCCCACAAAGTCCGCCACGTATTCATTGGCTGGGTGCTTCATTATCTCTTCAGGCGTATCATACTGAACTATCCTGCCGCCGTTGATGATGCAGATACGGTCCGCTATCTTGACCGCCTCGTCCATATCGTGGGTCACGAATACGATGGTCTTTTTAAGTCTGGACTGTAAAAATATCAGCTCGTCCTGAAGCTGGGAGCGAGTGATAGGGTCCAGTGCGGAAAATGGCTCGTCCATGAGTATGATATCCGGATCCGTGGCAAAGGCCCTCGCCACTCCCACTCTCTGAAGCTGGCCGCCCGAAAGCTGGGTAGGATAACGATCAAGGAATTCATCCGCATCGAGGCCCACCATCTTCATAAGCTCCTCGGTACGGTTCTCTATCTCCTCCTCAGGTCTCTTTTCAAGTCTGGGTATGACCTCGATATTTTCCCTGACTGTCATATGGGGAAATAGTCCCGTCTGCTGTATGACGTAACCCATATTGCGCCTGAGCTTGATAGGGTCCTGCTCCATGATGTCATTGCCGTCTATCAGGATACGGCCTGAAGTTATCTTCACAAGACGGTTTATCATCTTAAGACAGGTGGTCTTGCCGCAGCCCGAGGGCCCTATGAGGACGACGATCTGACCCGAGGGTATGGTAAGGCTGATGTCCTTCACTACCTCTGCATCCGTCCCCCGATACTTCTTGCTTACCTTCTCAAACTGGATCATCTTCGCTCCTTTCTGTAAATCAGTTTATGGAATAAAAACAGGGGCCTGCCCTGCAGAAAGAACTAAACTATATCAAATACCTCCAAGCTCTTTTTTCGACAACTACTCGGAAAAATAAAAGAAACTCATGAGAATGTACCCGAACGGCACGATAATCATGGACTAACGCAAATCAGCAATATGCCTAATAGCAAGAATAATAATTTGTAAAATATGTATATATAGTACAATAATATACCTTGACTTGTCAAGATGTTCGATCCTCAGTATCTTTGATCACGGTATTCCAGAGCTTTGTCCGCCTTTCCAGAAAATGCTCCCTCATATCCGATGAGGCAGCCATGACCTCCTCATAGAGCTCCCTTGCTGAGAGCCTTGCAGCTCCCTCGCCAAAGACTATTATCTGCTCAAGGCCGTCTGAAGTGGCTACGGTCACGTCATGCTTCTTATCCATGTCATGAACGGTCTTTTCGATATATTTGTCTGCGGTCTCGGCCTCCTCAGTGTATACCACATAGATATTGTGGTAGCGCTCTATCTTACGCTGTCCGCCCTTTACCCTGTAGGCATCAAAGACGAGTATCAGGTTCATGCCCTTATAGCCCTGATAATTGCTGAGTATATCCATAAGGAGCACCCTTGCACTGTCAAGGTTTATCTTGGAAAGCTCCTTAAGCTCCTCCCATGCAAAGATGATATTGTAACCATCCACTAAAAGATAGCTTTTCTTCCTGTCCTCTATGCTTACGAAATCAGGCGCAGTGGCCTCTCTGGGGTCCTTTGCCGCAGCTCTTCTGTCATTTCCGGACTTGGTCCATTTCTTTTTCTGTCCAGAGCCCCTGCTTCGAAGGAGAGCCTCATCATCCTCCCTGTCCGCATAGCGCTCGCTTTTTGTAAGTCCAAAGGTACGGCGAAAGATGCCCATGAGCTCCTTGTCATTTTCATAGCCCTGATCAAGATAACTATAATCCTTACCAGAGCCTCCCTTTGCGTCAGAATGTGCAGAGCCTCTGCCCTTTGAAAAAGCAAGCTTAGCTTCGGTCCCATCCGAGGCCGAGCCCGAAAGTTCCCCTGCCTCAGCTCCTTCCATGGGAAACTGACCGCTTATCTCCTCTATGTAAGCTCCATCTGACGATGCGAGGTCTCCTGAAGCTCCCCTGCCTGCTGCCCCAAGCCTATTCATCGCATCGGTGGCAAAGGGCAGGTGCATCATGTCATAGACCTCGTTCCAAGGCACGTAAAATCCGGCTCCATGGGCACAGAATACCGAGCCGGGAGCATTTTCCACATCAGCCTCCGGGTCATAGCCCATCCGCTCTGCAACAGCCTCTCCGTCATGGCAGCGGCCATAGCCGCAGAAGGAAAGGCTCAGACTGCCGAGACCCTTGGTATAGCTTATAAGCTCCGCATTATAGTTTTTGATAAGGGACACCGGCGCCCGTCCCCAGAGCAGGCTCTCCCTATCGGAAATGGTCTCAAGCTCAAAGCTTCCGCTCATACGCTGTATATCGGTCATGGCCCGTCCCACAAATTCTGAGGGGAGCTTTATCTTATATTCGTAATAGGGCTCAAGCAGCACATTTTCAGCATACATAAGTCCCTGCCTTATGGCCCTGTAGGTGGCCTCCCTGAAGTCGCCTCCCTCGGTGTGCTTGTCATGGGAGCGGCCTGCCACGAGGCTTATGCGTACATCGGTAAGCCCTGAGCCGGTCAGGACTCCAAGATGCTCCTTTTCAAGGATATGGCTTAATATGAGCCTTCTGTAATTTCCAGAAAGCCCCTTGCCCTCTCCCATCATATCCACAGCCTCTATGCCGCTTCCCGGCTCTCCGGGCTCAAGGAGCAGATGTACCTCCGCATAGTGCCTGAGGGGCTCAAAATGTCCCACACCCTCCACGCTTCCGGCTATGGTCTCCTTATATATGACGCTGGCCTCTCCGAACTCCACCTTCACCTTGAAGCGCTCCTCGATAAGGTCGGTCAGGACCTCATTCTGCACGTCCCCCATGAGCCTTATATGTATCTCATCCCTTGCAGGCACATAGGAAAGAAGGAGCTCAGGTATCTCATCCTCAAGGGGCTTCAGCTTAAGGTAGAGCTGCTTTCTGTCCACATCAAAGGGTGGTATCAGGGCATATTCAAATAAGGGAACTAAAAGGGGCTTTTCCTCCCCTTCCTCAGCCCCAAGTCCCATGCCGGCTTGGGTGGCAGTCAGTCCGGTCACCGCCACCACCATGCCCGCCGTGGCCTCGCTAAGCTCAGTATAGCGCTCACCGCTGTACTGGCGTATGCCCTCTATCTTTTCACTCACCGTCCCAAGGTCTCTATCCTTAGCGCCGGCCCCAGAAAGGGCCCCTGAGCTGTCAGCTGAGCCCTCTGGCTCCAAAGAAAGCTCAGCTTTGACACCTGAGGCCTCTGCACCGGGCGCTCTTTCCACAGGGATGGCTATACTTTCCTTAAGTCTTATGCTGCCTCCGGTGAGCTTCATATGGGTAAGTCTGTTGCCCTTTTGGTCCCTCGTTATCTTAAAGACCTTAGCAGAAAATGTATCCTTATAGCTTCTCTCCTCTGCAAATGCAGAAAGGACGGAAAGGAGCTCCGTCACTCCCTCATCCTTAAGGGCCGAGCCGAAGATGCAGGGGTACAGCTCCCGTCCCCGTATGGCCTTTATCATCGAGCCCATGGACAGGCTCCCCGCCTCAAGGTATTCCTCCATAAGGGACTCAGAGCTCATGGCTGTGGACTCAAGGAGCTCCTCAGAATAATCGTCTATACTCCCGTTCGGAAGCTCCACGCAGGACTCAGAGAGCTCCGAGCGAAGTTCCTTCATGATAGCCTCCCGATCAGCGCCATCCATATCCATCTTATTTATAAATATAAAGGCAGGAAGCTCATAACGCCTGAGAAGCCTCCAAAGTGTCCTAGTATGGCTCTGCACCCCATTGGGACCGCTTATGATGAGCACTGCATAGTCAAGGACAGACAGCACCCTCTCCATCTCCGCAGAGAAGTCCGTATGCCCCGGAGTGTCCATAAGATAAAAGCATTTATCCCCCAAGGAGAATACCGCTTCCTTTGAGAAAATGGTGATGCCCCTCTTTCTCTCCCTGCTGTCCGTATCGAAAAATGTGTCTCTATGGTCCACCCTGCCGGTCCGCCTGATGACTCCGGTATGGAAAAGTATATCCTCGGAAAGGGTCGTCTTTCCCGCATCCACATGGGCCAGAAGCCCTATGCTTACCCTCTTTGCTGCTTTTATATCATCCTGCAAAGCCATTGCTCTCTCCTGTCATAAAATCAGAAAAATTATAACACAAATACCGTCCGGAACCAACAGGCTTTGCAGAGCATCTACATCTAAAACTTTATCTCACTTCTATCTCACAAGCTTATCAAAACATCTCCCCATTCCATAAAAGCTTCTGCATGCTCGGCATGGGCTTATCCAGCCCTATATT
>DVNS01000015.1 GCA_018714145.1 Candidatus Avilachnospira avistercoris
CCGAATTCTATAATATGATATGCAGATTTGCGAAGGAGGGTATCGCAGTTATCCTAGTTTCATCTGAACTTCCCGAGGTCATAGGCCTTTCAGACAGGATAATAGTCATGAAGGGAAGAAAGATAGTTGGAGAGGTCGAGGCCAAGGGCGCGACTGAACGTGAATTATTGACTATGGCAATGGTGGAGGCTTAAGTATTATGAATGAAAAAAGAAAAGTAAAACTGCCTATATCTGGAAATCAGCTTGTATTGATCATAGCGATAATCGGAATAGTCATAATCTTCTCATCATTGAATAAGAACTATTTCACCTATACAAATCTTATCAATGTGCTGGTATCTTCAACAAATATAGGACTTACGGCTATAGGCATCACATTCCTCATCATGACGGGTGGCAATGATCTGTCGGCGGGTTCTGTAGCAGCTTTTTGCGGAGTGTTTACGGCATGGGCCCTTAAAGCTACATCAGTTCCTTGGGGAGCACTGGTCATAATATCTTTGCTCATAGCTGCCGTTGCAGGATTGCTCAATGCGCTTATGGTTACAAAGCTCAATATAGTTCCGTTTATAGCGACTTTGGCCAGCCAGTCGGTATGGCGCGGATTTGCTTATCTGCTCTGTGATGGAAAACCAGTGTCGGTAGGAAATGAGGGCCTTAAGAATTTTGGTACCATGAGGATCGGCGGAGAAGGAGGGGTTCCATTCCCTGTTATCCTGATGATCATATTCTTCATAATTTTTGGATATATACTTGCCAAGACTAAATTCGGAAGGAGCATCTTTGCTATAGGAGGTAATCCTGAGGCGGCAAGGCTTGCGGGTATCAATGCTAACCGGATAAAGACTATCTGCTATATCATGACATCCGTATTTGCGGGACTAGCAGGTATCATACTTGCGTCAAGGATGAGCTCCGGCCAGCCCGCTGCGAGCCCGAACCTTCACTTTGATGCCATTACGGCGGCAAACCTTGGCGGAGTATCTATGGTTGGAGGTGTCGGCTCGATCCCCAGTGTAGCCTTGGGCGTTATACTGGTTCAGGCTTTCAACTCAGGACTTAATATGGTTGGCATATCATCGTATTGGCAGTATGTGGCAAGAGGTCTGCTGCTCTTTGCGTCACTTGCCATTGACTTCTACCGTCAGCAGAGCAGAGCCAAGAAGCTTCTTGCAGACAGCATGAAGAATCTTTAAAAAAGGATATTTCCGCTGTATGGCTTAAGGAGAAGGACCATGCAGCGGTGATAGCAAAATATATTTTTAATATGGAGGGAAGATATGAAAAAATTATTATCACTTGTACTTGCTGGAGTGATGGTATTCTCACTTGCAGCTTGTGGCGGCTCAGCTGAAGAAACTACTGCTGCATCTGCTGAGACTGAGGCTGCAGCAGAGACAGAAGCAGCCGCAGAAGAGACCGAGGCAGCGGCTGAAGAGGCTGCCGGAGAGGTTACATCTCTCAATATCTATGGCATCTATAAGTCAGAGTCTACTTATTTTGTAAATGAGTCAGATTCCATAGAGGCAACGCTTAATGAGTTGGGAGAAAAGTATGGCTTTGAGGCTACATGGCACTTCAATAACTGTGACGGAGACCCTGAGAAGTACATGACTCTTATAGATACAGCTATTGCTGACAATGCCGATGCGATAGTTACCTGTATTCCGGATCAGACCATGTCTCAGTCTGTGGTAGATAAGTGCGAAGAAGCCGGTGTTCCTATAATAGCAGTCGATGACGGTCTTATAGATGATTCAGGAGCTTATATCGCACCTTGGTTCGGTATCGATGCTTATAACATAGGCTATACATCCGGTGAATGGATGGCTGATTATGCTTCAGAAAACGGACTGCTTGAGGACCCTGAGGCTGGAGTACTTTACATGACTATGGAGACAGTATCTTCCGCAACCCCTCGTACGGATGGACAGGAGGATGCTTGGGCAGAGAAGCTCGGCGATGCCATGAGCGATCGTACATATTATGCAGATTATGTAACTACTTCAGAGGAGGCTTATAATAGTGCATCTGCAGTAGTAGCAGCACATCCTGAGATCACAAAGTGGCTTGTATTTACTGCATCTGAGAATGGAGCCCTTGGAGCAGGCGCAGTTATTGAAGAGGCAGGACTTGCAGACAATAGCTGCATCATCGCCCTTGGCTGTGATGAGATGGTAAACCAGTGGGCTGATGGAAACTATTCAGTAGTTCGTTCTTCCGCTTACTTCTCAGGTAAGGTAGTCGGCAAGGAAGCAATAACATCAGTTGTTGAGTACCTTGTAAATGGAACAGAGATCCCTGCAGAGTATGCAACACCTGCAGTTATAGTAACACCTGACGACTATCAGGATATAGTTATCTGATAAGTGATATCAGATGTTGAGCCGGGGCTTATATGCCCCGGCTTTTAAATACGAGGAGAAAACAATGAGAACATTCAGATTTGAACTTATGCGTCCTGAGGAATTACTGGCAGAGCAGGAACGCTTTTCTGTAGCCTATCTTCCGGTTGGACCCTTGGAGTGGCATGGTCCTCATATGCCCTTTGGAACAGATCCCCTCGATGCTCAGGCTGTAGCATATAGCATAGCTGAGAAATTGGGAGGCGTGGTATTTCCTACATTATTTTTTGGCACGGAGGCGGCAAGATCTCCTGAGATGGTCAGAAGGATGGGCTTTGAGGATGACACCCTCTATGTGGTTGGTATGGATGTCCCCAATAATACGGTAAAAAGCTGTTATTCACCTGAGGAAATGTTTGGAGTAATACTTAGAGAAAACCTCAGACTCATAATCAGTCATGGTTTTAAGCTTGTTGTTATAGTCAATGGGCACGGAGCAGATGGTCAGCTTGCCACAGGAGAAAGACTGGCGAATGAATTGAGCAATACGACAGCTTCAAAGGTATTGTTTACCAGAGCACTTCAGAAGCTGGATGAGCAGGATGAGCAGCTTGGCCATGCCAATATCGCCGAGACCTCTATGCAGATGTATATAAGCGGAGACAGCGTCGACATAAGTAAGCTTCCTCCAAGGGATGTCCCTCTCAAAACAAGCGAGTGGGGCATAGCGGATTCACTGCTGTTTCAGGGTAAAGGAAATAAAGAGCATACAGTGGAGCACGATCCGAGGGATGCCAGTGCAGAGTTAGGCAAAAGATATGTAGAAAATGGAGCAAAAAGGATATCGGAGCTGATATTAAAGACTTATAAGGAATTATAAGAGAAGCATGATAAAAACAAGACAGCCATGACCGGTCGGACATGGCTGCCTTTTAGGCATATATCGTTTTCGAGCACATTTTAATAATCATATCACGAAAGTCAAAACTAACTCCATATGTAATATCTGACAAACTTTTCTGTGAAAAATGGAGAAAAGGCAAACATTTTCCGAAAAATTTACCTCACCTTGACAGTGGCTATACAAAGACCTTATGATTAAATTTGTTTTTATCGTTCAGTGTATATGATGCCGCTTATGACGAAGGCGGCTGAAGCATTTTCATAAGACAGTGTAACTGCCGCAAGTAGGCCCGTGCCGACTTAAGGCTTTGTCCCTGATGACTTCGGAGGGGACGTCATATATTTTACCAAGGGGTGACGGACGATGGATCAGAATAAGAAGATCGACGCAAAGACCGCAAGGATCAGGATCTGGGAGGAGCTTATCAAGGTAGCTAAGCCCGACTCAAAGTTCAGCTGGGAGTTTTCCGAGTTTATCTGCGACTATGAGGGAAGTGAGCAGGGTACGAAGCTGCTTACGGCTACGGATATGTATAAGCAGGCCCGGGTCATTTTTATTACTCCGGACAATAATCTGGAGACTCTCAGGGAGCAGGCTTTCCTTGATAAAAAGACCGTGGTCATGACCAACTACGGTATCACCAGAGGCTTTTTCCTGATAAAGCCCGGTCAGATACCTGAGGGCAAGGAGGAGCTCGCCTCATTGCTTGACGGCGTGTCCCGCTACTGGAAGCACCAGACCCTTGAGCAGCTTAAGGAATCAGTGGGCCATATCGATATGATGGTGACCGGAGCCTCTGCCATCACCCCCAGCGGCATACGCTTCGGAAAGGGCCATGGCTACTTTGATCTGGAGTGGGCCATGCTCAGCTCCTGCGGCATAGCTGATGACAGCACAGTGATAGTAGGCGCAGGACATGACTGTCAGGTAGTAGATGTGGATGTGACCGTGGAGGATTATGACACGGCTATCGACTATATCGTTACTCCTACACGCATAATAGAGACAAGACACGAATTTCCTCGCCCGAGTAAGGGCATAATCTGGAGCAGGCTTGCTCCGGGCATGAGGGAGCAGATACCTCCGGTACAGGAGCTTTGGTGCCGGGTGCACTGCAAGTAAATTTAAGTGCGGCAGAGTCCGTCTGATGATGTAAAAAGCAAGCTGCATCGTCGGAGCTCTGCCGCTTGAATGTTTTAATGAGGACATCAGCTTGCCTGAGACCCGGTAAAAGCTGATATGCTGCAGCTTGGGATGATGGCCTGACCAATGGGGTCAGACGTCTGGAGCCGGGGATAGGATATGTCATTCAGCAGATGAGGAGCCTCACAGGAAGGAGCAGGATGCAGGACAGAACACCGCTTTTGGAGCTTAACGGCATCACAAAGAGCTTTGGAAGCTTTGTGGCCAATGACCATATAGATCTTAAGGTGTACCCGGGAGAGGTGCATGCCATCCTTGGAGAGAATGGAGCCGGCAAGAGCACCCTCATGAATATCATCTACGGTATGTATAAGCCGGATTCCGGCACCATCAGCATAAATGGCAGAAAGGTCCGCATAAAGTCTCCCAAGCATGCCCTCAAGCATAAGATAGGCATGGTGCATCAGCATTTTATGCTGGTAGACGTGCTGTCTGCCATAGACAATATCTCTCTTTTGGAAGATGATGCCCTATTTGCTCCCAGAGACAGAAGTAAGGTCATAAGGCGGGTCGAGGAGCTCAAGGCCCGGTACCATATAGATGTGGACATCGAGAGTCCGGTGGAGCAGCTTGGCATAGGTATGCAGCAGAAGGTGGAGATACTTAAGCTCCTTTATACCGGGGCGGATCTCCTTATATTTGATGAGCCCACCGCCGTGCTCCCTCCTCAGGAGTGTGACAGCCTGTTTGAGATAATCGACAATCTCACCGCAGAGGGAAAGGGGGTCATCTTCATAAGCCATAAGCTTGATGAGGTGCTCCAGATAAGCGACAGGATAACTGTCCTTGCCCATGGAAGGGTGGTAAATGAGCTCGCTGCCAAGGATGCGGACAGAGAGGGCTTGGTCCGCATGATGGTAGGAGAGGACCTTGATATGTCTGTTTCCTCCCATAAGGATACCAAGCCGGGCCCGGTGGTCATAAGTGCCAGAGGGCTCTGTGCGAGGGATAAGCGAAAGATACAGACCCTTAATGCAGTGGATATAGAGATACATGCAGGTGAGATAGTAGGCATAGCCGGAGTGGACGGAAACGGACAGACCGAGCTTGCGGAGACCTTGGCAGGAGTCCGCCACAGCCATGGCGGAAAGGTATATATAGACGGGACGGAGGTCTCCACCTATTCTCCTAGGACCTTTGTGCGAAATCGGGTCCAGTATGTGCCTGCAGACAGGAACCATATAGGCACGGTACCTGATTTTCCCCTTTATGAAAACTGGCTGCTCCGCAATTATGACCCTCCGAGGAAGGGCGCATTTATAGATTATCGTAAGGTAAAAGAAGAGGCAGCAGGAGCCATAAGGAGCTATGATGTCAGGACCAGAGGCGTGGATGAGCGTACTGCCCAGCTTTCAGGCGGAAATCTTCAGAAGTTTATCATGGCGAGGAGCTTAAGAGAGGCTCCGAAGCTCCTTATCTGCGAATATCCCACAAGGGGACTTGATATCAGGGCAGCCATGTTCATCAGGGAAAAGATAGTTGAGGCAAAGAAGAACGGCTGCGGAGTCCTGCTTCTGTCAGGGGACTTTGATGAGCTGTTTTCCCTTTCTGACAGGCTGATAGTCATGTATAAGGGTCGGATAGTAGGAGAGAAGAAGCCGGAGGAGACGACGGTAAGAGAGATAGGTATGCTGATGATGGGAGGTGCCGCTGATGGAAATGCAGACTGAGGAAAGGCTTCAGACGGAAAGCAGCCTTGCAGCAAGGCTCAGGAAGCTCCATGAGGAGCGTTTCGGCACCAAGCTCATCGTCATAGTGCTGTCGGTACTCATGGCCTTGCTTATAGGAGCCATCTTCCTTCTGATACTTGGAGTTGACCCGTTTACCGCATATTTTTATCTGCTGGTCCGGCCCTTCAGGTCATTTTCCAGCATAGGAGAGCTCAGCATCAGGCTGACGCCCATACTGCTTACCGCCGTGGGAGTATCATTTTCCTTCAGTGCCAAGCTCAGCAATCTGGGCGGAGAGGGACAGATATGCTTAGGTGCCATAGGCATGACCCTTATCGGGACCTCGGCCCTTGGAGAGTCCTTAGGCGTGCTCTCACTGCCCCTCGGCATGGTGACCGCAGCCTTGTTCGGAGCTTTGTGGGCAGGCATCGCAGGCTTTGTAAAGTCATTTTTCAAGGCCAGCGAGATCATCACCACCCTTATGCTCAACTACATAGCCATACAGCTCATGAGCTGGTGTGTATATTATCCCCTGAGGGACCCGGAGGGCAACATCCCCCAGTCCGCAAAGATAGCTGCCGAGCTTCCGAAGCTCTTTGAGGGCTCCCGTATGAATCTTGGCATCATCATAGCCATAGCCGCCCTCATCATCTATGCTGTCGTGATGTATAGGACCCGCTTCGGCTTTAAGATAAGGGTCCTTGGCGGAAGTCCTGAGGCTGCAAGATATGCCGGCATAAAGAGGACCAAGTATTACATAATCATCATGTGCTTAAGCGGAGTATTTACCGGCATAGCCGGAGCCATAGAGGTGGCCGGTACCCAGACGAGGCTCCTTGAGGGGCTGGCAGGCTCCTACGGTCTGACCGGTGTGGTAGCCTCCCTCCTTGGCATGCTTCATCCTGTGGGAGTGGCCCTGTCATCGGTCCTGCTGGCAGCTTTGGAGTCAGGCTCTGAGGCCATGCAGGTAAAGACCGGAGTTTCATCCCTCTTTGTAAATATGCTTGAGGCCCTGATAGTTCTCTTTATACTTCTCGGCATGAGCCTGATGACGGGACCGGGACTTGGAGTATTTAAACGGAAGATAAAAAGGACGGAGGTAAAGGCATGAGTGAGTTTCTGACTGCAGCATTTTTGATACCGCTTTTTACCGCCGGAGTAAGGATGAGCGTGCCCTTGATACTGGGCTCAGTGGGCGAGGTGGTCGCAGAAAAGACGGGAGTCATGAATATAGGACTTGAGGGCCAGATGCTTATAGCAGCCTTGGTGTCCTTCATCGGGGCCTATTTTACAGGAAGCCTTGCCTTAGGCATACTCTGCGGAGGACTTTCCGGCATGTTGACCGCCCTCATAAGTGCCTTCTGGTGCGTGAGCAGGAAGCAGGACCAGTCAGTGGTGGGCATCATGGTCAATCTCTTTGCCATAGGCTTTACCAACTTCCTTTATAGGGCCATCTTCGGCGTCCGCACGGACAGGGCCAAAGTGGAGATACTGGAGACACTTAGGATACCGGTGCTTTCTGACATACCGGTGATAGGAGAGATATTTTTCGAGCAGAATGTGCTCGTATACATAGCCATACTGATGGCGGTATTTACCCTGTATGTGCTTAAGAGGACCCGTTTCGGACTGCAGATAGAGGCCACGGGCGAAAATCCCAAGGCTGCAAGGTCTGCCGGCGTCAGGGTAAAGCCCGTCAGATACTTCGGATATCTGTTCTGCGGATTTATGGCCGGGATAGCCGGAGCCTTCCTTTCCTGCGGCATAGTAGGAGCCTTCACTGAAAATATGTCCGCCGGCCGGGGCTTTATATGCCTTGCAGTGACCATACTAGCCCGCTGGAATCCGGTGCTCTCAGTGCTGGCAGCCCTTCTGTTCGGTACTGTTCAGGCCCTGCAGCTCAGGCTTCAGGCCATGGGCTCAGAGCTTCCCTATCAGTTCTTCGTGGCCCTGCCTTATATCGTCACCCTCATAAGCCTGATGGTATTTGGCTGGAACATACACGCTCCGAAGGACCTTGGAAAGCCCTACAACGAGGAGCAGCGCTGAGAATATTGATATGAAAGCCTTTAGGGCTTCATATAGATATTATTGAAAAACGATAGCTTTTCAAATGGAGGAGAAAAATGAGAGATCTGAAAAAAGCATTGCCCGTACTTATGGCAGCATCCGTGATGATGGCAGCTCTTTCTGCCTGCGGAGGCTCTGAGGCAGAGACCGAGGCTGAAGCAGCAGTTACTGAGGCAGCAGCAGAGGCCGGAGAGGCTGAGGCTTCTGATGAGGCTTCGGAGAAAGCGGTAGACAGCATCGCCATCCTGCTTCCCGGCTACATCACTGACCAGTCTTGGAATCAGGGCGCCTATGAGGGACTTCTTACCCTTGAGGAGCAGGGCTATGAGATAGCCTATACCGAGGATGTTCAGTCGGCTGATATGGAGTCTACCTTCCGTACCTACTGTGAAGACGGCTATGATTTCATCATCGGACATGGTGTTCAGTATGGTGATGCCTGTGTGCGTGTGGCTGAGGATTATCCCGACAGATATTTCTTCATAACCGGCAATCCCCCCGCAGGCGATGAGGAGCTTCCCGGAAATATAGCCTTCTACGACTACAAGGAGTATGAGGGTGCGTATGTATGCGGATATCTGGCAGCTCTTATGAGCGAGAGCGGAGTCATCGGCTACATTGGCGGCGGTGACAACACTACCCAGTGCTCTGATAAAAATGCCTATGTGGAGGGTGCCCTTGCAGCTGACCCTGATATAGACGTAAGGACAGTTATCACAGGTACCTTCAATGACTCCTCCATCGGTAAGGAGACAGCCCTTGCCATGATAGAGCAGGGTGTGGACGTTATCCTTCAGACCTGTGATGAGACCGGACTTGGTGCCTTCGAGGCCTGCAATGAGCAGGGGGTTTACTGCATAGGCTATACCTCAGATCAGGCATCCTTTGTGGATGAGGGTCTTTGCCTTACCTCCCTGCTTGTAAGCGTGCCCACCATGATAACCTCCCAGATAGATATCATTGACGCAGGAGAATTCGGCGGACTTGAAAATCCCGGCCTTGCAGAGGGCGTTATTGGCATAGCTCCCTACTCAAGCGCTGTTCCCGAGGACGTCATCGAGCAGGTAGAGGCAGTAAAGCAGTCTCTCATCGACGGCAGCCTCGTGCTCACACCGGATTATACCAACTGATGTAAGACAACTTATCAAAGGTCCTCGTACCGTTTTTATGGCGCGAGGGCCTTTTTGAAAAGTTTATATTTTTTTTATAGATTGATTAGCACTCGTTTATTGACAGTGCTAACAATTAGATATATACTATGCTCGCAGGCTGAAAAAGGGCAGACGGTACTGCTCTTTTAAGGCGGTAAGCTTAGGATGACATTCTCCTTTATATTTAAAGCTCCTTGGCAAAGCTAAGACTCCGGCGGAGGGCCTGCATACCTTAAGTAACGCAGGGCGCAAAGCCCGGCTGCATAAAAGAAGGACAGAAGGTTTCACATTTTCATGACAGCCTTTTAGTATGACAGTTTAAGTCAGGCCTTGGGCAGTAATGAAGATAGCTTGACAGCCTGTCCGTATGCAGATACCCTCCGCCGTTATTATAAAATATATTCCTTTATGAAAGGGGGATATGATATGAATATCAACAAATTTACCCAGAAATCCATAGAGGCCGTAAATGGCTGTGAAAAGATAGGCCTTGAATACGGCAATCAGCAGATAGAGCAGGAGCACCTGCTCTTAAGTCTGTTAAATATAGAAGACAGCCTGATAGATAAGCTCCTTCAGAAGATGGGTGTGGATACGGCGGCATTTAAAAATGAGCTCATCTCCATGATAGCGGCCCTTCCCAAGGTATCCGGAGCAGGACAGATGTATTTCTCCAACGACGCCAATAAGGTGCTCACCGGCGCCGAGGACGAGGCTAAGGCCATGGGCGATGATTATGTGTCCGTGGAGCATCTGTTCCTTCGTATGCTTAAGGATGCCTCTTCAAATATGAAGAAGCTCTTTTCCCGCTATAACATTACCAGAGACGGTTTCCTCAAGGCCCTGTCCGAGGTCCGGGGAAACCAGCGTGTTACCTCAGACAATCCGGAGGCAACCTACGATACCCTCAATAAATACGGCTATGACCTTGTGGAGCGTGCAAGGGAGCAGAAGCTCGACCCCGTTATAGGCAGGGACAATGAGATACGGAATGTTATCCGTATACTTTCCCGTAAGACTAAAAATAACCCCGTGCTCATAGGTGAGCCCGGTGTGGGCAAGACCGCCGTGGTAGAGGGACTGGCCCAGCGTATAGTAAGGGGCGACGTACCCGACAGTCTCAAGGATAAGAGGATATTTGCCCTTGATATGGGCGCCCTGATAGCCGGAGCCAAGTACAGAGGCGAATTCGAGGAAAGGCTCAAGGCAGTGCTCAAGGAGGTCACCGAGTCCGATGGCGAGATAATCCTCTTTATAGATGAGATACACACCATAGTCGGAGCAGGCAAGACCGAGGGCAGCATGGATGCCGGCAATATGCTGAAGCCCATGCTGGCAAGGGGTGAGCTCCATTGTATAGGTGCTACTACCCTTGAGGAGTACAGATACATAGAAAAGGACCCTGCCCTTGAGCGGCGTTTCCAGCCTGTCATGGTGGATGAGCCCACGGTGGAAGATACCATTTCCATACTGAGGGGCATCAAGGACCGCTATGAGGTATTCCACGGAGTCAAGATAACCGACTCGGCTCTTGTATCTGCGGCAGTGCTTTCGGACAGATATATAAGCGACAGATTCCTGCCTGATAAGGCCATAGACCTTGTGGACGAGGCCTGCGCCATGATAAAGACCGAGATGAATCAGCTCCCCGCCGAGCTGGATGAAAAGCAGCGTAAGATAACCCAGCTCGAGATAGAGGAGGCTGCCCTTAAAAAGGAGGAGGACAATGCTTCCGCCCAGCGGCTTTCCGAGCTTCGTAAGGAGCTCTCTGAGCTCAGGGATGACTTTACGGCTCAGAAAGCAAAATGGGAATACGAAAAGGCCGGAGCAGACAGGCTCTCAGCCCTCCGTGAGGAGATAGACAAAAAGCGCAGCGAGGCCGAGATACTTAAGCGTCAGGGCGATTATGAAAAGGCCGGAGCCCTGATATACGGCGAGATACCCGAGCTTCAGAAGCAGCTTTCCGAGGAGGAGGAAAAGGTCAGGTCCGAGGGCCACGACCTCGTTCATGAAAATGTCACCGAGGACGAGATAGCGAAGATAGTTTCCAAGTGGACCGGCATACCTGTGGCAAAGCTCTCAGAGTCCGAGCGCTCCAAGGTGCTGCATCTTCCTGATGAGCTCCATAAGAGGGTAGTGGGACAGGACGAGGCCGTGGAGAAGGTCTCCGATGCCATACTTAGATCCAAGGCAGGCATCAAGGACCCCACCAAGCCCATCGGCTCATTCCTCTTTATGGGACCTACCGGTGTCGGCAAGACCGAGCTCGCAAAGACCTTGGCTCAGGCGCTCTTTGACGATGAAAATAACATGGTCCGTATAGATATGTCGGAGTATATGGAAAAGCACAGTGTCTCAAGGCTCATAGGAGCTCCTCCGGGATATGTGGGCTACGATGAGGGCGGACAGCTCACAGAGGCAGTAAGGCGTAAGCCCTATTCGGTCATCCTCTTTGATGAGGTGGAGAAGGCCCATCCCGATGTATTCAACATACTGCTTCAGGTGCTGGACGACGGACGCATCACCGATTCCAAGGGCAAGACTGTGGACTTTAAAAATACGGTCATCATACTGACCTCTAACCTTGGCTCCCAGTACCTGCTTGAGGGCATAGATGCCAATGGCGAGATAAGCTCAGAGGCCCGCTCAGCAGTAGAAGGCATACTGCGTCAGAGCTTCAGGCCCGAGTTCCTCAACAGGCTGGACGAGATAATCATGTTCAAGCCCCTCACCAAGGAGGACATAGGCAGGATAGTAGAGCTCTGCATAGCCGACCTAAACAAGAGGCTCAAGGACAGGGATATGAAGGTAGAGCTCAGCGAGGCTGCAAAGCAGTACTGCGTGGACAATGGCTTCGAGCCCCAGTTCGGAGCAAGACCGCTTAAGCGCTTCATTCAGAAGAATGTGGAGACCATATCCGCAAGGGCCATACTTGAGAACCGCATACCCGAGGGCGGCACCATCCATATAGACATAAGGAATGGAGAGCTGGCAGTAACAAATGAGGCGTAAGGCATTGACTTATTAAGACCTGCAGGGAGGGCTGTGTCCATTTAAGGCCTCATTGATAGAAACCTTTGATAGCAGAAGCTTCTGGTGGCAATACTGCCATGAAGGATAGCTATTATTATCAAAACACTAAACCGCAGTTGTGATATTGCATAAAAACAACTGCGGTTTTTGTGTATATTTACGAAGTTGAACATTTTGAGATAAAGAGCTTCCATATTTTTATCTCATGGCTTATAATATTTTTACACTTCTATCATATCTTTTTAAGCTCTAGATATGCTTCTGAAGGCTGAGGCCAGATATCAGTACACTATCCCCAAAGGCATTAAAAATGTTCACCACTGTTAAGATGAGCTGTAATACGATCTTAGGTTAGAAATGTGATGCAATTTAAATGTGATGTAATTTAAAACTTTCCATAGCATTTAACGGAAAGCTGTGTTAAAATATTTAAGCTTAGTTATGTTTTAAAAATGAAAGGAAACCGATATGGCTGAAAGATTAAAAGCAGCAGAAAAGACTGAGATAACGAAGCAGGATAAGGAAAAGGCCCTTGAAGCGGCCATAAAGCAGATAGAGCGTGAGTACGGACAGGGCGCCGTCATGAAGCTTGGAGACGCCTACAATAAGCTTAACATCGAGACCATCTCCACCGGCTCCCTGAGCCTTGACATAGCCTTGGGAGTGGGCGGACTTCCGAAGGGAAGGATAGTCGAGATATATGGGCCTGAGTCCTCAGGTAAGACCACCATAGCCCTTCATGTCATAGCCGAGGCCCAGAAGCAGGGCGGCATCTGCGGCTTTATAGATGCGGAACATGCCCTTGACCCCACCTATGCAAGGAATATCGGCGTGGATATAGACAATCTTTACATCTCCCAGCCTGACAGCGGAGAGCAGGCCCTTGAGATATGTGATACCATGGTACGCTCCGGAGCTCTGGATGTCATCATCATAGACTCAGTTGCAGCCCTCGTGCCGAAAAAGGAGATAGAGGGTGAGATGGGCGACTCAGTCGTAGGACTTCAGGCAAGGCTCATGTCTCAGGCCCTGAGGAAGCTTACGGCCCAGATATCCAAGTCCAACTGCGTGGTCATCTTCATAAACCAGCTCAGGGAGAAGGTAGGCGTGCTCTACGGCAACCCTGAGACCACCACCGGCGGACGGGCCCTTAAGTTCTATTCCTCCATCCGTATGGAGGTCAGGAAGTCCGGCGAGAGCATAAAGCAGGGCAGTGAGTTCATCGGAAACCATGTCAAGGTTAAGATATCGAAAAACAAGGTCGCTCCTCCGTTCAAGACTGTCGAGCTGGACATGATGTACGGAAAGGGCATATCCAGAGAGGGAGACCTCCTCGATGTGGCCGCCAAGGAAGACATCATAGAAAAGAGCGGAGCTTGGTATGCCTATAAGGGTCAGAAGATAGGTCAAGGCAGGGAAAACGCCAAGCAGTACCTTATCGAGCATCCGGAGGTCTTTGATGAGGTGGACCATGAGCTCAGGGTCAAGTTCGGCCTCATACCCGATGAGAACGGTGAGATTAAGGACACGGCCAAGGCTGAGATAGGCTTGGCTTCCGATGATATGGCTGCTGAGGATTGATATCGCCGGATCGGTGCGAAACTATGTATAAGGCCTGTGGCATTATATCCTTTTTACATGAGGACGGAGCTGACCGACGGCTCCCAGTATTCGGCGAACGCAGGCCACAGTATTCGCAAAGGAGCAATATGACGTATATCATCACCTCAGTAACAGATTATGATAAAAAAAGAAAGAAGATAAGCCTTGACGACGGAAGGCTTATCTTCCTTTTATATAAGGGCGAATGGCTGAGGCTTGGCCTTAGGGAGGGAGGAGAGCTTTCGGAAGCCGGACTCTCAGATATATATGAGCATATACTTAAGCCGAGGATAAAGAAGCGTGCCCTTTACTATCTTAAGTCATCGGATAAGACCGAGCGGGAGATAAGGCGGAAGCTTCGTGAGAGCCTTTATCCTGAGGAGCTCATCGACTATGCCTTAGACTTCCTTAAGTCCTATGACTTTGTGGATGACAGCCGCTATGCGGAAAACTTCATCAATGCCAAACGGGGCAGGGTCTCAAAGCGGGAGATGCTGCAGAAGCTCAGGCAGAAGGGAATCTCTGCTGAGGCCTTAGAGAGCCTTAAGGAAAGCCTGACTGATGAAGATGAGCATGCTGCCGCAAAAAAGACATTTGAAAAATACGTAAGGGGCAGGGACCTCTCGGAGCCAAAGGAGCGCCAGAGGGTCTGGCGCTATCTGGCCTCCAAGGGCTACGGGCCCGATACTATTTCAGAACTATTAAATGATAATATGTAGGAGCAGCTTTATTATAAGCAAAGGCTGAGAAAGGCCCGAAGCAGCAGATCGTCCTCCTGCTTCGGGCCTTTGATATCCGTTTTTTCTGATAAACTCAGCTTATCTATACTGCAAAGCTTCTTCCGAAGGGCCTTGTGCGAAGACAGCCCGAGGAAGAAGCTTTGCGGATAAATATATAGCCTAAATATTCTTTGAAAAATTACGTCTGCAGGGATCTTCCTACCCTTTCCCTCACAGCCTTAAGAAAGCTCAGGGTATCGACAGCCTCTTTTTTGCAGAGGGGGCTAAGGTCGCCGGTGACCGTGCCGGAGGCTATGGTGTCGATGCAGGCTTGCTCCAAGGCCTTGGCAAAGGCGGTTAGAGAGGGTATCTCATCCAGCTCGCCCCTCTTTGCAAGGGCTCCGGTCCACGCAAATATCATGGCCGTGGGATTGACGGAAACGGTCTCACCGGCCTTATACCTATAGTAGAGGTCAGTGATGGTGCCGTGGGCAGCCTCATATTCAAATTTTCCGTCGGGGCTCACCAGCACGCTTGACATCATGGCTATGCTTCCGAAGGCAGCGCTTATCAGATCGCTCATCACGTCCCCGTCGTAATTCTTGCAGGCCCATATCATACCGCCCTCTGAGCGCATGATGCCTGCGGCGGCTGAGTCTATCAGCATATATCTGTATCTGATGCCCAGACGTTCAAACTCTTTCTTATAGACATTCTCATAAAGCTCCTCAAATATATCCTTGAACCTGTGGTCGTATATCTTTGAGATGGTATCCTTAGAGGAGAACCACAGATCTTCCTTTTCGCTTATGGCATAACGGAAGCAGGAATGGGCAAAGGAGCGTATGGATTTTTCCGTATTGAACTGTCCCATAAGCACATCGCCGCTGTCAAGCTCAGCTATCCTCTGGGCAGAGACCACATTGCCTTCTTTATCTTTAAAGACAAGCTCTCCATAGCCCTTCCTGTCGGCCTTAAATTCGCTTGCCTTATAGATGTCGCCAAAGGCATGCCTTGCTATGGTGATGGGCTTTTTCCAGCAGGAGACCACCGGAGCTATATTGGGAGCTATGATGGGCCTTCTGAATACGGTGCCGTCCAGTATAGAGCGGATAGTGCCGTTGGGACTTTTCCACATATTTGAAAGGCCGTATTCCTCCACGCGCTGGGCATTGGGTGTGATGGTGGCGCACTTTACCCCTACGGAAAGACGCTTTATGGCCTCCGCAGCCTCTATGGTCACCTCGTCTCTTGTGGCTTCTCTGTTCGGAAGCCCAAGATCATAGTATTCAGTCTTAAGCTCCACAAAGGGAAGCAGGAGCTCCTCTTTTATCTGCTTCCAGACTATCCTTGTCATCTCATCGCCGTCAAGCTCTGCGATGGGGTATTTCATTCTGATGAGTTCCATCATGTCCTCCGTTCTTCTTTGCCGCATAATAGTTCATAAGGCAGCCAAGCAGAAGTATCTCCTTTTCCTCCTTGGTAAGGGGAGCGATATGGAGCAGTATCTCCGTGACCTTATGCTCAGAGACTACCTTTGCCCTTATACTTGAATCTCCGTTTTGGATATGCTCCCTGATGTCCGGCACATATATCAGATCCCCGGGCTTATAGTCAAATTCCACGTCCTTATCTATGGTAAATGGCATCATGCCCCAGTTGATACAGTTGGAACGATATCGCTTGGTGGCGAACTCATAGCAGATATTGGCGCAGCCCCCCAGTACCCTCTGACAGGAGGCTGCCTGCTCCCTTGCCGAGCCGTCGCCGGGCTTTCGGGCAAATATGACTGAGCCCATGCTGATATCCGAAAGCCTGTCCTTAAGCTCTTTGCTCAAGGCTTTTGAGTCCTGAGCAGCCTTTTCCGGGGGGCTGTCGATGAGCCCAAGAAGCGAAAGGGCCTCCATGACATGTTCGGAGGGCCTGCCCTCCTCTAAGAGCTCTGCCTCTTTCCTGATATCGGCGGTGCGGGGCACATACTCCGGATCCCTCCTTGAAAGGGCAAAGGAAGCGAGCTTAAGGGGATTGGACCTGTACGAGGAGGTCTCTCCCGAGGGAATCAGCTCGTCCGTCGTGGTGACCTCATCCTGAATGACTGAAGCCAGCTCCATGATAAGATCCTTCTTAAGCTCGGGTATGGCAGGCCATTCGGCTATGTTTGGCCCGTAGCTTAAACTCTCACCCTTCTTCGGCGAGCCAAAGCCATAGTATACACGCTTGTCATAGACTGAACCGTCAAAGCCATAGGAGGCAGGGAAGCTCGGCTCATAGTCTATGTCGGTCGCCGGTGTGAGCCTGCCGTGATTGGCTGCCGTGGCGGCTATGCTCCTTGCGTCCATCAGCATGACGGCGCTGAGCTGTCCGTCTCCGGGACGGGAGCCCTCTCTGTTGGGGAAGTTCCTCGTGGTATGCCTGATGGATAGGGCATTGTTTGCGGGCACGTCTCCGGCTCCGAAGCAGGGACCGCAGAAGCAGGGCTTGAACACGGCTCCGGCCTCGGTAAGCTTTGTCATGATGCCGTTTTTGATGAGCTCAAGGTTCACCGGCATGCTGGGGGGATATATGGAGAGGCTGAAGGCACCGCTGCCTATATCCCGCCCTTTAAGTATGGAGGCAGCCTCAGCAATATTTTCATACATACCGCCGGCGCAGCCTGCGATGATACCCTGATCTATGTAAATGTGTCCGTCCCTTATCTTATCCGTAAGCTTAAGGCTTACCTTGTCTCCAAACTGCTCAGAGGCTCTTTTTTCAGTCTCTCTGAGTATATCTGCTCCATCCTCCATAAGTTCCCTGATGGTATAGGCTTCCGAGGGATGGAAGGGCAGGGCTGCCATGGGCTCCATGGAGGAGAGATCTATCTCTATCATTGCATCATAATAGGCTCCATCCTCAGGCTTAAGCTCCTTATAGGCCTCCGCTCTGCCGTGGATAGAAAGATATTCTTCAACCCTTTCATCGGTCTCCCATATGGAGGACAGGCAGGCTGTTTCGGTAGTCATGACATCTATGCCTATACGGAAGTCCATGGACAGGTCCTTGATGCCGGGACCGCAGAATTCAAGTATGCTGTTTTTTACGAAGCCATTTTTATAGACTGCACCGCAGAGGGCTATGGCCACGTCATGGGGGCCCACGCCCCGTTTGGGCTTTCCGCTCAGCCATACCAGCACCACTCTGGGAGCAGGGATGTCGTAGGTATTTTCAAGGAGCTGCTTTACCAGCTCGGGCCCTCCCTCGCCTATGCCGAGAGTACCGAGGGCTCCGTATCTTGTGTGGCTGTCAGAGCCGAGTATCATGCGTCCGCAGCCCGCCATCATCTCCCTTGCATACTGGTGGATGACTGCCTGATTGGCAGGAACATATATGCCGCCGTATTTTACCGCAGCAGAGAGCCCGAACACATGGTCGTCCTCATTGATGGTGCCGCCTACGGCACAAAGGCTGTTGTGGCAGTTGGTAAGCACATAGGGCACTGGAAATTCCGTAAGTCCGCTGGCCTTGGCTGTCTGTATGATGCCCACATAAGTTATGTCGTGGGATATGAGGCTGTCAAAGCTGATGCGAAGGCTGTCATCCCCCGGGCCCTTATCATGGGCACGGAGTATCTGATAGGCCATGGTATGCTCCCTTGCCTTTATATCCGGGGCCGGAGCCTTTTCGGGCTTCCCGTTTTTTAGGTAAACGCCATTATCATTGAGCTTAAGCATCGTGTTCCCCTTTCGCTGATAAAGTCATATAGATATGCAACAGTATACTTTTTTTTAGTCTGCACTTCAATCATTTAACGTATAAAAATGAAAGGCCTTGAAAAATTGGCCCTAAAAGATTAGTATAAGGATAAAATCTTTGGAAGGAACCGGAAAGGAGCACTGATATGACAGCTGAATACGCAAAGGAATACATGGTTCGTCTCAGCGAGGAGATGAAGGGACAGTATGTTATAAACCCGAGATATCTTAATGATGTCAATCTTAAAAGGGGACTTAGGAATGCTGACGGTACCGGAGTGCTGGTGGGCGTCACCGGCATAGGAAGCGTTCAGGGTTATTATGTAGAGGACGGCGTCAGGGTGCCCCAAGAAGGAAGACTTTACTACAGAGGCATCAGTATGGAGGACATAGTTGAGGCCCACAGAAAGAGCGACACCTTTGGCTTTGAGGAGGTAGTCTATCTTCTGGTGGTAGGAAAGCTTCCTACCAAGGCTCAGCTTGAGGAATTCAATGAGATGCTGGCTGCGGCAAGGGACCTGCCCAAGGGCTTTTATGAGGACATGATACTAAAGATACCCAGCCGCAATGTCATGAACAAGCTGGCAAGATGCGTGCTGGCCCTATACTCATATGATGAGGACCCGGACGACACCTCCCTTCAGAACATGGTAAAGCAGTCCATAGCTCTGATAGCGAGATTTCCGACCATAGTGGCTCAGGCCTATGCTACCAAGAGGCATCACTTTGATGGAAAGTCCCTTTACATACATAATCCGAAGTCGGAGCTTTCAGTATCGGAAAATTTCCTTCGCATGATAAGGGCTGATAAGAGCTTTACGCATAATGAGGCCCTGCTCCTTGACCTTATGCTCATGATACAGGCCGAGCACGGCGGCGGCAATAACTCTGCCTTTGTGTGCCGTGCCCTGTCTTCCACCATGACTGATACCTACAGCGCCATAGCCGGAGCCATAGGATCCCTTAAGGGGCCCCTTCACGGAGGTGCCAACAGTAAGGTCATGGAGATGTTTGGCTATATCGAGGAAAATGTCAAGGACTGGAAGGATGACGAGGCGGTGAAGGACTACCTCAGGAGGATAGTAAGGAAGGAAGCCGGAGACCGCTCCGGCAAGATATACGGCCTCGGCCATGCGGTCTATACCGTATCTGACCCGAGGGCTAAGCTCATCAGGAAATATGCCGTGGATGTTGCCAAGGAAAAGGGCTATATGGAGGAGCTGGAGCTCCTTGAAAAGGTAGAAGAATTTGGCGTGCCCATCCTGATGGAGGAAAAGCAGATGGATATGCCCATCTGTGCCAATGTAGACCTCTACAGCGGACTCATCTATAAGATGCTGGGGATCCCGGAGGAGCTCTGTACGCCGCTGTTTGCAGTGGCAAGGATATCCGGCTGGTGCGCCCACCGCATCGAAGAGGTCATGACCGGAGGCCGTCTCATGCGTCCCGCATACAGGGCCAGCATGATAAGAGTGCCTTATATAGACATAGAAAACAGAAAATAAGCTGCATTAAAGCCCGCTTAGGTCAAAGGGAGGGGTATACTCCTCCCTTGCACTTTGACGCTCCTGCATATATCCGAGGTCCAGACCAAGCCTTAGGGCCTCATCAACCACCTTGTCATATTCGTAGCTTGTGATGCGGCGGTTTATTTCAGGATGCTCTGAGGCATGATAAAAGGGAGTATACTGGCTGAGGAGACTTATGAGCCAAGCCCTTTCAGGCAGCTCCTCCTTCATCCAGTGAAGGAGATGGATGGAGTCCTCCCTTTGTCCGGGAAGGACCATATGCCGTATGATGGTACCTCTTTTAAGGGAGCCATTTTCATTGAAGACAGGGGCTCCGGTCTGGCGTATCATCTCCTTTATGGCTTCGGAGGCATGGCTGAAGTAATCCGGTGCGGCAGAATACCTTCCGGATAGTTCAGAGGAAAGGTATTTTAAGTCCGGAAGATAGATATCTATATAGCCCTCCAGCATGCGGAGGGTCTCGACCCGCTCATAGCCTCCGCAGTTATAGACGAGGGGGATATGAAGGAGGGGACGGGCCCTTTCAAGCACCGGCAGTATGGAGGGAAGGAACTGGGTGGCGGTGATGAGATCTATGTTTTGCGCGCCCTCGTCCTGAAGCCTGAGCATGATGTCAAGGAGCCTGTCGGAAGCTACGACCTGTCCGAGGCCTTCTTGGCTTATATCGTAATTCTGGCAGAAGCAGCAGCGCAGAGTACAGCCGCTGAAAAATATGGCTCCGCTTCCTCCTTGCTCGGAAAGACAGGGCTCCTCCCAAAGATGGAGAGCAGCTCTGGCAGCCCTTATGGACGTGCCCTGACCGCATACGCCAGTGGTTCTCCTTCTGTCCGCTCCGCACATCCTTGGGCAGAGCCTGCAGTTTTCATAAAGATAGCTTAGGTCATTCATTTGTATCGTTCCTTAATATTTGCTGCTGTCCTCAAAATAGTGGTGAAGGGAAGCGAGTCTGGTCTCGTTTCCTTAAAAAGGATAGCATCATCCGCCTGAAAAACCAAGAGCTGCTTTTTGGAAAATAAACAAAGTCTGCAGATCCTGCAAAGCTTCTGCCGAGAGGTCCTGCGCAAAGACAGCCGGAGGCAGAATCTTTAGCAGGCAGACTGCATGGCTTAAAGCATTTTATAACACGGAGAACAAGCTTTATCGAGGTCATTTATGAAGAATCTTTTATATATTTGCAATCCGGTCTCGGGAAGGGGCAGGGCCAAGGAACGGCTCTCGGATATCATAAGCTTTTATAACGACCTTGGCTTTGCTCCAAGGGTGGTCATGACCGCCCCTCACCGGGACATAACAGGGGAGATAGCAGAGCTTTCAGATGACGACTTCCTTGTGTGCTCCGGCGGAGACGGCATGGTAAATCTGATGATAGAAACCATGGCCAAGCTTGGAAGGGATATACCCATTGGATATATCCCCATGGGCACGACCAATGATTTTTCAAAGAGCATCGGACTCCCCAAGGAGCTTGAGGCACTGCTTAAGGCCTCGGTTTCCGAGCATAAGCTCAGGCTGGATGCCGGAGAGCTTATGGGGAGACGCTTTGCCTATGTGGCAGGCTTCGGCAACTTTACCGACATATCCTATAAGACTCCGAGGGTGACGAAAAACCTCCTTGGTTACTTGGCCTATGTGCTTGAAGGGGCCAAGTCCATATCGGATATCAGGCCCTTCCATGTGAGGGTCAGCGTGGGTGATGAGCTGCTGGAGGCGGATTATATACTCGGGCTTGTGACCAATTCCACATCAGTGGCCGGAGTCAGGCCCTTGGGAGGCTTTGAGACGAAGCTTGATGACGGGCTCATGGAGCTGGTGCTCATAAAGATGCCTAAGAAGCTTTCCGAGCTGAGGGAGATACTTGGCTCCTATCTTAGTCAGGAGCAGGGCTCAGAGCTCATAGAATACAGGCAGGGCAGAAGCTTCAGCTTTGAATCGCCGAAGCTTGCCTGGACCCTTGACGGGGAGTTCGGAGGCTGCTATGACAGGACAGATATAAGAGTCATTCCTTCGGCATTTTCAGTGAGGGTGCCGGAGCCTGACGTAAAGTCCGGAGGATATAAACAAAAAGGGGGAGAAATACATGCTTAAGGATTATGTACTTAAGGAGCACGACTATATCATAGAGACAAGGAGGTATCTGCACAGTCACCCTGAGCTCAGTATGAAGGAGTATGAGACGGCAGCATTTATAGAGCGGGAGCTGGATCGCTTCGGCATAGCCCATGAACGGGTCGGGGAGACCGGAGTATATGGCTGGATAGACGGAAAGGCAGAGAAAGGCTCAGGCAGAGCCCTCTGCGTGGCCCTCAGGGCTGACATAGACGCCCTTCCGATGCAGGACCTGAAGAGCTCCTGCCCCTATCGCTCCCAGCATGAGGGCATCTGTCATTCCTGCGGGCATGACGGACATACTGCTACTCTGCTTGCTGCGGCAAAGATACTTAAGGAGAAGGAGCAGGACTTCTGCGGCCGCATAAAGCTCTTTTTCCAGCAGGGAGAGGAGGTCTGCGGCGGAGCAAGGCTCTTTGTGGAGGCCGGTCTCATGGATGATGTGGACAGGGTCTACAGCGCCCATGTGAGCCCCAGGATAGAGTCAGGGTACATTTCCCTTACTCCCGGCCCTGTCAATGCGGCCTGCGACTACTTTAAGATAACTGTCCTCGGGAAAAGTGCCCATGTGGCTACTCCGGATCAGGGAGTGGACGCTCTCTACATAGCCTCCCAGATAGTCGTGGCCCTTCAGTCAGTGATATCCAGAAATACCTCGCCCCTTGATACGGTGGTCCTTGGCGTGGGAAAGCTGAACTGCGGCACGGCCTACAACATCGTGGCTGATAAAGCAGTGCTGGAGGGCACCACTAGGACCTTCGGCACCGAGTCCAGAGAACGGACCAACAGGAGGGTCAGGGAGATAGCAGAGGCCACGGCCTCCATGTACGGAGCCAGCGTAGAGATAGAGTTTGAAAACCATGCCCTTGCGGTCATCAATGACGAGGAGGCAGTGTCAGAGGTCTCCGAGGTCACGAAGGAGCTCATACCGGAGGACCATATCATCAGCAATATGGACAAGTCCTTAAGCGCTGATGACGTAGCCTTTTATATTGCAAAGGCCAAGGGCATGTATGCCTATGTGGGCACTAAAAATGTGGCAAAGGACCCCAATACTGAGACCCCCTACCACAATGGAAGCTTCGATATAGATGAGGAGGCGCTGCTCCTTTCCTGCAATATCTATGTGGACTATGCCCTCAGATGCCTGAACGGTTTGGAAGTTAAAGCCACGGAAGGGTAAGGTGCATTGCCAACAAAGTCCGACGCTGCTTTGTTTTTAAAATAAGACGCTTATAGGCTCAGCTTTTTCTTATTGAAAATGTAGTAGATGAGCCCTGCCGCATCTGCAAGGAACCAGCCTATGGGCACTGACCACCAGATACCGGCCACGCCTATCGAGGGGATGGCAGAAAGGGTATAGGCAAGCAGCACCCTCGTGCCTAAAGATATGACTGTCAGGACCACGGACATGCCGGGCTTTCCAAGGGCCCGATAGAGGCCGTAAAGCAGGAAGAGACAGCCTATGCCGCAGTAAAAGGCGCCCTCGCTGCGAAGATACCTTACCCCCTCGGTAATGATGGCGGTCTCCGAGCCGTCCACAAATATCTGCATGAGCAGCGGTGCCGTGATGAACACTATGGCAGAGACCAATACGCTGAACACCACGGCGGTGATGATGGCTCCCTTAAGCCCTGCCCTTATCCTGTCGGACTTTTTTGCGCCGTAGTTCTGGGCGATGAAGGTGGAGAAGGCATTGCCGAAGTCCTGAACCGGCATATAGGCGAAGGAGTCTATCTTGACCGCTGCAGCAAAGGCGGCCATGACCGAGGGACCGAAGCTGTTGACGAGGCCTTGGACCATCAGGATTCCGAGGTTCATGACTGACTGCTGGACGCAGGTGAGCAGGGAAAAACCGGATATCTCCTTAAGGCACTTCTTGGTAACTCTCAGGTGCCTTTTTTTGAGCCTTAGCTCAGGCTTGCGGATAAAGGTAAATATCATGAGCCCCACGCCGGATACATACTGGGAGATGACCGTAGCCTCCGCAGCCCCTGCCACGCCCCTCGAAAGTCCCACCACAAACCAGAGGTCAAGGATGATATTGAGTATGGCTGATATGGCGAGGAACAGAAGGGGAGTGGCGGAGTCGCCGATGGCCCTTAAGAGTGAGGCAAAGTAATTATATAAAAATGTGGCGCTTATGCCGTAAAATATGACCACGAGATACTCCCTCATGAGCTCCCAGACCTCGTCAGGTACCCTCAGGAACCAGAGTATCTGGTCGGTAAAGGCAAATACCAGCATATTGAGCAGAAGGCAGAGGGCGGCTATGAGCACGAAGGCTCCGCTCATGGCTTCCTTCAGGCCGTCAAAGTCCTTTTCTCCGAAGCGTATGGAAAACAGGGCTCCGCTTCCCATACAGAGTCCAAGGAGTATGGAGGTTATGAAGGTCATCAGGGTATAGGCAGAGCCTACGGCAGCCAAGGGGTCAGGGCCCAGGAACTTTCCTACTATCAGGGTATCTGCCACGTTATAGCACTGCTGGAGCAGATTTCCAAGTATCATGGGTACTGCAAACCTCAGCATGGAGGCCATGACCGGTCCCTCAGTAAGGTCTCCGCGCCTCAAGGCCTTTGAAGATGCGTCTTCGTTGATTTTCATAGTTTATCTGTCCTTTTACTTATCTTTGATGTCCGCTCTGCTATCAGAGAACCTGCCGCAGTCAGAAGCCTCTGCGGGAACCTGCCATATTGTTTTTAAGGCTTAGGTATGCAGGCCCTGCTTTCCGGCATCGGACCTATTATAACGCTGATGAAGGCTTTTGCAGGTATCGGCGGCGAATGAGAAAGAAGCATTGACATATCGCATTATTTTGCAGATAATCAATCTAATGTCGAAAGGCTGATTTGTCAATCCCTTAGCTCCAAGAAAAAGGAAAATCCCAGTTATGAAGAAGGAACGCATATTTTATATAGACCTTATACGGGTCATCTGCATGGTGCTGATAGTCATATACCATTTTCCGCTGTCTTTTTATATGGGAGGCCGGGATGTGCTTCACGGCACTGCCAATGGAAGCTGGGGAGACCCGGTGGTCTATGTGTTTTTCATGATATCCGGAGCGGCGCTCTTTTCCACCTACGGAAGAAAGCGGGACTTCAGGATAGGTGATTATTATAAAAAAAGGATAATGTCCATCTACCCCCTCTTTTATATAGCCTATGTCCTTGGCTTTATGTACGTCTTTTGGCAGAGGGGGAGCACCTATGATATACCGGCTTGGTCCATCATTTGGACCGTCATAGGCTTTGACGGCTATTTAAACAGTATAGTTCCTACTTTTACCACGGTGGGAGAATGGTTCCTCGGAGCCCTTATCATAATCTATGCCCTGTTTCCGCCCCTCCTTTATCTTGTGAGGAAGAAGCAGGCCTCATATCAGGAGGAGGCTTTGGATTTCGGCAAAGGTACTGCCGATACGGGGAGTATCTCTGGGATGAAAAAGGCATTTAAGGTCTGTCAGGACTCAAATACTTCAGAAAATGCCTTTGAGGTCGCTGATACAGGAGCCAAAAAGCCCTCAGAAAACTCAGAAAACCTTGAAGTTATCGATAAGAAAAAGGGCCTCTTGGCCCTTCTTGTCCTGCTCCTTGGAGCCCTGTATGTATTTATGTTCCACCCCATTAAGGCTATCAGGACCACGGCGGATCCGGTGGTGGATATGTTTTTCTTCCTCTTGGGAGGAGTGCTTTCGGATAATGCGGGCAGCATCCTTGGAAAGCATCGGTTTAAGCTCCTTATCGCTTCCCTTGCAGGACTTTTGATATGGGTCTTTATAGCCCTGCCCCTGCCTTCTGGAGAGCTTGCGGGCTTTTCTTCGGAGCTTATAAAGGCCATGGCGGCAGTGCTCATCTTCATATTCCTGATGACTGCCTCTAAGGAGCTGGGAAAGCCTGCGCCTGTAAGGGGCGTGGTAAGACTTCTTGCACCCTATGCCTATGGTGTCTTTCTGATACATCACTTCGTCATGACCGTGATATGTCAGCATTTCAATGGGGACCTGCTTTCCGGCAGGGACAGGCTGGTGCTACTCCTTCTCTGCCTTATGGGCGTAGCCTTCTTTACGGCTGTCATATACAGACTCAAGGCCTTCCTTGAGGGCCTCATCAAAAGCTGCATGGAAGGGGACTGAGCTCAGTCCTGCCCTCGTTCCGAGCCGGACTTGGTGGCCGAAGACAGCAGGAGCTGAGCTTAAGAGCCCATGGCTTAGGCGCTATCCTGAGGATAGAAGGAACTGCCAGAGCTCAGTCCTGCCCTATCTCATTCCAGATGGTAAAGCCGAGTATGAGGGCACCTCCTAAGAGCTGGAGGGCGCTTATGCTCTCCCCTAAAAACAGGGTAGATACTATGACCGCCGTAAGGGGGTCGATATAGCTAAGTATCGAGGCCTCCTGTCCGCTCAGGTCCTTGAGGCCGGTGAAGTACATACAGTAGGTCACGCCGGTATGTATGAAGCCCACGGTAAGGAGGCATACTATGCCGACGCCGCTCAAGGCAGAAAGGCGGAGCCCTCCGGTAAGGGCCACATAGGGTATAAGTATGACTATCGCGGCTATGAACTGAAGCAGGGTGCGCTGTATGCCCTCCACGTCCTTGATGAATTTATTGAGCAGGATGACCGTGGCATAAAATACGGCGGCAAGAAGCCCGAAGAGGATGCCTAAAAGGTCAGTGCCGTTTCCGCTTCCGCCTCCGCCCACGCCTATGATAAGCACAAGGCCGAGGGTGGACATGACGAAGCAGATGACCTGCTTTTTTGTGAGCCGCTCATGAAAAAGTATGGGCGAGGCTGCGGTGACGATGACCGGAGCAAAATAATAGCTCAGGGTGGCAAGGGAAATGGTCGTATACTTGTAAGCTTCGAACAGGAATATCCAGTTTATGCCCATGGCTACGCCGGAGGCTGCCAGAAAGGGGACATCCTTTTTGATGCTCTTAAGGTCGAAGCCCTGCTTTGTCACAGTCAGAAATACGATGATGAGAAGTGCCGCAAGACATGCACGGCAGAGGGCAAGCTCTCCTGAGCTCAGGTCTATATTTCTTGTAAACAATCCCAAGGTACCGAAGGTGAACATCGGTACTGCGACCAGCAGTCTAAGCTTTGTCTGTTCCTTCATATATCTCTCCATTTCCATTGCAATATTTTCTCATTTTATACTTTTTTTAAAAAGTGCTCAAGTCTTAAATTGACTTATTTTTGCTTATTATCGGCCCCGGCTGAGGTTGACATTTTCATGTATCTATTTTACAATTAAATCTCACGCAGCCGGGGAGATAGCGGTGCCCTGTATCTGAGATCCGCTTTAGCAGAGGTGATACCCTGCCGAGGGCGGTATATCGCATGGCAGTTCTTTCTTAGGGACGTTGAAGCCGGGGTCCTGCGCAATAGAAATTTGTGAACCGTGTCAGGGCAGGAATGCAGCAGCACTAAGCAAAACCTTCTATGTGCCGTGGGAGTGCCTCTGCCGAGTTTTTGAAGCAAGGAAACGCATGTCTTATATCGTTCGAAGCAGGGTGCGTGATTTTTTATTGTATTGATTTATAAAGGAGCAGAAGTGGCTGGAAGGCTTATAGACCCTAAAAATACCATAGAGCTCATAAAGAAGCGGGACTTCGGCTTTAAGAAGCGCTTCGGTCAGAATTTCCTCGTGGATGAGCGGGTGCTCTCAAGGATAATCGAGGGAGCAGAGATAACGAAGGCCGACTCAGTCCTTGAGATAGGGCCCGGCATAGGGACCATGACCGAAGCCCTCTGTGAGGCGGCGGGAGCGGTGAAAGCCGTGGAGATAGATAAGGAGCTGATACCCATACTATCGGAGACCCTTTCGACCTACTCCAATGTAGAGGTCATAAATGCCGACATCATGGACCTTGACCTTAAGAGCTTATTCTTGGGCCCCTTCAAGGTGGTGGCAAATCTTCCTTATTATATAACCACGCCCATAGTCATGAAGCTCTTTGAAAGCGGAGCGGATATAGAGTCGGTGACGGTCATGGTGCAGAAGGAGGTGGCGGAGCGTATGCAGGCCAAGCCGGGAGGAAAGGACTACGGCGTCCTCAGCCTTTCGGTCTCCTACTATGCCGAGCCCGAGATAATCGCCAATGTGCCCCCGAACTGCTTCATACCGAGGCCGGAGGTAAGCTCTGCGGTCATAAGGCTTAAGCGGCGCAGCGAGCCTCCGGTGGCTCCGATCGACAGGGAGCTTATGTTTGAACTCATAAGGGCGGCCTTTGCCCAGAGAAGGAAGAAGCTTTCCAATTCCGTGGCCAACTCCGGCGGACTTGGCTTTACTAAGGAGCAGGTGGCCTTGGCCCTCTTCGATATGGGACTTGACCCGATGATACGAGGCGAGAAGCTCAGCCTTTCGGAGTTTTCAGAGCTCTCAGACAGGCTGCTTGAGATGAAATAGGCGCTGCCTGCGATGCCCCCCTGTACCTGCTTATATTATTTGCAGGCTGCTTATATCCGACCGATCGAAACAAACGCTCACAGCTTCGCATTTGTTTCGCTTATGGCCGTGGCTTTATAAGAGGTAAGAAAATGAAGATATGTGGATTTATGAAGACCACGCTCCTTGATTATCCGGGGCATGTGGCATGTACGATATTTACCGGCGGCTGTAATTTCCGCTGTCCTTATTGTCATAATTCGGAGCTTCTCAGGATGGATCTCCCTTCGGAGTATTCCGAAGAGGAGATTTTTGCGTTCTTGGAAAGGCGTAAAAATGTTCTGGAGGGAGTCGTCATATCCGGCGGCGAGCCCACGCTGCAGCCGGATCTTCCGGAATTCATACGGGAGATAAGGGAGCGCAGCGGTCTGGACGTGAAGCTTGATACCAACGGGACCTCTCCCGATATGCTCCGCAGGCTCATATCCGAGGGCCTTCTTTCCTTCGTGTCCATGGATATAAAGAGCGGTCCCTCAGGCTATATGGCCATAGGGGGTTTCAATAATCCGGAGCTCCTTCGTCGGGTGGAGGAGAGCAGGGACATTCTCATAAATGGGGACCTGCCCTATGAGCTTCGCACCACCGTGGTGGGAGGCATACATAAACGGGCGGACTTTGAGGAGATAGGCCCCTTCATAAAGGGCTGCAGAAGCTACTTCCTTCAGGCCTATAAGGAAAGCGAGACCGTGCTGGACCTTTCTTCGGGCTTCACCACACCCTCAAGGGAGCAGCTCATGGAATACGCAGATATAGTACGGCCTTATGTGGAAAATGTAGAGCTTCGGGGCGTGGACTGAGCGCTGATTTCCTGAGCAGGCCCATGAAAGCATATGCCCGGTACATAGTTTGAGCAGCATGGACTTCACATAAGGCATATAAGTAAAGACAGCTCAGGGCGGGAGGCCGAGCGGCCTCGAAACCTGAAGCAAAGCTTAAGATTTGCCGCATAAGCGTTAAAAGCTTGAATTAGATACTTGTAAATGTTACACTAAAAGCGTATACATTTCTCTAAATAGGGGAACCTGATAATATTTTGAAGGTATAGAAAAGGGGTGCATTATGATCAGAGTTGGATTTTTGACAAGCGGCGGTGACTGCCAGGCGCTCAATGCCACCATGAGGGGCATAGCCAAGGCACTTTATACCATGTATGACACAGAGGTGGAGATCATAGGATTTGAGGATGGCTATAAGGGCCTCATCTACGGCGATTACCGCAAGATGCAGCCCTCGGATTTCTCCGGCATCCTTACAAGGGGCGGCACCCTGCTTGGTACG
Organism: Candidatus Avilachnospira avistercoris; assembly: GCA_018714145.1. Lineage (GTDB taxonomy): Bacteria > Bacillota > Clostridia > Lachnospirales > Lachnospiraceae > Avilachnospira > Avilachnospira avistercoris. The sequence goes on from DVNS01000015.1 coordinate 29,796, forward strand.
AGCCGCACCCCGTTCAAATACATCGATGTTCCCGATGAAAATGGGCTCAATAAGGTAGAGTCCATGAAGAACACCTATAAGAAGCTCAGGCTCAATGCCCTCTGCGTGCTCGGAGGCAACGGCTCCCTTAAGACTGCCAACAGGCTTTCCGAGGAGGGGCTCAATGTCATCGGTCTTCCCAAGACCATTGACAATGACCTCTGGGGCACTGAGGTCACCTTCGGCTTCCAGTCGGCTGTGGACATCGCCACCGCTGCCATAGACAACATACACACCACGGCAGCCTCCCACGGCAGGGTATTCATAGTCGAGGTCATGGGTCATAAGGTAGGCTGGCTCACTCTCAACGCCGGCATCGCAGGCGGTGCAGATGTCATCCTGATACCTGAGATACCCTACAGCACGAAGAAGGTCATTTCCGCCATAAAGGAGCGCAATAAGGGCGGAAAGGCATTTTCCATACTTGCAGTGGCAGAGGGAGCCATCACCAAGGAGGATGCAAAGCTCGACAAGAAGGAGCTCAAGAAAAAGAAGGAAAAGGGCAAGGTATATCCGTCAGTCTCCTACGAGCTGGCAGATAAGATAAGCGAGGCCCTCGGCACCGAGGTCAGGGTCACGGTGCCCGGACATACCCAAAGGGGCGGCGTGCCCAATGCCTACGACAGGGTGCTTTCCACAAGGCTGGGCGCTGAGGCTGCAAAGTGCATAAAGCGCGGAGAGTTCGGCGTCATGATGGCAAGGAACAAGCAGAAGATATGCACTGTGCCCCTTGCGGACATAGCAGGGAAGCTCAAGATGGTAGACCCCAAGTCCGACATCATAGCTCAGGCCAAGGCTGTCGGCATTTGCTTCGGAGATTGATACTTATTCAGGATAATATGGCTTATCAGGCACTTTATCGGCGTTGGCGTCCTCTCGTATTTGATGATGTATACGGGCAGGATGCCATCGTCACTACATTAAAAAATCAGATAATATCAGGCCGGATAGGCCATGCCTATCTGTTCTGCGGTACAAGGGGCACCGGCAAGACCACGCTGGCGAAGATATTTGCCAGAGCAGTGAACTGCGACCATGCGTCGGAGCATGGAGGGAGCCCCTGCAATGGCTGCGCCGTCTGCCGCTCCATCCTTTCCGAAAGCTCCATGAATGTCTTTGAGATAGATGCGGCCTCCAACAATGGCGTGGACGATATCCGCAGGATAAAGGAGGAGGTGGAATACCCTCCCACCGAGGGGCATTATAAGGTATACATCATAGACGAGGTCCATATGCTCAGTACCTCGGCCTTCAATGCCCTCTTAAAGACCCTTGAGGAGCCGCCAGCCTATGTGATATTCATACTGGCGACCACGGACCCCCAGAAGGTGCCTGCCACCATACTTAGCCGCTGCCAGCGTTATGACCTCAAGCGCATCAGGAGCGAGGTCATAGCAAAGCGCCTTAAGGAGCTCTGTGAGGCTGAGGGCAGGACCGTAGAGGATAGGGCTATAGACTATATAGCAAAGAGTGCAGACGGCTCTATGAGAGATGCCCTGAGCCTCCTTGACCGCTGCTTTTCGTTTTTCGCAGGGAAGGAGCTTCGCTACAGCGATACCCTCGAGATACTTGGGGCGGCGGACATAACGGAGTTTTCCGAGCTCTATCGGGCCCTTTGCTCTTCAGACATAGAAAGGGCCTTAAGGATAGTTTCAGATACCGTGGCTGCGGGCCGGGAGATATACCAGTTTACCAATGATTTCATCTGGTATCTCCGGAACGTGCTGCTCTCCATGAGTGCAAGGGACGCCTCGGAGCTCATAGATGCCTCTGAGGAAAATATGGCACGCTTCCGGGAGGATGCGGCCCTTTCCAAGAAGGGACTGCTCATAGACATGATGTCCCGGCTTGCGGAGCTTTCCAACAGGCTGCGCTTTGCAAAGGACAAGCGTACCCTCCTTGAGGTGGAGCTCATACGAATCTCCGCAAGGAGTACGGAGGAACAGGCGGCTCCTTCGGAAGCGGGCGGCAGGAGAGAAGCTCCTGCAGTACCGTCAGAGGGCGAGAACACCGAGTCTTCTAAGGCTCCAACAAGGTCTGAGGTTTCCAGTCCTTCAGATACGGGCAAGGAAACATGGGCAGAAGGGACTGCCTCAGCCGGCGGAGACAGCATCGCCATCATAAGGCAGAACTGGGGCGCACTGGTCTCCGGACTTTCGGCCTCGAACCGGCATCTCTATGAAAATGCCTTCGTAAAGGAGGAGGGAGGCCGGCCTGTAGTCATATTCCGCAGCAGCATGAGTTTCAAGATAGCCTCCACCAATAAGGAGGAAAATGGGCTCACAAGGCTTTCGGAGCTTTGCCGTGAGGAACTGGGCCTCAGCCTTCGCTTCGGCGGCAGGGTGGCAAGGAGGGGAGAGCTTGAGGAAAGCATGGACAGCATCACCGATGAGGAACTGGCGAGGATAAACTTTCCGGTGGATATAGAATGATAAGAAGTTCTAAGTTTTAAAAGAAGCTGCATAAGTAAGACTTAAGCAGGGGCCTGCCGGACACAGGTCATGAGCGGGCAGTCTCTCTAAGGGACGATGGAGCGATGGTCCAAGGAAGCTATAGCTGAGAGCTTAGGATATGGAATGTGCGAAATATGCTTTATCAGCATTAAATAATATAATATAAATAAAAGATATCAATAATAAAAAGAGGAACATTTATGGCAAGAAGAGGAGGCTTTCCGGGAGGCATGGTCCCCGGAAATATGAACAATCTTATGAAGCAGGCCCAGCGCATGCAGCGCCAGATGGAGGAGCAGCAGGCTGAGCTTTCAGAAAAGGAATTTACGTCACAGGCCGGAGGCGGAGCCGTAAAGGTCACCGTCAATGGCAAAAAGACCGTGACGAAGGTGGAGATAGATCCCGAGGCCTGCGACCCCGAGGACGTGGAGACCCTTGAGGATATGGTCATGGCAGCGGTCAATGAGGCCCTTAAGCAGGCAGACGAGGCCAGCGCCCAGATCATGGGCAGGCTTGCCGGAGGACTGGGAGGCTTTGGCGTCTGATGGACCTTTACGGAAGCCATATCAACAGGCTTATCGAGGAGCTTCAGGGATTGCCCGGCATAGGGCAGAAGACAGCCCAGCGATTAGCTTTTCACATAGTCAATATGCCCAAGGAGCGGGTGGAGAGCCTTGCTTCATCCATGGTGGAGGCCAAGGAAAAGGCCAATTACTGCCGGGAGTGCTATACCATTACCGATGAGGAACTCTGCCCCATATGCAGAAGCGAAAAAAGGAACCACAGGCAGATCATGGTGGTGGAGACTCCAAGGGACTTGGCAGCCTATGAGCGCACAGGACGCTATGAGGGCGTATATCATGTGCTGCACGGAGCCATTTCCCCGATGCTGGGCATAGGCCCCAATGACATAAAGCTGAAGGAACTCATAAAAAGGCTTTCAGGACCTTCGGGAGAGCCCCTCTGTGATGAGGTCATCGTGGCTACCAACGCCTCCCTTGAGGGGGAAACGACGGCCATGTATATCCTGAAGCTGATACGGACCTTGGGACTGGATATAAAGGTTACGAGGATAGCCTCAGGCGTCCCTGTGGGCGGGGATATAGAAAATACCGATGAGGTGACCCTTGAGAGGGCGCTTATCGGAAGGACGGAGATGTAGGGATTTCTACAGGAGCATTCTAAGACATGGACAAGTACGAATTCAATATCAAGATAGATCAGATAAGAAAAAGGATGGACGAGGGAGACTACTCCACGGCCATGCGCATAGCAGATGCCATCGACTGGTCGAGGGTAAGGAACATCAACCTGCTCAGCCTAGCCTCCTCCGTTTATGAGATGAACGGAGAATTTGACGAGGCAAAGGATAAGCTGCTCATGGCCTTTGAACGGGCCCCCATAGGGAAGCGTCTGCTCTATAAGCTTACGGAGCTTTCCGTAAAGACCGGAGATCTGGACGAGGCCAAGGATTATTATAATGAGTTCCTTGACGTGGCGCCGGAGGATCCCAGCGCCCATGTGCTTGCTTACATGATACTTGAAAGGTCCGGAGCTCCCTACGACAGGCTCATAAGCGAGCTTTCCGCCTATGCGGCGGCAGAGCCCGATGAGAAGTGGCTCTACGAGCTTGCCAAGGTCTATGACGAGGCCGGCCAGAGCAGGGAGTGCGTGGCAGTATGCGACAGGATAGCCCTGCTGTTTGGAAAGGGCAAGTATTCGGAGCAGGCCCTGAGGCTTAAGGCAAAGTACCAGAGCCTTTCCCATTCGCAGCAGGAGCTCATACATGAAGAGCCCCATACCGAGGACATGGACAGGCGCAGCCCCGAGGAGATAGGCAACGAGCTGGCAGCCATCCGTTATGAAAATGAGGACGAGGCCTTTGAGGAGTATCTGAGGCTCCATGGACTTGACAAGCCCTTGGTAGATGTGGAGGAGACCGTAGCTGAGGCAGAGACCTCGAGGGTGGAGCTTCGCGAGGAGCTCTCAAAGGAGGTGGAAAAGCTTTCTGCACCGGCTGAGGCCCCCGATATGGAAAACGGCACACAGGAGCTGGAAAAGACCCTTATCCTTGATGGGGAGAGGCTTTCCGAGCTTCGCAGTGTTATCATAAAAAATGGCGAGCAGACCGAGAGGGCGGATAAGCAGAGCACTGTATCCCGCATGGATGCCGCCATTGCAGTTAAAAATGCCGCAAAGCAGGCGGCAGGCATCGCAGCCTCTATTGAGAGGCCTGCGGTCAGCATAAGCGTAGAAGCAGTAAAGCCCGTGCCCGCCCCCGGCCTTGGCAAGGAGGACATAGCGCCTGTACTTGAGGCAGAAAAAAAGGCGGAGGAGCTTAAGGGAGAGACTAAGACCGAGGCTTTGGAGGAAGCAAAGACTGAGGCTCCTGCCTCTGAGTCCCGGGAGCCAGTGCCGGTAGGAGAGGCAGCCCAGACGGTCACGGGAGCAGCAAAGGCGGCAGGGACCGCCGCAGCTGAAGCCGCCAATGCAGCAGTCAGGGCGGCAGAGGACATGGCAGGGGGACAGACGACAGCTGCAGCAGCCATCGCCGGAGCTCTGGGAGCAGGGGCTTCACTGGCGTCTGAGTCCGCAAAGGCAGCAGGAGCCATGGCTGGAGCAGCTTCTGAGGCAAGGCCCCCTGAGCCGGAAGCAAAGCTGTCACCTTCTAAGGAAGCAGGGGCAGCGGCTGATGCCTCAGATAAAGGATCGTCTTCTGAAAACAAAGCTGAGGCTCAGAAGAAGGCCCCTGAGACAGACGGCAGGCAGCAAGAGGTAAGGAAAGCGCCTGCCAAGAAGCACCACATGATAATAGAGGCCGAGGATGCGGAGTCCGGCTTTGAGATAGCCAAGGATGAGCTCAAGACCATCCACCGTGAATACGGCATACAAAATGCAGCCCTTAAGACCAGCGCCGAAAAGCTCAATGAACGGGGCTTAAGCGATGCCGCTATCGAAAAGATAAGGGGCAAGGACTTCATAATCGAGCATGCCGGTGCCCTGTCGCCGAAGCTCCTCGATACCATATACAGGCTCATAAGGGATGATGAGTCCGGCATGATAGCCGTACTCATAGATGTGCCGGAGGGCCTTGACCGCATAGAGGAACGTAAGCCGGAGATATTTGGCCTCTGCGACCTTGTATCCGATTTTGATGAGGAATATGAGGATTATCCAGAGGAGGAGATATCAGATGAGGGTCCTGATGACGGCTATGAGGACGAGATAGAGGACGACGATGCCGCTTATGACGAGGACTCTGAACCGGAGGATGAGCTTGATGACGAGGAGGCCTATGACGACGAGAGCTACGACGAGGCCTCTGACTATGACGAAGACGAAGATCTCGGTCATGATGACGGCGGTTATGATGAGTCCGATGATGACTATGACGACGATTTTGATGATGACTACGATGAGGACGAGGACTATGAGGAGGATGAGGAGCTTAGAAAGCGCGGCAGCAGGAAGCAGAATGCAGAGCTCCACAACAACCTGAAGGTTCAGGCTCCCAAGGCCGCTGATGAGCAGATGGAGATAGACGATTTTGCCCAGTACTGCTGTCAGTATGCCTCAGAGATAGACTGCAGCATCACCGGCAAGAGCATGCTGGCCCTTTATGAGAGGATAGAGCTCATGGAGGAGGACAGCATACCGCTGACAAAGAAAAATGCGGTAAGGCTCATAGAGGAGGCCGCCGACAGGGCAGAGAAGCCGCCCATCGGAAAGCGCCTGAAGGGCATGTTCAGCTCAAAGTATGATAAAAACGGGCTTCTTATCCTGAAAGAGGAGGATTTTATATATTAAGCTGAAAAAGACTGTCTGATAAGGCTGAGCTTTGGGCCAAGGCCTGACAGTTTCAGCCGGGGCATAGACCCAGACTGAAGGCATAAACTGAGGGCATAGATTGCCGATAGCGGCGTAAGCCCAGTGGCGTATTCATCAAAACGAACGCAGTAGGCTACAATGTTTTTGCCGCCCTCTGGTGTAAACCTGATGGCGCAGGCATCAGAACGGGCTTGGTTTCAGATAGTCGGCAGCTTTTGGATATGGAGATATTTGACATCATAAGAGGAAATGAAGTAGTTCTTTGCGCAGCCGTATTTATGACGGCTCTTACGCTGTATGGACATTATCGGGGACTGATGCGCATGCTGCTTTCTGCGGCATCCATCATCATCGCCCTTATCCTGGCGGACAGCCTGCTTCCCTATACGAGGTCCATTCTTATCAGAGAGGGCCTGTTCGACGGCATCACCGAGAGCCTTGGAAGGGGACTTTCAAACAGTCTGAGCAGCACAGATCTTATGGAGCACGGGGAGCTTTACGAGCTCATAGGAGCAGACAGGCTCATGGAGGCTGCAGCTGCCTCCATAGGCGGAGTGATACTCAATATCATATGCTTTATCATACTGTTCATACTGATACGGATATTGCTGCGCATCATTGTCAGGGTATTTGACCTCATCACTGCCCTGCCCGTGGTTTCGGGCCTCAATCAGCTCGGGGGAGCTGCCTTGGGCTTTGCGGAGGCGGTAATCTATGTATGGATAGCCATGGCCATAGCTGTGCTGACGCCGGACTTCTGGCTCAGCAGCATGGTGCTTGAGCAGAGCATGACAAACAGCTTTCTTAGCTTCATTTTTGAAAATAATCTTATATTGGGGGTACTGCTCAGCATATTCGGTCTGTGAACTAAGCTGAGCTTGGTTAGGATATAAAGGAGGAGGAAATATGTCACTTGCTTATAAAAATGACGAGGGGGAATTCCACATTCACGTTAAAAAGGGTGAGGTGGGACGCTATGTGATACTCCCCGGAGACCCGGGAAGATGTGAAAAGATAGCAAAGTATTTTGATGAGCCGAAGTTCATAGCCCAAAATCGGGAATATGTGACCTACACCGGCAAGCTCCTTGGGGTGCCTGTAAGCGTCACCTCCACCGGCATCGGAGGGCCTTCAGCTTCCATAGCCATGGAGGAGCTCATACACTGCGGAGCCGATACCTTCATCAGGGTAGGGACCTCCGGCGGAATGAAGAAGGATGTCATAGGCGGAGATGTGTGCATAGCCACAGGCGCCATCCGCTTTGAGGGCACCTCTAAGGAATATGCGCCTATAGAGTGGCCTGCGGTGGCGGACTTCGAGGTAGTAAGGGCCTTAAAGGACGCTGCGGACAGGCTGGGCTTTCCCAGCCACACAGGGGTGGTACAGTGCAAGGACAGCTTCTACGGCCAGCATAGTCCAAACTCCATGCCGGTAGCCTCAAAGCTCAATGAAAGATGGGATGCGTGGCTCGGACTTGGAGCCCTCTGCTCGGAAATGGAGTCTGCGGCCTTGTTTACCGTGGCAGCAGCAAGGGAGGTCAGGGTAGGCTCGGTGCTCCTTGTCATCGCCAATCAGACGAGGAGGGAGCTGGGGCTTGAGGACCCTCAGGTCTATGATACTGACAGAGCCATAAGGGTGGCCATAGAAGCCCTTAAGGACCTTATAGAGAAGGATAAGGCCAAAGCCTGAGGCCCATCTCTCAGGGCTTTTGAGCTTAGCATTTTTGCGTTCCGACGGGACGGAAAGGAGATAGAACATGGGAAAGGTAAAACGTGTATTTTTAATGGTTTTAGACAGCATGGGCTGCGGATATGAGCCCGATGCAGATAAGTTCGGAGATGTGGGCTCAAATACCTTGGCCAGTATCAGGGGCTCGGAGAAGTTCCATTGTCCTAACATGGAGAAACTGGGACTTTTCCATATCGACGGCTTTGAGCCGGACCCCAAGGAGGATGACTATGTGGGCGAGCCTGAGGGCGTATATGGCAAGCTTCAGGAGCTTTCCATGGGCAAGGATACCACTGTGGGCCACTGGGAGATAGCAGGACTTATCTCTGAAAAGCCTCTGCCTACCTATCCGAACGGCTTCCCTAAGGAGGTCATCGACGAATTTGAAAAGCGTACCGGCAGGAAGGTGCTCTGCAATCTGCCCTATTCAGGCACCGAGGTCATAAGGGACTATGGAGAGGAGCATCTTAAGACCGGAGCCCTGATAGTATATACCTCTGCCGATTCGGTATTCCAGATAGCGGCCAACGAGGCCATAGTGCCCATAGAGCAGCTTTATGAATACTGCCGCATCGCAAGGGAGATGCTGGTGGGAGACCATGGCGTGGGCAGGGTCATAGCAAGGCCCTTTATCGGAGACAAGGCGGACAACTTCACCCGTACTCCGAGGAGACACGATTTCTCCCTGCTGCCTCCTAAGGTGACCATGCTGGATGAGCTTCAGAAGGCCGGAAAGGCCTCCATAGGCATAGGCAAGATAAAGGATATATTTGCAGGAAAGGGCATAGACGACTGCGAGTACACCACTCCGACGGTATCCAATGCCGATGGCCTTGAAAAGACCACCAAGATGCTTCCGGTGGATTTTGAGGGCCTCTGCTTCGTGAACCTTGTGGAGACGGACATGATATACGGCCACAGAAGAGACATAGACGGCTATGCCGGTGCCATCACAGAATTCGATAAGTGGCTGGGCGAGTTTGAAAAGCAGATGAATGATGACGACATCATCATGGTCACTGCTGACCACGGCTGCGACCCGGGCTTTAAAGGCACGGACCATACAAGGGAGTACATCCCCTTCGTGGCCTGCGGAAAGCTCCTTAAGCAGGGCGTCAACATAGGCACAAGGAAGGGCTTCTACGATATAGCAAAGACCATACTTGATATGTTCGATATAGAGGCTCCCGAGGTGCCCGGTAAGAGCTTCAAGTCAGAGATAATGGCATAAATGAGCAGAGTCACCGTTATCATACCTAATTATAACGGACTTAAATTCATGGGACCGTGCATGTCTGCGCTTAAGGCGCAGACATACACGGACTTTTGCGTACTGATAGTGGACAATGGCTCCACCGACGGCTCAGCAGAGTGGATAAGGTCCTTGACGGGAGCTGGGCCTTCATTGACAGGGGATGGTCCGGAGAATTCCGCTTCGTCTATCAGCTCTCCGATGTCCGCTCATGGAATACTTAGGGGACACATTGGCAGTATGGAGGTGAACTCCATCCTCCTTTCGGAAAATACCGGCTTTGCGGGAGCGGTCAATGTGGGCATCAGCCATGCGGATTCCGAGCTGCTTTTGCTGCTTAACAATGATACCGAGCCTGAGCCGGACTTCATAGCTGAGCTGGTGAGGGCCTTTGACGAGGAGGCCTTGGAGCGTGCTTCGAAAGGCAGTGCCTCAGGAAGGGGCAGGCTCTTTGCTGCCTCGCCTAAGATGATACAGCTCTATCATAAGGGACTCCTTGATGATGCCGGAGACGGCTATAATCTCCTTGGCTGGGCCTTTCAGCGGGGTGTGGGGCAGCCTGTGGACGAGGAGAAGTTCAGCCGAAGGACCTCGGTATTTTCTGCCTGTGCAGGGGCTTCCATGTATAGGAGGGACCTTCTTATGGAGATAGCCTACAGCCCCGAGGAATCCTTTGACACGGCACACTTTGCCTATCTTGAGGACCTTGACCTGAGCTTTCGGGCAAGGATAAGGGGCTATGACATCAGATATATCCCGGAGGCAAGGGTCTATCATGTGGGCAGCGGAACCTCCGGCTCCAAATACAATCAGTTCAAGGTGCGCCTTGCAGCAAGGAACAACATCTGGCTGAATTGGAAAAATATGCCCCTTCTTATGCTGCTTATAAATCTTCCGGGCATACTTACGGGCATACTTATAAAGCTCATGTTTTTCATAAGGATAGGCTTCGGACGGGATTATCTCAAGGGCCTTAGGGAGGGCGTGGCCGGCATACCCAAGCTTCGTAAGGTGGACTTTAAGCCTGAGCACCTTGGAAATTATGCGCTCATAGAGCTTCGGCTCGTAGCTGATACCTTCTCCTATGTCGGAGATTTCCTGAGAAGAAGGCTGAAAAGGAAGTAAGTCCTCGTTGATAAGCAGCCGTATAAGCAAGGACTGCTGAACGGCTTGGAAGATGGCAGCGGTTGAGAAGCTGCAAGGTCAAAAGGCCCATGAGGGCGGCATTTTAGTAATAATTTAAGGCGCAGGGAGGAGACCCGCCGCCATAAAGAAATTAAAATATGTATACCTACTCTTTTAAAAGAGCTTATATAAATACGGCCCTCATAGCGGCCAATATATTATATTTCTTCTTTCTGAGCCTTCACGGCAGGACGGAATATGACATGGAGATGATGCTCCGCTTCGGGGCCTGCTTTGAGCCCCTCATAGTAGAGAATCATGAGTACTGGCGGCTCCTTACGGCCTGCTTCATGCACTTCGGCATGGCTCACCTTGTCAACAATATGCTGGTGCTCTTTGCTCTTGGCGATATAGTGGAACGGGAGCTGGGACATCTGAAATACCTCCTCATGTACCTTATCTGCGGAGTGGGGGCCAATATATTTTCAGTATGGTACAATATGAGGACCGCTGACTATGCCATATCCGCAGGTGCCAGCGGAGCGGTATTCGGTGTCATGGGCATGCTGCTCTGGATGGTCATAAGGCAGGGAGGAGCATTTTCAGGACTGCCCTTAAATCGGCTGATACTGAGCATAGCTCTCAGCATCTACCTCGGCACGGTGGACGACGGTGTGGACGTGGCTGCCCATGCGGGAGGCCTTTTATGCGGATTTCTGCTCTGTATGCTTTTCTACCATGGCGGGAGCAAAAATCTGGCAGAAGGATATTGAAAGCCTTGAGCCTAAGTAAGCAGGGCTTGCCTTTAGCTGCCATGAGCAGGATGACGAAACCGGCTTGTGCGGCAGAGACAGACATCAGTTGTATGGAACGGAGAACATTATGAGATATAGGATAGACTCGATGAGCCTAAGGGGCGGCGAGCTCGTCATAGACGGCTGGAGCTTCGGGGACTCAGAGATAATATGTGAGCTTAAGCATAGGGACGGGAGCCCCTTAAAGGCCGATATCGTAAGGAGGGATAGGGCGGATGTCATGAACCGCTACGGAGCTCCCCTTATGTGCGGCTTTACCATCAAGGCGGCCTTTGATCGGGACGATGAGGCCTGGCTCTGCCTCAGCGATGGAAAGCATAAGCGCCGTGTCCATATCAACGGTACCATATTGAGTGAGAGAAATGAGGCCAAAAAGACCAGTCTTTCAAGGCTCCGTTCCATGATGAGCATGGAAAAGCTCGGTAATGCGGCGGATTTCCTTAAGGAAAATGGTATAAGGGCCTTTATCATAAAGACAAAAAATAAGCTCAGGGACACAGGCGAGGACTATGACTATGCCCAGTGGGAGCGGCTTTTGGCTCCATCGGAACGGGAGCTTGAGGCCCAGAGGACTTCGTGGAAGGAATTTTCCTATATATATGATGACGGCTTTGCGCTTTCTGAGGGAAGGTGCTATCCCCTTATCAGCATCGTGATACCTGCCTACAACACTCCGAAGAAGTACCTTCGCATGCTTTTTGAGTCCTTCAAGGCCCAGACCTACCCTAACTTTGAGGTCATAGTGGCCGACGGCTCGGAGGGAGACAGGGCCGTGAGGGAGCTTACCGAGGAGTATGCCTCCGCAGATGAGCGCTTTTTCTATGTCAGCGCAGGAGGGAACCTTGGTATCTCCGGCAATACCAACAAGGGCCTTATGGAGGCCAAGGGAGACTATATAGCCCTCTGCGACCATGATGACGAGCTTCCCCCCTATGCCCTTTATGAGGTGGCAAGCGCCATAGCCAAGCAGCCTGAAGGACAATTCTTCTATACTGATGAGGACAAGGTGGACTTTGACGGCAAGGCCCTGTTTGAGCCCCATTTTAAGCCTGACTATGACCCGGAGCTTCTGCTTACGGTCAATTATATCTGCCATCTCAGTGTGATACGAAGGGACCTCCTTGAAAAGGTCGGGGGTTTCAGACATGAATTTGACGGAGCTCAGGACCATGACTTCTTCCTAAGATGCACCGAGGAGGCTGAAAGGGGAGAAACTGAGAAGATAGAGGCCGCAAGGCGGGCCATACTCAGGCTCAAGGAGGAAAAAGGCCTCTCGGACCTTGGAGAGCTTAAGCCCGAGGCTGGGGACCTGAGCCTCATATCCAAGGAGAGCGGCCTTTCTGAGGCTTCGGTAAGAGCCCTCTTTGACGGCATATTTACCTCTGAAAAGATAATACATATCCCCAAGGTATGCTATCACTGGCGCTACCACAGGGGCTCCACAGCCTCGGACCCCAAGTCAAAGCTCTATGCCTTCGAAGCAGGGGCAAGGGCCATAAAGGCTCACTACGAACGCAAAAGCAGCACGCAAGGCGCAGGAACCAGTATGCCTGCCATACCGGGCTCTGTTGAAAAGGGCGTGACCTATGGTTACTATCACAGCATATTTGACGGGGCAGGAGGCGCAGACAGCTCATCCTCAGGACAGATAGCAGAAAATGAAGCAGGCTCTTCCTCAGGGCAGGCAGCGGATAACATGGGCAGTACGGCGTCTGCTGTTATGGAAGCCGCCGTATGCGATGCCTCTCCCCTCATATCAGTTCTCATACCCAACAAGGACCATATCGAGGACCTTGAGACCTGCATCGGCTCCATTGCAAAAAAGTCCACCTATAGGCATATAGAATTCATCATCATTGAAAATAACTCCGAAAAGGAGGAGACATTTTCATATTATAAGAAGCTTACGGAGAAAGGCAGTATAGAGGGGATGCCGGTACGGGTAGTATACTGGAAGCGGGAGTTCAACTACTCTGCCATCAATAATTTCGGTGCGAGCCATGCTAAGGGGGACTATCTGCTCCTCCTCAACAATGACGTGGAGCTTCGGGAGCCCTCCTCCATAGCAGAGATGCTGAGCTATATAGTCAGGGACGGGATAGGCATAGTCGGAGCAAGGCTCTGCTATCCCGATGACACCATCCAGCACGGCGGCGTCATCGTAGGTCTCGGAGGCATAGCCGGAGCGGCCTTCGTGGGACAGCATGAAAAGGAAAATACCTACATGCACCGCATGATGTGTCTTCAGGACCTTTCTGCGGTCACAGCTGCCTGCCTCCTTACGAAAAGGGAAGTATTTGAGGCCTGCGGCGGACTTTATGAGGGCCTTGCGGTGGCCTTCAATGATATCGACTACTGCATGAAGGTAAGGAGACTCGGCTACCGCTGTGTCTACGACCCCTATGCCGTATTCTATCATTATGAGTCCAAATCCCGGGGACTTGAGGACAGTCCCGAGAAGATAGAGCGCTTCAATGGCGAGATAGCCGTATTTGCAAGCCGCTGGGGCGGGATACTCTCAGAGGGAGACCCCTATTACAATCCGAACCTTACCCTCAGGAAGGCAAATTTTGCCCTCAGGGACCTTACGAAGGAGAAACCGGGAGAGCCCTATAAGCTGGAGCTTGATGTGGAAAAGCAGCTCAAGATAGTGCTTGCAGAGAAGAAAAGAAGGGAAAAACAAAGCTAAGGCCGGCAATTATTATAAAATTTTAATAAAATGTCAATAGTAATGGAGCCTTCTCTCATGTATAATTGTTTGGTATATTTGTGAAGGTATGCAAAGCTTCGGCTAAATGATAAAGAATAATCAGACAAAACTGAATTATCTGCATATAGTTCTGGATGCACTGGTGATATTTTTGTCCTATGCCCTTGCATGGTATTTCATGATTGGAAGGGATAGGGGACCGGGAGCGCCGGGCACACTGCCCATCCGCGTGTACTTCATGGCGCTCATCGTTGTCATACCCGTGTATCTGGTGCTGTATGCTGTTTTTAATCTTTACACCCCGAAGCGGACCAGATCGAGGCGTTCGGAGTTTGCAAACATCTGCAAGGCCAATATCATCGGGCTGATGATATTCACCTTCGTACTGTTTGCCGGAAGGAACAGGCCCATCACCGGACCCTACCTGGTCAACTTCTCCACAAGGATGATAGTTGCCTTCTTCGCCTTCAACATAGTGCTGGAGACGGCCTTTCGAAACAGCCTCCGCATAGCCCTTAACCGCATTCGCTCCAAGGGCTTCAACCAGAAGCACATACTGCTGGTGGGATTTTCAGAGGCTGCAAGGAGCTTCATCGCAAGGATATCCCAAAATCCCGAGTGGGGCTATCACATACTGGGCATACTTGATGACGACCTGAAGAAGGGGAGCATCATCGAGGGCGTGACTGCCTTGGGCGAGCTCACGGACCTTCGGGACATCCTCTCTGCCAATGACCTTGACGAGATAGTCGTCACCCTGCCCCTTAACAAATACGAATACCTGAAGCCGGTGGTGAATATCTGTGAGAAATCCGGAGTGCATACCAAGTTCATTCCCGATTATCAGAACTTTATCCCCACCACCCCCTATATGGAGGATATGGAGGGACTGCCGATAATCAATATCAGGCACGTGCCACTGACTGAGCCCCTCAATGCCTTTGTAAAAAGGCTCATAGATATATTGGGCTCAGCCATGGCGCTCATCATATTCAGCCCCATCATGCTGGTGACCGCCATACTGGTCAAATGCACCTCCAAGGGGCCGATAATATACGCACAGGAACGGGTGGGCCTTCATAACCGTCCGTTCAAGATGTATAAGTTCCGCTCCATGTATGTCCAGAGACCGGAGGAGGAGCTTACCAAGTGGACCACGAGGGGAGATCCGAGGGTCACTCCGCTGGGCCATTTTATAAGACATACCAATATAGACGAGATGCCCCAGTTCTTCAATGTGCTCAGGGGTGACATGAGCCTTGTGGGACCGAGGCCCGAGCGTCCCCAGTTCGTTGAGAAGTTCAAGGAAGAGATACCGAGATACATGATAAAGCATCAGGTAAGGCCGGGCATCACCGGCTGGGCTCAGGTCAATGGACTTCGGGGAGACACCTCCATCCAGAAGCGGGTGGAATACGACCTTTATTATATAGAAAACTGGACCCTTGGTCTTGATATAAAGATACTGTTCATGACGATATTCAGAGGCTTCAAATACGCCTATTGATATAGGAAGAAATTGCAGACTGCAGAAGCCATCTTGGAAAGCTATTAAGGTAGATATATGAGCATAGAAGACAGCTTTAACAAAAATAACAGACGTCCTCGAAGACTTGAGGAAGATAAGGCAGGCTATCAGCAGAGGCCCTCGGAGGATGAGGACCTCTTCGATGATGTAGAGATAGAAAGCCGGGATCTCTTTGATGATGATGAGACCAATGACGGCGGCTACGGGGATGCAGATACCGGCTACGATGACTACGATGATGACTTTGGTTCCTATTCCGACAGGGCCGGTGAAGATGAGATAGTAGATGACCTCGACATGGGCGACAAGCTCCTTTCAGGGGGTCTCTACGGTACCGACTCAAGGTCTAAAAGGAAGAAGCTTCGGGAGCTCAATACTCCGGACAGCGTCATCGACGGCAGAAAAAAGCGCAGCGAGCAGAAGTCCCAGAAGAAGGGCAGGATAAAGCGTATAGTCATATGCGCCATAGTTGAGCTTCTGACCCTCTGTGCCATATTCGCCTACGGCTATGTGCTCCGCACCTTCAATCTGATGCAGAGGACGGACGTGGATATAGCCAAGGTCGAAAACGACAACATTTCCATTGAGAAGAAGCAGGAGATGGAGGGCTATTGGAATATCGCCGTATTCGGACTGGATGCCTCCCAGCGTAATTCCGACGTCATCATGATAGTGAGCGTCAATCAGGACACGGGAGACATAAGGCTCTGCTCCATTTTCAGGGATACCTATCTCAATATCACTGACAATAACCAATATAATAAGATAAATCAGGCCTATGCCCAAGGCGGACCTGAGCAGGCCCTTGCGGCCCTCAATAAAAACCTTGACCTTAACATAACCAACTATGTGACCTTCAACTGGAAGACCATAGCTCAGGCTATCAATATGCTGGATGGTGTGGACAATATAGAGATATCCAAGGCTGAGTTCTACTATATCAATGCTTTCATCACCGAGACGGTCAAGGAGACAGGCATAGGTACTTATCAGCTTAAGTCTGCCGGAGCCCAGCATCTGGACGGAGTTCAGGCCGTGGCTTACGCAAGGCTCAGGCTCATGGACAGTGACTTTGCCCGTACCGAGCGTCAGAAGAAGATAATCATGGCCTGCTTCGATAAGGTCAAGAAGATGGACTACTCGGAGCTCAACTATATCATGATGACCATTTTCCCTGAGGTAGAGACCAATGTATCCCTCGGTGAGGTGGTATCCATGGCTCAGGGCATACTGAGATACAACATAGCCGAGACCGGCGGCTTCCCTTGGCAGAGGGGAGATGCCCGCATACCCAACAAGGGATCCTGCGTCATACCTACGACGCTGGAATCCAACGTAAAGCTGCTCCACGAGTTCCTGTTCGATGATTCGGAGTATGAGGTATCTGATGCGGTGCTCAGCTATTCAGCCAAGATAAAGCAGGATTCCAACCTCTATAAGGAGGGCACGGTCATCGAGTCCGTGGCCACGGATCAGGGTGTCATCCAGAAGCCCAAGGTATCGCAGGAGGGTATCGGCGATGACGAGGATGTGACCGAGGCACCTACAGAGAAGGAGCGTGACGAGGAGGATTATACCCTCGGCGTAGATGAAAACGGCGAGCTCATATATCCTACGGATGAGGATGGAGACATAGTCATTCCCACCGATGCAGACGGCAATGTCATATATCCCACCGATGCGGACGGCAACGAGATACGGGGCACCACCGGCGGAAGGCATGACAGGCCCACGAGCATCATGGAGGAGTCCGAGGGAGACGAGGGCTCAGAGATAGTAGATGATGACGGCAATGTCATAGGCACCAGTCCTACAAGGGAGACCGGCGGCAGGAGGCCCACCGAGACTCAGGCCACCGATGAGGCAGGAAGGCCTATCATGAATCAGACTGAAAGCGCAGGACCCGGCGGAAGCACGAGACCCAGCGAAAGCAGCGGCACCTCGACCGGAGTCAACAGGCCGGGCGAAAGCACCGGTACCTCGGGCGGCACAAGACCCGGCGGAAACACCGGCACAACCACCGGAAGCTCCGAGCAGGCTCCCGGCGGCAGCACGAGGCCTACTGACATAACCGAGATACCTGATGAGCCCGTGACCGTGCCTTCCACTACTCAGGCTGCACCGGGCGGCTCCACGCCCCCCGGAGGCTCAGTCAATGCACCGGGCGGCTCCTCAGGACAGAGTGCAGGCCCGAGCGGCGGAGCACCCAGCTCCGGTGCGGCACAGTCCGGGGGTGATAGCGGAGGAGTATCCACCGTGACAGGGCCGGGAATGTGATATAAAGGGGCAGTAAATCCACTTTCATTGTGTGATTACGCATTGCTTCGTGCTGCGCCCTCCCGCAATGCTGCAGTCATTCGGATTTCACCCTATCGGGCTACATTCTCATGCCTGCAAGTGTTATAAATTCACT
>DVNS01000115.1 GCA_018714145.1 Candidatus Avilachnospira avistercoris
ACGACATTTCACTGACTTTAGTGGTTCTTTTTTATATATTAAAGATGACAGAAGCCCACACACCTCTCAACGATGTGTCAAATGGGGGGCACGTTTATGTCTAAAGCTTTAAAACCAGCTACCTCTTTTTCCCAAATGGTCTCTAAACTTTTATCTTCTGCCATTCTCATACGCAGCCTTTATGACCCCGTTTTCTATCCTTCCCGCCGATATGAAGCCCTTAAGGACTGCATCTATGTCTGAGCCCGGCTCAGGCCTGTCGCAGCATACGTACTCAAGCTTCAGCTCCTTTACTCCCTCTTCCTCTGTCTCTGAAGGAAGGAACCTCACCTTATAAAAGGGCTCCTTGGAGGGTACCGAAGCATAGTCTATGCCCCTTATCTCCTCAGGCGAGAGGGCCGGTATATTGACATTCCAAAGCTCATAGGGCTTGGTCTCAGTACCTATGATGCGTTCAAGTATCTCAGGGATGTAAGCCTTGGCAGCCCTCAGGTCCCTGAGCTCCTCTGCTGAAAATGCAGCTGCCTTTACACCGTGGCTCAGAGCCTCCGTAGCTGCTCCCACCGTGCCGGAATAAAGGATGTCCCTTCCGATGTTATAGCCCTCATTGATACCGGAGAGCACAAGATCAGGCTTCTCAGGAAGCACATGCAATATAGCGGCCTTTACACAGTCCGCAGGAGTTCCTGATACGGAGAATGCCTGCACGCCTTCTACAGGGAAATCCCTTCTCTCCCGAAGCTCAAGGCTCCCGAACACCGATATATGCTGAGACATACCGCTGCACTGGGTCTTCGGAGCCACCACAGTCACCTCGCCAAACTCCCTTGCGAGTCCTGCGAGCTCAGCGATCCCCAGTGAATCTATACCGTCATCATTTACCACTAATATCCTCATGCACATTCTCCTTGCCTGTTTTTTAGTACAATATATCTTTTATCCCGGTCATTTTATAAGATGATAGCATCTTTCAGTTATTTCTTCTACTTAAATTATGTAAAGAACAGATCAAAATATATGCTATGGCAAAAATGTCCGTAAGCGAAAAATAGCGCAGCTCTCGTCAGGCTGCGCTATTTTTCTATAATTATAATAATTTAAGTCTTACCCGTGCCTGCCGAAAAAGCAGCATCCTTCAAAGACTCAATTCGCCTTCTCAGCTATCTCCTTCTTGATGCGCTCCGTGAACTCAGGAAGTCCGCAGGCACCCTCGTCGCCCTGCTTCCTTGAGCGGACGGATACGGTCTTGTCGTTCATATCCTTCTCGCCTACCACCAGCATATAGGGCACCTTCTCCTTCTGGGCCTCTCTTATCTTCCAGCCCAGCTTCTCCGAGCGGGTATCTACCTCGACCCTGATGCGCTCGGCATCAAGCTTTTCCGCTACCTCCCTGGCATAGTCAAGGAACTTGTCTGATACGGGCAGTATCTTTACCTGTACCGGAGCTACCCATGTGGGGAATGCTCCTGCAAAGTGCTCGGTCAGTATGCCGATAAATCTCTCTATGGATCCAAAGAGCACCCTGTGTATCATGATGGGTCTGTGCTTTTCACCGTCGGCTCCCATGTACTCAAGCTCAAAGCGCTGAGGCAGCTGGAAGTCGAGCTGTATGGTTCCGCACTGCCATTCACGGCCTATGGCATCGATGAGATGGAAGTCTATCTTGGGTCCGTAAAATGCTCCGTCGCCCTCATTTATCTTATAATCTATGCCAGCCTTCTCAAGGGCCTTCTTGAGGCCTGATTCAGCCATCTCCCAGTCCTCATCTGATCCCATGGAATCCTCGGGCCTTGTGGAAAGCTCTACAAAGTACTTGAAGCCAAAGAGTGAATATACCTCATCTATGAGCTTTATGACGCCAAGTATCTCATCCGTTATCTGGTCCGGAGTCATGAAGATATGGGCATCATCCTGAGTGAAGCAGCGTACCCTGAAGAGTCCGTGAAGCTGTCCTGACTTCTCATGTCGGTGAACTATGCCAAGCTCGCCGACACGAAGGGGCAGGTCACGATAGGAACGGGGCTCCGACTGATAGATGAGCACTCCGCCGGGGCAGTTCATGGGCTTTACCGCATAGTCCTCCTCATCAATGACCGTGGTATACATATTTTCCTTATAATGGTCCCAGTGGCCTGAGGTCTCCCAGAGCTTACGGTTAAGGATGATGGGGGTGCTGACCTCCACATAGCCTGCCCTGTGATGGAGCTCTCTCCAATAGTCTATGAGGGTATTCTTAACTATCATGCCATTGGGAAGGAAGAACGGGAAGCCGGGGCCTGCCTCATTGAACATGAACAGCTTAAGCTCCTTGCCTATCTTCCTGTGGTCCCTCTTCTTGGCCTCCTCCATCATCTGAAGGTAGCTCTCAAGGTCCTCCTTGGTATCGAAGGCCGTACCGTAGATACGGGTCAGCATCTTATTCTTTTCTGAGCCTCTCCAGTAAGCTCCCGCTATGTTCTGGAGCTTGAAGGCCTTGCCCACCTGTTTTGTGTACTGCAGATGAGGTCCGGCACAGAGGTCGGTAAATTCGCCCTGCCTGAAGAAGGAAATGAGCTCGCCCTCGGGAAGGTCCTCGATAAGCTCTACCTTATAAGGCTCGTCCTTTTCCTGCATGAGCTTTATGGCTTCTTCTCTGGGAAGGGAAAAATACTCTATCTTCTCATTTTCCTTGATTATCTTGCGCATCTCGGTCTCTATCTTTTCAAAGTCAGACTCAGAGATGGGCTCAGCAAAGTCGATGTCATAGTAAAATCCGTCAGCGATGCTGGGACCGATGGCAAGCTTTGCCTCGGGATAAAGCCTCTTGATGGCCTGAGCCAGCACATGGGAGCAGCTGTGGCGAAGAGTGCTGAGATACCTCTCGTCCTGCTTTGATATCTCCTCCACGCTTCCGTCATGCAGTGTGATCTTTACAGTTTCCATAGTCATATCCTCCATTTTCCAAGGGATCCTTTACAGGCTGATTCAAGACCGGTGTGCTTCGTTATACAGGGCCTGTGCCCAAGGAAGCTTCCACGGACTTCCCTCAGCCAAATAAAAAATCCCTTACTACGATAAAGTAGTAAGGGACGATATCATCGCGGTTCCACCCTTATTGCAGAAAGACCTATATCGGACCTATCTTTAAGGCCTGCCGACAGATACTCTTATATATCTTTCGGCAATGTTCTTAAACAGGCCCTTCCTTCTGCCACTCATTTATGATTATAACGGAATCACCGTTCCCGATTAAGGGACGCTCCGAGGTGGTCTTCGCCACTGCTTCCCCTAAGGCGCTTCCAGCCGATGACGCCTCTCTCTATAGCTTCCGCAGCGCTACTGTCCTCATCAACGCTTTATATACATCGCTAATTATAGCAGATAAGAGGAACTTGTCAAGCTGTTGGGGTCCTAAGCTCGCCTATAAGCTTATATATCTCCTCTCTCCCTGCCTTTGACTCAGCGGAAAATGGTATCAGCACGTCCTCCTTTTCCATGGCAAATGTCTCTCTGATGAGCTTTATGGCCTTCGGTATCTCATTTTTCTTGAGTTTATCATACTTGGTGGCTATGACTATGGGATGAAAGCCGTTTGACAGCACCCACTGATACATGAGCACATCATCCGCCGTGGGCTTATGCCTTATGTCCACCAGTAAAAATACTGCCCTTAAGACCTTGGAGGACTTGAGATAGCGCTCCACCATCCTGCCCCACTTGGCCTTCACGCTCTCGGATACCTTCGTAAAGCCGTATCCCGGCAGATCCACAAGATAGAGTTCGTCATTGATGTTATAAAAATTCACGGTCTGGGTCTTTCCCGGAGTCTGGGAGGTACGGGCAAGGGACTTCCGCTGCATCAGGGCATTTATCAGCGAGGACTTTCCCACATTGGACCTTCCTGCAAATGCAAACTCCGGAAGCACATTTTTCGGAAATACCGAGCTTATGCCGCAGACGGTCTCAAGCTCAGCCTTTTTTATCTTCATGCCCGGAATGTCCTGCGCCACGGCCTTTGCCATATCATTTCCCTCCTGTTCATTTCTCAGGCTATCTCAGGTCTTATCTTCTCTATCTCGGTATGGGTATCTACGGGCTTGATAAAGTTATCCCTGAAGCGGAGCTTCGGCTCCTCCTTCTTTTCGACACACTCCTTAGTGATGATGACCTCCTCTATCTCAGGCCTTGAGGGTATTTCATACATTATCTCGTTCATGACGGACTCCATGATGCTTCTGAGGCCCCTTGCACCGGTCTTGCGGAGCGCCGCCTGATGGGCCACCTCTTTTATGGCCTCCTCTGTAAATGTAAGCTGTACGTCATCTATCTCAAAGAGCTTCTGATACTGCTTTATGAGGGCATTTTTAGGCTCTGTAAGTATGCGGACCAGCGAATCCTCATCAAGGGACTTAAGGGTCACGTTGATGGGCACCCTGCCTATGAACTCGGGGATGAGGCCATACTTGATAAGGTCCTGAGGCTCTACTAAGCTTAGAAGCTCATCTATGTCACGCTCGTTCTTTTCCACAAGCTTGGCTCCGAATCCCATGCTTCCGTTTGACACACGCTGATCTACTATCTTCTCAAGGCCGTCAAAGGCACCGCCGCAGATAAAGAGGATATTGGTCGTGTCTATCTCCATCATCTCCTGATGGGGATGCTTCCTTCCGCCCTGAGGGGGAACGGAGGCCAATGTGCCCTCCATTATCTTAAGCAGGGCCTGCTGTACGCCCTCTCCTGAAACGTCCCTTGTGATGGAGACATTTTCAGATTTCTTGGTTATCTTATCTATCTCGTCGATGTAGACTATGCCCAGCTCGGCACGCTTTATATCCATGTCAGCGGCCTGTATGAGCTTAAGGAGGATATTTTCCACATCCTCTCCCACATATCCTGCCTCGGTAAGGGAGGTGGCATCAGCTATGGCAAAGGGTACGCCCAGCATCTTGGCAAGGGACTGGGCAAGGTAGGTCTTGCCGGAGCCAGTAGGGCCTATCATCAGGATATTGGACTTCTGGACCTCTATATCCTGAACCTTGCCCATGATGCGCTTATAGTGGTTATAAACAGCCACCGCAAGGACCTTCTTGGCCTCCTCCTGACCTATGACATAGGTATCAAGGAAATCCTTTATCTCCTTGGGCTTGGAGAGATTGATATCACTTATGTTATTTTCATTGGGATCGTAATCCGCAAATTCCTCTTCCAGTATCTCAGTACAGAGCTCCACGCACTCGTCACAGATATAGGTATTGTTGGAGCCTGCTATCAGCTTTCTGACCTGTCCCTGTGACTTTCCGCAGAAGCTGCATCTTATCTTTCCGACAACATTTGATGGCATAGTTACCTTCCTTAGTGCTTATCCAGTATACGGTCGATGATGCCGTAATCTAAGGCCTCCTGAGCTGTGAGCCAGTTGTCCCTCTCTGTGTCGCGGCATACCTCCTCATAGGGCTTTCCGGTGTTTTCGGAAAGTATCCTGTTGAGCTTTTCCTTGGTCTTCAGTATCTGCTCTGCCACTATCTGTATCTCCGTGGCCTGTCCCTGTGCTCCGCCGCTGGGCTGATGTATCATGACCTCGGCATTGGGAAGGGCGATACGCTTGCCCTTGGCTCCTCCTGCAAGCAGGAAGGCGCCCATGCTGGCAGCCATACCGATACATATGGTGGAGACATCGCACTTGATGTACTGCATGGTATCGTAGATGGCCATACCTGCGGTCACTGAACCGCCGGGACTGTTGATATAGAGATTGATATCCTTTCCGGGGTCCTCTGACTCAAGGAACAGAAGCTGGGCCACGATAAGGGATGCCGAAGCGTCCGTGACCTCCTCACCAAGGAAGATTATCCTCTCCTTTAAAAGTCTTGAAAATATGTCATAGGAGCGCTCTCCTCTGGAGGTCTGCTCGATGACATAGGGTATAGTAAACGGCATATTTGCTCCCTTCAATATTGCTCAGCCTGAAATGCCGGACCAACTATCTTATCTCCGGCCTTTTCCGGGCTGACTTCAAAATCCAAGAAGGTGCCGCCAGAAGGCGGCACCGCTTCAAACTATCTATCAGACTGATTTAATCCTCAGGCTCCTCAGTCTTTTCTGCTGCAGCCTCAGAAGCCTCCTCGGTCTTTTTCTTCCTTCCGGAGGACTTCCTTGTCTTCTTCTCAGCCTTGGGTGCATCGGTAAGCTTAGCCTCAGCTACGAGGAAGTCTATAGCCTCCTGAACATCCATATCCTTCTTAAGGTCCTCTATCTGAGCTCCTATGGCCTCCTTGAAGGCATCAGCCTCCATGCCGTACTGCTTGGCCATACGCTCTATCTCAGCCTCGACCCTGTCCTCAGGCGCCTTTATGCCTTCCTTCTCAACTATGGCCTCAAGGGTCAGCCTTGTCCTGATGGTGGTCTCAGCCTGAGTCTTCATGCTGTCCTTAAGCATCTCCATGGTGGAGCCGGTGTACTGCATGTACTGCTCAAACTTAAGTCCCTGAGACTCTATCCTGCGTCTGAAGTTGGCCACAAGCTGCTCAGCCTCAGTATCTATCATGGCATCGGGCACCTCGATCTTGGCATTTGCCACGACCTTGGCAACGACAGCATTCTCATTCTGCTGAGTAGCCCACTTATCTTTTCTCTCCTT
>DVNS01000116.1 GCA_018714145.1 Candidatus Avilachnospira avistercoris
GCTCGGGAGTTCTCCTGATACTTATCATACTGGTGCTCCTGCCGCTAATAATGGTACTTGTTCAGGTCGTGTGCCCGGGACTTGAGCCCTCGGAGTTCGACCTTTCCAATCTGGCGCTTATACTGGATGTATTTAAGCGTCCCCTCTGGGAGAAGGCCTTCATAAATTCGGCGACGCTAAGCCTTGCGACCACAGCCATAGGCATAGTGCTGGCCGGTGTCCTTGCCCATATAAGGGTCAACTATGATTTTTCCTTAGCCAGGCTTCTTGATATCATAGCCTGGGTGCTCATGATAATCCCTTCCTTCATACTGGCTCAGGGCTGGGTATACTTTGCCTCCGGCAATGGCATCGCAAAGGCATGGCTCGGCATAAGCGGCATGAATGACTTTCTGTTCAGCTTTCCGGGACTGGTGACGGTCATGGTCATATGCAAATATCCCATGGCCTATGTAGCCATAAAGGCCGCCCTCGAATGGTATCCTGCGGAGCTCATGCACGCTGCAAGGATGAACGGAGCATCAAGGCTCAGGGCGTGGAGGGACGTACAGCTTCCCCTTTGCCTGCCCTCGTATATATCCGCAGCCATGCTGATTTTCATGGACACGGTGGGAGACTACGGCATGTCCTCGACCATCACGGCGGTATATTCATTTCCCACGCTGCCATATACCATTTACAGTGCCATCTGTTCGTCGCCGGTCAGGTTCGACATGGCGGGAGTGCTGTCCCTCTATCTGGTGTTCATGATAGTCATAGCCATGATACTGCAGCACTATGTCATGGGCAAGAAGCGCTTTGATTATCTGGGCAATGGCACCATGCGGACAATGGCAAGGAAGCCTAAGGGTATAGGCGGAGTGCTGATATCTGCATTTACGGCAGTATTTTCCCTGATAGCCCTTGGCATACCCGTGGGCTCCAACTTCATCATGTCCTTCTCGGATTCCTTCAGCATAGAGAGATTTGAATTTACCCTTGAAAATTACAGACAGGTGCTTCAGGCTGACGGAGAGCTCGTGACCGGCATACAGCACTCCTTAGGACTTGCGGCCACGGCTGCGGTCATAGGCATAGTGCTGGGCTTCGCGGTAGCCTATATATTGACCTATTCGGAGTTCAGGCTCAAGAGATTTATAGATACGATAACTCTCATAGCCATGGCTGTGCCGGGGGTCGTGCTTGGTATCGGATACATATTCGTATGGAACCAGAAATGGCTCGTGCCTCTGGGACTCAACCTCTACGGAAAGCCCTCCATACTGGTGCTGGCTGCGGTGGCATCGGCAGTACCCCTCATAAACCGAGTCCTCGTGGGAGGCATGGCCAAGGTGCCCAAGGAGCTTCTGATAGCCTCTCAGGTACAGGGTGCCGGCTTCTTCCACAGGATAAGGACCATACTTCTGCCGCTCCTTCATAACAGCATGGTATCGGGCGTGCTGGCGGCCTTTGGCGGAAGCGTATTTAACCTTGCCATCACGACCATACTCTATCCGCCAAACTACAGTACATTGCCGGTATACATAAGCGACTCGTACAATGACCTGAACTTCGGCTTTGCCTCTGCGGCTACTATAGTCGGCGGAGCCTGCATCATAGCCATCATGCTGATGCTGGAGGCGGTTTTGAATATAGGAAACAGAAAGAGGAATGAATATGCAGCCAATACTTGAGATAAAGGGCCTTAAAAAGACCTATGGAAAGACACAGGTGCTGAAGGGCATCGACCTGAGCGTAAGGGAGGGTGAGATAATAAGCGTGCTCGGCCCCTCGGGCTGCGGAAAGTCCACCCTGCTTCGCATCATAGCAGGCATACTTCCCTTGGATGAGGGAAGTGTAATGATAAGAGGGGAGGAGGTGTCCGGAAAACACAGAAGCCTGCCCACGGAAAAGAGGGGCATCAATATGGTATTTCAGGATTTTGCCCTCTGGCCCCATCTGAGGGTGGAGGAAAATATCCTCTATGGCCTGAGGCTTAAGAAGGTGCCTGAGGCTGAGTGCGAGGAGAGGCTCAAGGAGATGACCGGGCTCCTTCACCTTGACGGGCTCCTTAAGAGATATCCGGCGGAGCTTTCCGGAGGGCAGCAGCAGAGGGTAGCCATAGCAAGGGCCCTCATCACAAAGCCTGCCATAGTTCTGCTCGATGAACCCCTATGCAATCTGGATGTGCAGCTTCGCATAGAAATGCGTACCGAGATGGCTTACCTGTTCAGAAAGCTTGGGACGACGGTATTTCATGTGACCCATGACCCTTCGGAGGCCTTTGCCATGGCAGACCGCATCATAATCATGAGCGGCGGCTATATAGACCAGGCTGCAAAGCCGACCGAGTGCTATATGAGGCCCCAGACCGCCCTTGTGGCAGGTCTCCTCGGAGCAGGCAATGACCTCAGACTTCCGATGCTCGAAGCTTTTGGAACGGGCTCTGAGGATGCAGATACTATTAATGACACATCCCTTCCCTGCATGATAAGCCTTGGAGGAGATGAGGTGAGGGGTACCTACTTCAGGAGCATCGACCCGGCGACAGGGGAGCTTCCTGCCAATGATATGGGCGATGCCTCAAGCCTCAAAGCCAAGGGAACGGCCATGAGGGTCAGGTTCAGACCTGAGGACGCACATTATCTTGGTTCCAAAAAGGCTGACAACGCCTTTGGCATAAGGATACTCATGTCCACCTTTGAGGGCGGCTGCTTCAGGATAAAGGCCCGTGACCGGGACGGAGAGGAGCTTACCTTCCTGAATGACAGCGCCATAGCGGAAAATGAGGAGGGCTATCTCTCCATACCTAAGGAAAAGCTGTATGTATATCAGCCGGAGGGCTGAAACGGCAGAGGTTTTCAGGAAGGAAAGCAGAGTCCGGATTTTAAACCCCACGAATTCAAGGAGTTTAGCAGGACAGCATAAAAAGAATAGCTCCAACAAAGGCTCATGGATATTCAATGGGCTTTTGTTGAAGTAATCAATAATATAGGATATATAGCTCATCTGCTAAAACTTCTGCCTCTGGCTGCCTGCTTCGCAAGGCCTATCGGCAGAAGTTTTGCAGAATAGAATTGCAGCCTAAGCTAAAAGTATGGCATAAAGCCAAAATACAGCAAATTACTGAAGGAGTATGTAGCAACTTCTCCGGATGCGGTAGCAAAGGCCTT
>DVNS01000117.1 GCA_018714145.1 Candidatus Avilachnospira avistercoris
GAAGAATTTAAAGATATCCCGCCTCATATCGAATTTGAGGAGCCTGCCGCACTCAATTAGCCTATAGCTCTTTAGTGTATAGTTATGCTATAATTACACCATGAAGAGTAAACGTACTAACAAAGGCGGCCGCCCGCCTAAATATACGAGCTGTAAGCAGATTGAGGGGCTCATAGATAAATACTTTGAGGATTGCAAGGGTAAGCCCTTCTATGATGCTGATGGAAAGCCTGTATTTGATAAGTACGGGCTCCCGGTCTTTATAGATGTGCATCCTCCCACAGTTACAGGATTGGCCCTTGCCTTAGGCTTTAACAGCCGTCAGTCATTGCTTAACTATCAGGATAAAGACGAGTTCATGGACACTATCACGCGCGCGAAGTCACGTATCGAGCAGTACAATGAAGAGCGGCTATATGATAAGGACGGAGTGAACGGGGCAAAGTTCCAGCTTAAGAACAACTTTAAGGGATGGGCTGAGAATCCTGTACCGGCTGCTGAAGATACTAAAGAGGATGACGGATTCCTTGATGCGCTTAACGGTACTGCTGCAAGCGACTGGGCAAGCTTTGGGGATAGTACTGAAGATATCCCTGATGATACAGAGCTTAGTGCATGATATAGCAGCAGGATATAAGCAATAAAAAAGCTCCCGACTGCTGCCTGAAGCACCTTGAGAAATAGCGATATTTTATAGACTTTTTTCAGATAAATGGGGTATAAACTGGGGTATAAATCGCTGAAAACCTTATTCTATGCGGTTAGGCGGGTTCGATTCCCGTATCCTGCTGTTGTTTTAAAAGCGGAAGCCCTAAAAATAAGGGCTTCCTTTAATTTTTAGTTGACACTTTTGACTACAGGCTGACTACAAAATCAGGGCCGCCTCTTTACGATAAAAACGGAGCCTCCGCTTGATAGCTGATATCTCATCTATCTTGCGGCAGCTCCGTTTGATATTGCATTATAAATCGTCAGCCTTGGATCCGGCTTATCGGCCAAATTTTAAGAGTCCAGCTTTGATCAAAGCTTATTCAGCATTGAGGTCCATTGCGACCTGAACATAGAGGGCAACGCTGTTGATGATGGCATCCTCGTCTACCTTGAACTTGTCTGAGTGATGAGGATATACGGCATCACAAGCCTCGTTCCTTACTCCTACAAATGCAAATGCT
Source organism: Candidatus Avilachnospira avistercoris (assembly GCA_018714145.1). Lineage (GTDB taxonomy): Bacteria > Bacillota > Clostridia > Lachnospirales > Lachnospiraceae > Avilachnospira > Avilachnospira avistercoris. The sequence continues at coordinate 1,173 of DVNS01000117.1, forward strand.
GAAGGTACCTTGTCAGCTATGAAGGAGAAGTCCTCGCCTCCGGTAACGGGAGGGAAGTCAAAAAGGCAGTCCTCGCCGATGGCCTTCTTTGCAGCCTCTGCGCAGACCTCTGTTGTCTTGGGCTCGTTGATGGTGGGTCCAAGTATCTTGTTGAACTTGAACTCTACCTTGGCTCTGTATGCATCAGCAACGCCTCTGCAGATACGCTCAACGATGGGGTCGATGATCTCATCTACTTCCTTTGAGTAGTAGCGGATGGTGCCCTCGAAGTATCCCTCGCCGCCTACTACGTTCCAGCGCTCGCCGGCATTTATCTTACCTACGGTAACGACTACGGGATCGAAGGGGTTCATCTCACGGCTTACAGCCTCCTGAAGGGCTACTACCATGGCTGAGGTGATGTAGGGAGCATCTATGCACTGATGAGGTGCTGAGCCATGTCCCTGCTTTCCATGTACCCATACATCGAACTCCTCGGCTGCTGCCATACGGGGTCCTGCTGAAAGGGATACCATGCCAGCAGGCACGTCAGACCAGATATGTATACCAAAGGCATGGTCTACGCCCTCAAGGGCTCCTGCCTCTATCATGGACTTAGCTCCAAGGCCTACCTCCTCAGCGGGCTGGAATGCAAACTTAACGGTTCCGCAGAGCTCATCCTTATGTTCGCTCAGTACCTTTGCTGCAGTAAGCAGTGTGGAGATATGGCAGTCATGTCCGCAGGCATGGCTTACTCCCTCATTGAGAGAAGCATAGGGAAGTCCGGTGTTCTCCTTTACGGGAAGGGCATCCATGTCTGCACGGAGCAGAACGGTCTTGCCGGGCTTTGCTCCCTTTACGGTTGCAAGCACACCTGTCTCCATTCCGCAGGGAACCCACTCAACGCCCATCTTATCAAGCTCTTCCTTGATCTTCTTGGAGGTCTCATACTCCTTCATGCTTACCTCGGGATGCTGATGGAACCAGCGGCGCATCTCTATAAGGTAATCCTTATAATCCTTTACAGTCTCTTTAACGTTCAAGGTATTCACTCTCCTTTATTTTTATTTGATGGGTCCCTGTCCCAAGGCTTTAATCCTGCATATCACCGTCCCTATGACGACTGATGTGTCTGAGCCTGCCCTTCTAGGGCATATATCGGGATAAGGCCCTTCCTTGCATATCCATTAAAATGCAAACTGCCGCAGAGGCTTTGAGACCCCTGCGGCAGAAATGATCTAACATAACTCATTCCCATTGACAGGGAATATTATTAACCAACGTAGGTGAAGTATCCTGCAAACAGACCTGCAATGATAACTGAGGTGATGGTAACGGTGGTGAAACCGCCGACGATCATGGGAGCAAACATATGACCCATGAGTGCCTCCTTCTCCTCCTCATTCTGAGCAAGAGCCTTACAGGTATTCTCTGTGATGATAGCGTTGGGCGGGAAGCCGTAAAGCGCTGTCAGAGCTGTTGCAAAGCTGAGCAGGAAGGATGTCTTCAGTACCTTTGAGAATACGAATACAAGGATAGCCATACCCAGAACACCTACTACAACGAGCAGGAGCATGGGTCCGATGATCTGAACGAGCATATCGGGTGTGCAGTCCTTAAGGCCATCGAATACGTACATCATAAGTGCGAACATGATGATGCCGTAGGAATTAGCCTTGTTAAGAGCATTCTCATCAAGGAAGCCGATGGTGGTAAGGATAACACCAAATACCAGTGCCCAAACAGCTCCGCTTATAGCACCGATACCGGGGAACTGGATGGTTCCGAACTGGGTAGCGAGCCATGCGCAGACACCGAGCTTGCCAAGGATCAGTACAGCTGAATTCCAGTGTGCAGGAACCTCGGGGATAAGCTTTTTCTTCTTAGCTTCCTTCTTCTCAACTGACTTGAAGTTTCCGCTCTCAGCGTCAAGATTCTCGTCAGCCTTTACAGCCTTGATCTCACCTGCACGGTACTTCTTAAGGTATGCCTTACCCTCAAGCTGCAGGCAAACTGCGGTAAGAGGATATCCTGCAAAGCCCTGTACGCAGTACATAACGATGGCAAATACTGCTGCCTCTGCAAATGCTGCTGCGGCTGCGGTATCACCTGCTGCTGCGGCTGCATCACTTGCTGCCTGAGCTGCAGACTGCATGGTAGTAGCTGCAACGATACCACCGGTAAGCGGGGGAAGTCCTGACATAACGAGATCCATGCCAATGATGTTGGGAAGGATCAGCAGGGACAGAGCACACATGCCTGCAAGTCCTGCAAGGCAGATAACGATGGTCTTCCACTGCTCAATAAGCTGAGCGATACTGATAACTGTACCCATGTGGGAGATCAGCAGATAAATGCCGATCGTGCTTCCAAAAGGTATCAGCACTGAATCGCTTACGAGGGTCTTGGGGAAGATGGTCCAGTATCCTACGAGTATAAGCACTGCAGTAACGAATACTGACGGAACCCACGCCTTCGTAAGATTGGATACTACGTCACCAAGAAGGTACAGGATGGCGCAGATCACAAATGCGAGCGCGAAGTTATACATTTTCTTCTCTCCTTTTCTTAAAGAATTGATTTATCCAAAACACGAATGCCTTTTCAGACCCAAGCTTTGCCCGGCCCCCTGCTGCATCTGTGTCTGAATCAGTTTAACGGGCATCACCTGCAAAGGCTTAGGTCCAAGGCTCATATCTCCATCGGGATAAACCTTATGAAAATATGTCTGCCAGCCTGCTTTCCTTAATAATCTCCGTTGAGATAGGTGATAGCCGTATTTGCCATGGCTCTGATGCCATAGGGCATAACGTCCTCATTGAAAACTATCTTAGGGCTGTGAAGAGGATAGGACTCCTCTGTTCCCTGACCTGCATATACCATGAAGAAGGCTGAAGGTATGCCTGTCATGCTGCTGTAATAGCTGAAGTCCTCACTGAAGGAATAGGGTACATCCAGCTCTATGAGCGCTTCTTCGCCAAGTTCTTCCTTGACCGCATCCTTGACGCAATCCACCATCCTGGCATCATTTATCGTCGAAGGATAGCCCTCATACTTATATATATCCACGTCACAGTCAGAAATATGCCTGATACCCTCAGCTATCTTATACATCTGATCGGATATCGTCTTTCTGGCCTCATCGCTGTAGGCTCTTGATACGCCGCCGAACTTACATACCGCAGGGATAACATTGGGAGCGTCTCCGCTGTGTATGCTTCCTATGGACATGATGCCCGTATCAAGGGGATCTATCTTTCTTGCAACTATCTGCTGCATGGCTGTTATCATCTGGGCTGCAGCAAGGATAGGGTCCTGAGTGGTATGGGGATAGCTTCCGTGTCCTCCCTTACCGGTGATGGTCACATCATAAAGGTCCACTGCCGATGTAAGAGCTCCGGCCTTTATGGCTACCTTGCCGACTAACTCAGGGTCAGGCATCACATGCATACCAAAGATGGCGTCTACCTTAGGGTTATCAAGGACTCCATTCTCCGTCATCTCCTTGGCTCCGCCGGGGAGGGTATCCTCGCTGGGCTGGAAGATGAGCTTAACGGTGCCGGGGAACTTGTCCCTGTTCTCACAGAGCACCTTTGCCACTCCAAGCATCATGGAGCAGTGGATGTCATGTCCGCAGGCATGCATCATGTTGGGCACCTCGCTGGCGAAGGGAAGGTCCGTATCCTCCTGAACGGGCAGGGCATCTATATCTGTCCTGAGGGCCACACATTTACCGGGGCCCTTCGTACCCTTTATGAGGGCTACCGTACCCGTAGGCATCGGAGTACTTATCTCGTCAACTCCGTATTCCTTAAGCTTTTTCCTGATGAGCTCAGCCGTCCTTACCTCCTTACGGCCTATCTCAGGATGCCTGTGAATGTCATGTCTGATATCAACTATCTCGTCGATAACTGCATCAACCGATGCTTTTATACCTTCCATGTTAATCTCCATTCCGCTGCATGGCAGCTTTTCCTGTCCGAAGGGCCTTTCTTTTTTATCCGGCCTCGGCCTAAAAGCTCAGCTCCTCCCTGCGGCTCATTTTGGCTGCCGCGCACTGTAAAGCGCTAAAGCAATTACCGCTCATTATAAGGTAAAGTTTATAAATATTCAAGAAATTTTATACAAAATTTATATTTTAACGAGGATTTTTTAGTAGGCTCTATCTAAATATAACCTGGGGTTATGTCAAACTGTCCCAATAATTCTCAAAAGGCGTCTCCTCATAGCATTTCAGCAGCCTGCTGTTCTTCAGCGCTTCGGGACAGACCTTATAGATACGGAAGGCAGTCTCAGTAAGGGGACGTCTGACTCCCGAGAGCTCCTTTCCCGTCTTAAGCCTTACATCGGCAGCGCCCTCGGTCTTAAGCCTTATCGACAGCTCCAAGGCCTTGTCCGACCTCATAAAACCGCAGATAAGAAAATGCTCCTCACCGCTGCTGTCCCGATATATGGCAGCATAGTCCCTTATGCCAAAGGTCTTATCCTCAAGCTCAAAATACTCCACTGAAGCCCTGAGGTCATCAGCCCGCTCCCGAAGCAGGGCGGCAAGCCCCAGATCCACCTCGTAAATAGCCTGTCTTAAGGAGCTTATCTCCCCATGAAGCTCATTCAGCTCCCTTGACAGCCTGAGCTTTTCCTCCGGGTCGATGAGCGAAGGAAGCCTGCGGCTCCCCTCAGACAGGCTTTCCTCCTTGGGCAGAAGCTCTGCCTTAAGCTCGGATTTTTCCTTGGCAAGTTCATCATATAAAGGGCGGACAGCCTCATATATGCTAAGGGCCTCCTGTCTGCCTATGGGCTTTCTTTCCTTTGTCCTGCGGGGCGCAGTTTCAGCCTTGGCACCGCTCCTGCTTCCATAAAGCTTAAGCAGTCTATAATAAGCCTTTTTAAGCTCTGCGAAAAATTCCGCCTGCTCCCTATCCGGAAATACTTCCGTAAACGGAAAAAAGGCCCCCTTCGGCAAAAGCTCTCTTTCATCCGGCTCAAGCCTAAGGACCCTTTTCAGGTGTATGTCATAATTTTTCAGATAAGCATCACAGAAGCGGTCGATATCCTCGACCGCCCCGGTGATGCTGACGAAACACAAGCTTTTCTTCATACTTATCAGTTCTCGATAGGCGCTATATAGTCCTTATGTATCACAAGCTGCAGGCCATCCCGTTCAAACCTTACATAGTCTGAACCCTCGATGGTCTCTACCTCTCCTATCTCAGTTCCGCTTGAAAGCTGCTCATAGATGCGGTTCTGATTGTCGGCATATCTGACATTGACATTGTTGCCGGTGACTACATATCTCTGGGGCTGGGCCTCAGTGGTGGGAGCCGTGGTCTCGGGTGCCGTAGTCTCGGGTGCCGTGCTCTCAGTGGTCTGTACCGGTGTGGTGGTCTCCTGCTCAGGTCTGTCTGCAAGGCAGCTCCTCAGCAGTATGACGAGAAGGACTATGCAGATAAGGGGAACGAGTATGCGGAGCAATCCGAATATGTCAAAGACACCATTGCGCATGCCCCTCTGGGTACCCCCTCGCTTTCCCTGCTTTGCGGCCCGAAGCCTGTCCTCCCTTGTGGGGACCTTGCCCCGGCCCTGCTGCTGGGAGGATTTTCCGCTCTTTCGCTGGCCGTCACTCCTCTGCTGCTTTCCGGAGCCCTGCTTTCCACTCACCTCAGTGCGGAGCTTGCCCTGAGAACGGGGATCCCCATCGGCTGCATCCACAGGCCTTCGTCTGCTCTGCTCCCTTACCGGAGCCCTGTATGTATCCTGCCCCTCCGCATCCTTGGGAGCGGCATCCTTTGTAAATCTGATATCCGCAGCCTCGTCATTGTAGACAGGGGTCCTGTCCTCTGAGGCCTTGCTGACATTGACCGGAGCACGATTTTTGGTGCCGGCATTGGTATTGAGATAGACCTCTATCTCATTTTTAAGGAGATAGTAGGAATTCTCAGCATCCTTGGGGTCGTTGTCATTGTCATGGACGGCCCTGTTGCCGAACTGCCTGATGGCATGAAAGGCATCTCTGGAACCGCGCCCGATGGTATTTTCCCCGTAAAGATTTTCTATGGTATCGGCGAGATCAGTATATATGAGCCTGTTCTCCCGTGCGTATCCCTTGACTAAAAGCTCTGCCGTCTGGCGCCCCTTAACTAAGGCAAGATTATAATCTCCCCGGCTGATGAGGCTCGCCATGTCCTTTAGTCCCTGCTCTGCTTCCTGTCTGATATCTGTACCCCTGATGTCAGCCATATCTACCTCCTCCGGACCGCTAAGCTTAAGCCGTCCCTGATAGTTCCCATAACATTATAAGCTTATTTTACTATCAGATGCGGATATTTGCAATCGCTTCTACATTACATTTTCATTTCTAAGTTGAAACAAATATCCACAGGTTCCCGCTTATGCCGCTTACGGC
>DVNS01000118.1 GCA_018714145.1 Candidatus Avilachnospira avistercoris
TGGCCTCGTTGATATCGCCTATACCCTTGGGGAGCGCCTCCGCTGCCTTTCTTTTTACATACTGGGTGACAAGGGGGCTCTTGCCTCCGCTGCTCACGGAGACCACCACATCCTTATCCCGAAGCACGGCAGGGAAAATGAAGCTGCAAAGGGGCTCCTCGTCCACCACATTGACAGGTATCCTGAGCCCTCTGCAAAGCTCAGCCACAGACTCATTTACGGAACTGTCATCAGTAGCAGCTATGACAAGAAAGGGGAGGCTGTCCGCCTTCGTTATGTCCTCAGAGCTGAAGCTTTTTTCGACAAGCTTCGTCTCCTTGGGAAAGGGGCAGAGAAATTCCTTTGAAATGACCGTCACCTTGGCTCCGAAGTCCAGCATGAGCTCCGCCTTCCTTGAGGCGGTGCTGCCGCCACCTATGATGAGCACCTCCTTATTCCCTATATCCACCATCATCGGAAAATATGCCATTTGCCCTCCTAACTAAGTCCTCTTCTATGGTCCTTATGATGCCTGCCGAGGTATGGTCCTTTGCCGTAAGAAAAGCCTCTACGCCATACTTTTTGAGTTCTTCGGACGTCGCCTCTCCGATGCAGACCGGTATCTCGTAAGACAGTACCTGTGCATAGCTCTGCTCTCTGCCCTCATCTTCATTTTTCATAAGCCCCTTGGCATCTGACAAAGCAGCCTCAAGATAGCTCCTTACCCCCGAAGCGCTGGCAAATACTATGTAGTCAGCCTTCCTGTCCTTAAAGGAAGCCCTTACTCTCAGGTAATCCTTATAATCATCAGCTATGGAGACCGTCCTATATATGCTTCGCACCTCGTAGCTTATGCCAGCCTCAGAAAGGCCCTTATCAAGCTCCTTGGAGCCCTCCTCAGCCCTGAGTATAAGCACACGGTCCGAGGGCTTAAGCACGGAAGGCAGCTCCCTTCCAAGCCTCTTTGCAGTATACTCAGCGGGTATGAAATCAGCATATATGCCATGGAGCCTAAGCTCATCCCCCGTACCTGAGCCCACGCAGGCAAGCTTAAGTCCTGAAAGCTCCCTTATATCCCTGCGGTTATTTCTGAGCCATGAGAAAAATACATCCACACCGTTCCTGCTGGTAAATACCAGCCAGCTATAGCCCGAAAGGTCCTCAGGTATCTGCTCCGGCATGGGCCTTATCCTTATGGTGGGACAGGCTATGGGGGTCCCTCCTCTCCTCATAAGCTCCTCAGAAAAGTTATGGATGAAGCGCTCGGAGCCCGTGACCCTTATGCGGATGCCGTTAAGAGGGGAGCGGGGAAGGGTATCCCTCAGGTCAAGGCCTGCAGTATCTCCTACCACTATGATGGCCGGAGCCTCCGGCTTTTCCCGCTCCGTTATATCACAGATATCCGAAAGCCTTCCGTCTATCCTCTTTTCATCCCTTGAAAAGCCCCTTGAAAGTATGCTTACAGGGGTATCCCCTGATCTTCCATGGCTCATCAGGGACTCGCTTATATGCCTGAGCCTTGAAAGGCCCATAAGGAATACGAGGGTGCCTGAAAGGGACGCAAGGGCTCCCCAGTCCTCCTCCGTATCATCCTTGGTATGTCCGGTCACAACGGTAAATGACCTCGCTATTCCCCTGTGGGTGACGGGTATTCCCAAATGCTCCGGTACCGCTATGGCTGAGCTTATGCCCGGCACCACTGCATAGGATATGCCTGCCTCCTTAAGAGCGATAATCTCCTCTCCTCCCCTTCCGAATACGAAGCTGTCACCGCCCTTAAGCCTTGCCGTATATTTTCCGGAGGAAGCAAGTTCTATAAGAAGATCGTTTATCTCTTCCTGAGTCATGCTGTGCCTTCCGAGACGCTTGCCCACATATATGAGCTCAGCCTCGTCCTTGGCATAGCTAAGGAGGCTTTCGTCTATCAGGTCATCGTAGACTATCGCATCAGCCCTTTTGAGCTCCTCCACGCCCCTAAGACTTATGAGCCCGGGTCCGCAGCCTCCTCCCACCAGCACGACGCTTCCTGAAATGAGCCTGCTCTTTAGCTCAAGGCAGAGACTGTCAAGCTCCTTATAGCTTCCGCTGGCTGAAGCCCTCCTGCCGTCCAGCATGGCATAAAGAGAAAGCTCGTCCCCATTTATCTCACTGTGTATGCCTATGGGAGTAGTGCAGTCGGCCTTAAGAAGTGTAAACAGCCGCCGCTCTGCAAAAAAACGCTTTTTTGAGATTTCATCGGAGATATCCTCAAGGATCTTTCTGAGTTCCCTGTCTCCCTCCCTGCATTCTATGGCAATGATGCCCTGACAGGGTGATGGGATGAAATCCTCGGAGTCAAACAGTCTTACGTCCATATCTGAAAGGTCTGCGCCTATCCGGTCGAGTCCGGCCTTTGCAAGTATGATGCCGTCAAATTCTCCTTCCCTGAGCTTACGAAGGCGGGTAGTCACATTGCCCCGTATATTTTTGAAGCAGGCCTTTCCGATGAGAGCAGTATACTCGCTCATGCGCCTCGGACTCCCTGTGCCTATGACGGACTCGGGCGTAAGCTCATGTCCCTTTAACGTGATGAGCATATCCCTCGGGTCCGCAGCCTTGGGAACTCCGGCTATGACAAGGCCCTCCCTCAGCTCATAGGGCAGGTCCTTTCCGGAATGCACGGCTATATCCGCCTCTCCCGAAAGCAGCTTTTCCTCTATCTCCCGTATGAAGACACCGTTTCCGCCCATACGGACCAAGGCATGTATCCTGTCCTTGTCGCCCTTGGTAGTGGTCTCCAATATATCGACGGCTATCCCCCGCTCGTTAAGAAGTTCCTTTACTATATCAGCCTGCTTAAGTGCCAGCAGGCTGCCTCTTGTTGCAAGAACTATATGTTTCAATACTTCCCTCTCCCTGATCTATCATATAGAATAATAGCTTCTTATCCTTTAATATCCATATCTTAAAGTTTTTATAGGACCTTAATATCCAAGACCCAGTGTATTATTGATGCATCGTCCGTGATATCCAATGCTTCCCTGCTTAAAGCAGCTCCCTCAGCCTCGGCATGAGCCTCTTTGCCACGATGGCCGCAAGCACCGAGAGTATGATGTCCGGTATGACCGTGCTCAAAAACCATACGGAGATAAGCTCTATAACTCCTATGGCCTGACCTCCCGTAAGCACGTAATTGAACATTATATAATAATATACCAGTCCGCAGGCATAGTAGGCAAGTACGCCAATGACACCTGCAAAAAGAAGCTTTCCGAGGCTTTTTGTGCCAAGTCCCTCCAACAGCCTTCCGGTAATGAAGGCAGCTGCCGCAAAGCCTATCAGAAAGCCGAAGGTAGGCTTCATAATATAGGTAAGGCCGCCTCCATGGGCAAATATCGGTACTCCCGTAAGTCCTATGATAAGATATACGGCCACGCTGGTAAAGCCGGCCCTTGAACCAAGGAGCATACCGGAGAGCAGGGCAAAGAAAATCTGAAGGGAAAAGGTCACCTGCCAGATACCTAAGGGTATCATTATCTTTATAAATGCCCCTACAGCCATGAGGGCTGCGAAGAAGCCGCAGAGCACAAGCCGTCTTGCCTTAATGCTGCTTTGCTGTCCCTGAGACATACTGTCCTCCCTATAGTTTCATCTTCAAAAAATATCAGGCTGTAGCCTAAGTTACAGCCTGATATTGATAATATACATTTTGCTTTTGAAGGGACATATGCTCTGATATGACACCTCCTGCAGATGCCTGAGCTTAATTTGATTAAGCCCGCGGTCTGCCAAAAGCCTTTCATCAATGTCCGCCGTTATTGGAGCCGGGACCTGCAAGCAGGTGGTCCTCAGGGAACTTGACGTTGAAGTTGGAGCGCCACTCGGTCTCATGCCAGAACATCTGCTCTGCTACCTGACACTCGGGGTTGAGCTCAACTCCCTCAAGGATTATCTCCTTGAACTTATGATAACCTGCACGGTCGATAAGGTGTCCGCCATGGAGGTATACAGGCTTGTAATCCAGTGCCCAAGCAGAGAACTTCTGCCAGTTCTTAAGAACTCCAAGAACTACGTCCTCTGTAGCCCAGTTAAGGAACATCTTGCCGGCTCTCGGGGTCTGACGTCCTGTACGTCCGCCAAGGATGACTCTGTAGAACTTCTTGGGGTTCCTTGTCCATGCACTTGCAGGGCATACCCTTACGCACTCACCGCAGCCTACGCAGCAGCAGTCGTCCTTGATGGGAAGACCGTTGGGGCCTGACATAAGGACTCTGGTGGAAGCAGCCTTACACTGTCTTACGCAGGCTCCGCAGCCTATGCAGCGCTCGGGATTGAAGTCTATCTTTGCAACTCCGATGATACCGAAGTCACACATATTGGCCTTGATACAGTCATTGGGGCAGCCTGCCACATTGACCTTGATATGGTAGTTGGAAGGGAATATGAGCTGCTCTACCTTCCTTGCCATATCCTGAGTATTGATATTGCCGCAGATGCAGTGTACGTTTCCGATACAAGCGGTAACGTTTCTTGCTCCGATGGTAGGGTATCCTGACTTGGGATCCCACTCATGGGGCTCATGAGCTATCTGGTTCATATCAACGCCTGAAAGCTCGGTCTCAACTCCCTCGATATATTCCTGAATGTATTCATTGACAGCCTTGATGTTCTCATACTTTATACCGGGGAAATCAAGGGTCTGTCTGGTTCCGATATGGAAATTACCGTCGCCCCAAGTCTCTGCGATATGAGTAGCGACCTCAAGGTACTTTGCAGGGATGACACCGCCGGGAACACGCATCTGAAGCATGAACTCTCCGGGTACCTTGGACTGACGGAAGCAGTTTCTTTGCAGCGCTTTTACATTTATATCGTTATTCATATGCGCCCTCCTTAATCTACGAGATCCTTGGCTACGGTATACATGAATACCGGTCCATCAAGACATACATAGGTTTCGTCGATGCGGCAGTGTCCGCACTTTCCGATGGCACAGGACATCTTTCTCTCAAAGCTCATCCAGATGTTCTCCTCGGAGACTCCGTTCTTGAGAAGCTCAAGACCTGTGAACTTCATCATGGGCGGGGGACCTACCACAAGTACGGTGTAATCCTCGCCAAAGTCCTTCCAAGGTATCTCTGAAACGAAGGCAGTTACCATACCGGTCCTGAAGCCCTCCTTCTCGTCATTGTCAAGGGCATAGGTAGTGGTGAACTTCTCCTTCCACTTTGCAAGGTCCTCTGTGAATACGATGCTTTCGTCATTCTTGAAGCCGCTTATCAGATGGATATCCTTGACCTCATCCATGTGGTCATAGTAGTGATTGAGAAGGCTCCTTACAGGAGCAAGGCCTGTACCGCCTGTGATGACTACAAGGTGCTTGCCGTCTATCCTGTGCTTAGGCCATCCGTTGCCGTAGGGTCCCCTGAGGAACAGATACTCTCCGGCCTTCTTCTCAAATATCTCGTTGGTCACCTTTCCTACCGGACGGAGAGTGAACTCCAGCCATCCGTCTCCCTGCATGGAAACAGAGATGGGAGCCTCACCGACTCTGGGAATGGAAAGCTGCATGAACTGTCCGTGGCTGACCTTAATATCAGTCTCAACACGGAAGGTCCACTCATGCATAGATTCATGCTTTACACTGAGTATCCTGCATGCTGCAGGCTGTAATTCGTTCCTTATCATATCAGCACTCCTTTCCCTGTTCCTTCATTATCTCTTTGACTGCCTCGGACATCTTATTGACCGTAGCTGAAAGAGCGATGAACTGAGGGCAATGATCCGTACATCTTCCGCAGCCTACGCACATATGACCCTCATGGAACCTTGCATCATAGGCTTGGAACTTATGAAGCACCTTATAGCGCATACGGTCTCCGGCTGTGGGACGCATCTCCCTCTGACCTGCCATCTGATCGAAGCCAGCGACCTGACAGGAGGCTGAAACTCTGCGTCTCTCACCGTTGTCGGCATTCTCAGTATATACGACGTCCCTTGTGGTGAAGCAGGTGCAGGTCGAGCAGGCCATGGTGCAGGCTCCGCAGGAGATGCATCTTGCATCGTATTCCTTCCACATGGGATGCTTCTTGAGGGCATTGAGCACCTCCTTATCGGGAATGACGGGAGGAGTAACTGTGAGCTGATTTTTCTCAACGAACTTTACCTTGAAGTCTTCCTTCTCATACTCGCTAAAGTAAGGCTCGAACTCAGCATCCTTGGACTCTATCTCAAGTCCTGCCTCAGAGAACTTAAGTCCGAATACATAATCATCGGTCTTGTTTGCGTTCATGGATACGCAGAAGCAGGTATCTGTACCTCCCTCACACTCCATGAGCACGAACTTAGCCATCTCATGACGCCTCTGATAATAAGCGTCTGCATGGGGGCCATTCTGCAGGAATATCCTCTCCTGTATCTTCTGCGCATTGATATCGCAGGGACGGCCGATGATGAGCATGGGCCTGAGCTTCTTTACTGCCTCATGATAATCCTCATCATTGAAATAAAAGAGTGTCTGATGAACGGGGTTCAGGACCTCCTTCATCGGGTAAGTAGACTTCTCGGCATATTCCACTTCATCGAAGGAAGTTACCTTGTCGTACTTTATGACATCTGTGTCCGAATAACGTCCCTGCTTGGGGAAACGCTTCGGAGCGTAAATGTCATACTTCTCGCTCAGCTTTGCAAAGAGCGCATTTGACTGTTCTTTGTTCAGTCTGTATCCCATTAACGTATCCTCCTGAAATTGAGGCTTTGCGGTGATGTGGACCGCAAAGCCATGGGTTTATTTAGCAGGTGACCTGTACTCCGGTCTCATATTCCTTGTCATCAACGATGACACGGATATCATAGGTGCCCTTCAGGCCCTCCTTGTTTACGAAGGTCCTTGTCTGACGGGCATCGGGTGACATGAATGTAGCTACGCACATAGCCTTGAGCTGCATAGCCGTGGTGGAGATGAAGTATCTGTGTATCTCCTCACCCTGACACAGCAGGAGCTGTACCATCTGGCCCTTCTCAAAGGTTGCGTTGAAGGTGAAGCGGTCGGGCTCCTCGATGACCTCTCCCTCATGCTTGTCGGGAAGGATCTCTCTTGTCTTTTCTGCGGGAACCTCGATATCGAACTCCTTGGTAACGCCCATCTCGCCGAGCTCCTCACCCTTGCCGAGCTCAAGATTGATGCCGTCTGAGTAGAGCTTAAGCTTCTCTGCACGGTAGAAGTTGCCGTGTACCTTGAGCTCCAGCTGCTTAACATCATTGTCTATCTCAACAGTGGTAGCATAGAGATGTCCTCCCTGATTACGGAATGCAGGAGGAAGTCCCTCACAAGGAGTAACATTGTCGGGCATGTATCCGATACCGCCTGAGTGAACAAGGTAATGTCCCTCATTGTAATACTCTACGTTACAGATATAAGGGCTGAAGAACTCTGCTCCGCGGTCCTTACCGTACTCCCATACCTGCTCGATGGTCATGTCCTTGGTATTGATGTGATAACGAACTCCCCTTGAGTAGTTGTCCTTTGCGGGAAGGAACTTCTCGGGATCCTTGCTTCCATAGTGGTGGTTATCGAAGCACATTACATCTCCGTTGGGAGTGATGAGGCAGGCATGCTGCTCATACTGCCATCCGAAGTTGGTGCCTACGGGTGTGAAGAAATACTTTTTTACGAAGTCCTCGGGCCAGCCATAGGGATCGCCTATGATCCAGTTGAGCTCGCCGCTGTCATAGTCGATATTGACCATGGCATCGATATGACGTCCGGAAAGGGTGATGCTGTTGGTGTTGGGATCATACCAGCAGGCATTGTTGTGGAACCAGTCCTCATCAGACCAGCTGCCTGATCTTCCGGCCTCCTTCTCAGGAAGTATCTTCCTGTAGTCGTAGGTACGAAGGACCTTACCGGTCTTCCTGTCTACTATGGCAAGCTTATCCTCTACGGTATCGGACTGAAGGTCATCAGTCAGAACGAGGAGGTTGCCGTCGGGAAGCTCGAACTCATCGTGATGATATCCGCCGGGAAGTCTGTACTCCTTATATATCTTTCCTACGGGGCTCATCTCATAAACGCCGCTCATGTAGTAGGGAAGCCTAAGTATCCTGTTGGTTCCCATGAGCAGGTTTCCGTTCTTTGCACGCTTTACATCGAATACGCAGGGGATGGTCATGTGGAACCTTGCATCTCCGTTGTAATCATAAGCAACAGTCAGGTCCTCACCTGCAGGTGATACCATGATGACATTGTCCTGAAGGTACTCAGGAGTGGTATGCATGGAGATGATGGGATCTGCTCCGTCAAATACATCCGGTGTCTTGATGGTGATGGTGCTCTTTTTGCCCCTGTACTCCTCAAGCTCTACCTTGTTTTCATAATTGGAATAAAGTCCTACTACGGGAAGCACATGCTCCTTGGCCTTCGGGAAGGTATGATACATATCTCCCTGATGACCCTTCTTGCCGAGTACGCGGACCGTTACGGCTACCTCTTCCTCAGTAGTGAAGCATACTACTGCTGCAAGGGGATTTATCATGTAGAGATTATACTTTACGAGAGGCTCCTCAATGGTATAGTGTCCCTCATGAAACTCCTTCAGCATGGCCTGCTCTGCCTCATACTGCTGGTCGATGAGATAGCTTTGATAAGTGTGCTTTACTGCCATATCTCTCTTCTCCTTATAAAATGAATAACTTGGGGACGATGGCTCATCCCCGGGGTCCGGGGCTCCTATGTGTGAAAGCCCTTTAACTTTTTACAGATTTTCCTCGATCATCTTGATAACGACGGGCTTCTGCTGAAGTCCACCGAGGCGCTTTACTTCCTCGCCGTCCTTAAAGAGGACCAGTGTAGGATATCCGCTAACTCCCTTTTCTGCTACAAGCTCCTTGTTCTCATCAAAGTTGACCTTAAGGATCTTGACCTTGTCTCCGAGCTGCTGATCCACATCCCTTAAGACGAAAGCCATCATCTTACAGGGACCGCAGGTGCTTGAGTAGAAATCCACCAGCACAAGTCCGCTCATGTCTTCAGCTCTGTACTCTTCTGCATTAACTTCTTTGATCATTTCTCTGCTCCTTCTGGACTTTACCTGCCACGGTCCGGCGCCCTTCCATATCTTCCGCTGAAAAGCCTTGGGCTTCAGACTTCATCCCAGACTCCCAAGCCTAGGTCAGCCTGCCCATGCGCTGCAGCCATGGTTTCCAAAGCAGCCGCCGTGTATTTGCTTATAAGATGCTGCGGATCAATCCGCAAGCTTCTGCACGTAGTGTGAGGCCTCCTCTGCGGCTATGGCACCGTCGCTGCAGGCCGTGATGACCTGACGAAGTCCCTTTACGATGCAGTCTCCGGCTCCATATATACCGGGGACTGAGGTCTCCATCTTATTGTTGACCGTAATGTAACCCCTGTCAAGTATGCCAAGGTCCTCGGCAAACTCGGTGGTGGGCTCAAGGCCTATGTACTCAAATACTCCGTCACACTTGACCGTATTCTCCTCGCCGGTCTTGGTGCTCTTGAAATGCACTCCGGTGAGCTTGTCCTCTCCGGTAAAATCAAGCACATCCTGATATGCGTATATCTTGACCTTAGGATTGGCCCTGAGCTTATCGCATACCATGGGATCTGCCGTAAGGTCGAACATGGTCACGATGGTAAGGCTGTTGACTATGCCCACAAGATACAGGGACTCCTCAACTGCTGAATTACCGCCGCCGATAACTACCACGTCCTTGCCTCTGTACTGCTCGCCGTCACAGATAGCGCACCAGCTTATGCCGTTGCCCTTCCACTTGTCCTCTGTGGGGATACCGAGGGTACGATGCCTTGTGCCTGTGGCTATGATAACGGACTTGGCCTCGATGACCATGTCATCCTCAAGGCAGTGAACCTTCTTTATCTTTCCGCAGTCCTCGATGGAGGTAACGGTACGATAGTCAAATGCCACACCAAGGGCCTGAGTATGCTCGAACATCTGCATGGCCAGCTCTGCGCCGTTGACGCTCTGGATGCCGGTATAGTTGTTTATCTCGTTGGTATTGATTATCTGTCCGCCGGGAGCCAGCTTATCCAGCATCAGCACCTTCATATCAGCCCTTGCAGCATATACTGCGGCGGTCATGCCGGCAGGACCTGAACCAATTATCACCACGTCATAGATCTCATTCATAATACATTCTCCATTCTGCCTCCAAAAGGGCGGCATAACGCAACGCAGAAAGGCAAATCGCCTCCTGCAACGAAACAATCTTCAGCCTAAGATGCGCCCGAAGTCATGCTTTCCCAAGCCTTGGGGCAGCATGACTTCAGCTCTGTCAAATGCCTAATATTATTATGGCAAATTTTTATTATTTTTTAAATAGCCTTCGTTAAATTTTGTGTAAAATACTCAAAATCTTCAGCCCATGAACAGGTTCATCATAGGTATGCCGATGACCAGTACCAGTGCGAACTCAAGCAGGATGATCATACCGCAGTACTTATAGATGTCCTTAGCCTCAAGCCACTCCTTGTTGCCGAAGAGCATGGCTGCGAAGGGTGAAGCTGCCGGCGTCTCCATAGCGCAGGAAAGCACGAAGAAGATTGACAGTGAAACTATGGGTGCTGCGTTGATGCCAGTGGTCGTGCAGTAGGAAAGTATTACCGGCTGCAGGATCATACCGATGACCAGCGAGTTGCAGACATTGGTCAGTACCATAAGTACTATCATCAGGAATACGATGAAGATAACTGTGCTCATGCCTGTGAACAGGGGTGAAAGAAGCTGGTTGAGGAACGGAGTAATACCTGTATTCTCAGCAGTCAGCACGCTTCCGATAAGGATGGCTGAGGTGCAGAGGAAGAAGGAGCTCCATGCCACATTGGTCTTCATGGTTCCCTGAATGTCTATAACAGGCTTTCCGGCCAGCTGTATGGCTGCAAGTACAGCCACGAAGGTTGCGGCCATACCAGTTGAGTTAGCCTTGAGGAAGGCCATGCCGGGCAGTGTCGGGAACCAGCTGGGGATAAGCATGCAGAGCACGTATATCACGTAAGCGATAGCAAGTATCTTCTGATGTATGGACATCGGAGGAAGCGGGTTCTTCTTAAGGTCATCTATCTTAAGGCTCTTAAGCTTGCTTACATCGGGATGAATGACATACTTAAGGAAGATGATGGTTATAGCAAGGAATACTATACCCATGATGAGGGTACATGCAAAGTACATACCATCATTAAGCTCTACGGTATTGTTGGAAATGGTGCGGTAGTTGGTAAGCAGCGCCAGAGGATTTCCTGCATAGGGAGGCACGGGGAATCCGAGCATGGAGCCGAAAACTACCATGATAACGGCAAGCTTGGGATAGGTCTCCTTATTTGTATATCCGAGCTGCTGGAAAATGTCATACATAACCGGCCAGAACAGGAATATAGGAGCGAAGGGACCTCCAAGGAATACTGCCATCAGAAGGCATCCAAGGGATATGACAAAGGTAAGAAGCCAAGGTTTTCCTTCGCTGACCTTACGGGTCAGGAACCAACGTCCGATATAAGGGGTTATCTTCTCACGGACCAGAGCTCCTGAGAATACCATCATGAATAGCATCTGAACGACTGTCGGATTACCAAAGGCCTCCTTGATAACGCCGCCCATGTTGGAATAGCTGCTGAAGCCTATCATAAAGATAGAAAAGATACTTGCCCAAGTAGGGTCAACTGTGGTCCAGAGATAAAGGGTACCGATGAAGATACCAAGGATCTCCATACCAGTCTCTGTTATCGGTGCTACAGGAGGGAACATCCTGATGATGAACATGATGGCTACACCGAT
>DVNS01000119.1 GCA_018714145.1 Candidatus Avilachnospira avistercoris
AAATTTTTTTGTAAATTATGTCTTATTGACAGACAACTTTTGCCTCTCGTATACTTTATAGCGTAAGGGGAAAGAGATGCGGCAAAAGGCCGCAGGCCCTTATGGGAACATTTTTATCTATAGTTTAAGGAACTATTAAAGGAGGAAATGTTGTGAAAAAGAAATTGCTGTTATTGATTGCGGCAACGATCGTAGGTGCCTCTCTTGCAGGCTGTGGAACATCCGGCGGCAGTACAGAGGCAGGGACCGAGGCAAACTCTGAGGCAGAGGCTGTAACAGAGGCGGAAGCAGAAGAGGCTGAGGGAACTGCACTATCTGAACTGAAGGCCGGATTTATTTTTTTGCATGATGAGAATTCCACCTATGACCTGAACTTCATGAATGCGGCTAAGGAAGCCTGCGAGAAGCTCGGAGTAGAGATGGTCTCCAAGACCAATATCCCCGAGGGACAGGAAGCCTATGAGGCTGCATGTGAGCTTGCTGATGCGGGCTGCGATTTTGTATTCGCTGACAGCTTCGGACACGAGGACTACATCATTGAGGCGGCTAAGGAGTATCCGGAGGTACAGTTCGGCCATGCTACAGGCACAAAGGCTCATACCGAAGGTCTTGACAATTTCCACAACGCATTTGCCTCCATTTATGACGGACGCTATCTTGCAGGTATCGTTGCCGGCCTTAAGCTCAATGAGATGATAGCAAACGGTGACATCACAGAGGATGAGGCGAAGATAGGCTATGTAGGCGCGTATACCTATGCAGAGGTTATTTCCGGATATACCTCATTCTTCCTTGGTGCCCGCTCCGTATGTCCTTCAGCTACCATGGAGGTCACCTTCACAGGTTCATGGTACGATGAGACTGCAGAGAAGGAGGGCGCAAATAAGCTCATTGAAAATGGCTGCGTCATCATCAGCCAGCATGCCGATTCCATGGGAGCTCCCACTGCCTGCGAGACAGCCGGCGTACCCAATGTTTCCTACAACGGAAGCACCCAGGAAGCCTGTCCCAATACCTTCCTTGTATCCTCAAGGGTCAACTGGGAGCCTTACTTTGAGCTTTGCCTGAACTCCATCGCAGAGGGCAAGGAGATACCCGCTGACTGGTGCGGATCCCTTGAGACCGGCTCCGTAGAGCTCAGCGAGCTTGGAAGCTGCGTGGCTGAGGGAACTGCTGAGTCCATCGAGGAGGCTAAGGAGGCCATCATCGCAGGAGAGCTCCATGTATTTGATATCTCCACCTTCACCGTTGACGGAGCAGAGCTTACCAGCTACATGGCTGACGTTGACACTGACGCGGATTACACTCCCGATCACGAGGCTGTGAAGGATGGCTATTTTGATGAGTCCGCAGACGGACTTCGTTCAGCACCTTACTTCGATGTTCAGATAGACGGCATCAACCTGCTGGATACAGCATTCTGATGAACTTAATATGGACTGCCTTTTAGCAGGATAAAAACCATTGCGAGGGCGGCACAGCGAGTATCGCCGCGCCGTCCTTTTATGATTTTTGGATGACAGGGGAAAAGAGGGATGATGGATGAAGGCTGACAATGCCGCAGTTTCGATGAGAGGGGTCTCAAAATCCTTTGGCTCGGTGCGAGCCAACTATAAGGTGGACCTCGACATATATAAGGGAGAGATACTGGCCCTTTTAGGGGAGAATGGGAGCGGCAAGACCACTCTCATGAATATGCTTTCAGGCATATATTTTCCCGATGAGGGACAGATATACATAAATGGCGCAGAAAGGGTCATCAGATCACCGAGGGACTCCCATGCCCTTGGCATAGGCATGGTGCACCAGCATTTCAAGCTGGTGGATGTGCTGTCTGCCGCAGAAAATATAAGTCTTGGTCTCCACGAGAAGCTGAATATCAGGGAGACCACGGACAGGATAAATGAGATATGTGAGAAATACGGCTTTGACATAGATCCAAAGCAGAAGATATATGATATGTCTGTTTCCCAGAAGCAGACCGTGGAGATAGTGAAGGTGCTTTACCGCGGAGCCGATATACTCATCCTTGATGAGCCTACTGCAGTGCTTACTCCTCAGGAGACGGAAAAGCTTTTTGACGTGCTGCGCAGGATGAAGAAGGACGGGAAGGCCATAGTCATCATTACCCATAAGATGCGCGAGGTCGAGGAGATATCGGACAGGGTGGCGGTATTAAGGGCCGGAGAATTTATCGGCAGCGTGGATACCAAGGATATGGATGTGGAGCAGATGACCAGCATGATGGTGGGCCATTCCGTATCGTTGAATATAAACAGAGAGGACCCGGTGGGAGTAAAGCCGAGGATAGAGGTAAAGGGACTTACCGTCAGGAATGACGAGGGCATACTTAAGCTTCAGGATGTTTCCTTCACGGCAAATACAGGCGAGATCTTGGGCGTGGCCGGTATCTCGGGCTGCGGACAGAAGGAGCTTCTGGAGGCCGTGGCAGGACTTCAGCCCGTGGAATCGGGAGAGGTTACCTATATCAGGGATGACGGCTCAAGGGAGCCCCTTCTTGGCAAGGACCCCCTTTCCATAGCGGAAATGGGAGTCTCCATGTCCTTCGTGCCTGAGGACAGGTTAGGCATGGGTCTTGTGGCTAACATGGACATAGCCGACAATATGATGCTTAGAACCTTCAGGAAGGGAAGGGGTCCATTTACAGACAGGAAGCCCTCAAAAAAGCTTGCAAAAGAGGTAGTAAAGAAGCTCGATATCGTGACCCCGGGCATCACTACTCCGGTCAGAAGACTGTCAGGCGGAAATGTCCAGAAGGTGCTGGTGGGAAGGGAGATAGCCTCAGACCCTACGGTGCTGCTTACTGCCTATGCCGTAAGGGGACTTGATATCAACTCCTCCTATACCATATACAATCTTATCAATGAGCAAAAGGAAAAGGGCGTGTCAGTCATATTTGTAGGAGAGGACCTTGATGTGCTTTTGGAGCTTTCCGACAGGATAATGGTGCTCTGCGGCGGAAAAGTAAGCGGAATACTGGACGCAAGGACCGCAGATAAAAACCTTATCGGCAGACTGATGACCAGCCAAGGAGGTGAGAGCCATGAATAAAAGGATAAGTGAGCCCCTTTTTCATATAGTAAAGAGGGATGCTCCCAGCCTTAAGAGGATATTCGGCGTAAGGGTAGCAGCCATACTGCTGGCTCTTCTGGTCTGCGGAATAGTGACGATGGCTACAACAGGCCTTGAGCCCATAAGCGTATATGAATCCATATTTACCGGAGCCTTCGGAAGCAAGAGGAAGATATGGATAACCCTTCAGAACACGGCAGTCCTGCTGCTCATATCAGTGGCCCTGACACCGGCCTTCCGCATGAGATTCTGGAATGTCGGAGGAGAGGGACAGATACTTGTGGGAGGACTGGCGGCAGCAGCCTGCATGATATGTCTTTCAGACAAGCTTCCCAATGCCCTTGTCATCCTCTGCATGGTGGCAGGAAGCCTTGCGGCTGGAGCCCTGTGGGGCTTTATCCCAGCCTTCTTTAAGAGCAGATGGAACACAAATGAGACCCTGTCCACCCTTATGATGAATTATATAGCTACCCAGCTTGTGGCATATTTTACCATCATATGGGAGGTGCCCAAGGGTTCGGGAAAGATAGGCATCATAAATCAGGATTCCAACATAGGCTGGCTTCCTGAGGTATTCGGCTCCAAGTATCTGCTGACCATCATCGTGGCTGTAGTAGTCACGATATTCATCTATATCTATCTTAACTATTTTAAGCATGGATATGAGATATCGGTAGTAGGAGAGAGCGATAAGACCGCAAGATATGTGGGTATAAAGGTGGAGAAGGTCATAGTCAGGACCATGCTCCTTTCAGGCTGTCTCTGCGGACTTGTGGGTCTGCTGCTTGTGGGCAGCATCAACCATACGGTGACCACGACCATAGCAGACGGTCAGGGCTTTACCGGAGTGCTCGTGGCATGGATGTGCAAGTTCAATCCTCTGACCATGGTATTTGCCAGTCTCCTCATCATATTCATGAACAGGGGAGCCGGTGAGATATCCACGAATTTCGGGCTCAATCATTCTTATGCCGACATCATTACTGGCATAATACTGTTTTTCCTTATAGGCTGTGAATTCTTCATAAACTACAGGATACAGTTTCGTAAAAAAGCAGTAAAGGAGGAGAAGTAAGTATGTGGAGCTTTTTACTTGCATTCATACCAAGGGCCGTGGTACAGGGCATACCCCTTCTTTTCGGCTGTACCGGAGAGATAATCACTGAAAAATCCGGAAACCTCAACCTCGGTATCCCGGGAGTCATGTATGTGGGAGCCATTTCCGGTGTCATTGGAGCCTTCTTTTATGAGAGGTCCCTGCCGGATACTGCCATGATGAATCCTGTCCTTGCGGTACTTATACCCCTTTTCTGCTGCCTTCTGGGCTCACTTCTTATGGGACTGCTTTATTCCTTCCTTACCGTGACCCTCAGGGCCAATCAAAATGTGGTGGGCCTTGCCATGACGACCTTCGGCATAGGCTTTGGAAATTTCTTCGGCGGCTCCCTCATAAAGCTCGTGGACAGCGATGTGCCCTCCATAGCCCTTACTGCCACCAGCTCATTTTTCAGTAAGAAGCTTCCCTTTGCAGAAAGCTTCGGAGCCTTTGGGGACCTGTTCCTTTCCTATGGATTTATGGCCTATCTGGGAGTTGCCATAGCTCTGATAGCTTCCCATGTGCTGAACCATACGAGGATAGGACTTCATCTTAGGGCCGTGGGAGAGGACCCTTATACTGCCGATGCGGTGGGCATAAGCGTGTCCCGCTATAAATATGCGGCTACCTGCCTTGGCTGCATGATAGCAGGCCTTGGAGGTCTTTACTATGTCATGGACTACGCCACCGGAGTATGGTCCAACAATGCCTTCGGAGACAGGGGCTGGCTTGCCATAGCCCTCGTCATATTTACTGTATGGCGTCCTAAACTAAGCATCTTGGCATCCTTCCTGTTCGGAGGACTGTATATACTTTATCTTTATATCCCTACCGGCATGGATCATATGGAGCTTCGGGAGCTTTACAAGATGATACCCTATGTGGTGACCCTGCTTGTGCTGGTCATAACGAGCATACGCAGCAAAAAGGAGGACCAGCCTCCGGCAAGCCTCGGAAGATCCTACTTCAGGGAGGAGAGATAAAGGCTTATAAAAACGTCGGCTCTGCCGGCGTTTTTTTCTGCAACATTGTTTACATCTTCGCTGCGGCTTTGCTGAAGCCTTTGTATT